>CAJUFP010000115.1 GCA_910585645.1 uncultured Hungatella sp. | reverse complement strand
ATTACGCTTTCGCACGGTCAGCGCGGTAAACGCGCAGACCTATCTGAACTGTTACAGGGCTTTCCTCTGCGCATATCTCTGCCATAACCTGGGCAAAGATGCTTCCGCTCAGCTTTAGATCCGCCAGGGATACCCACTCGTCGGCCCCGTGCATCCGGTTATCCTGCCCGGGAAAGGCGCATCCGAAAGCCACCCCGTTTTCCACATGATGGGTGTACGTCATACCCCCTGTGGAGATGCAGTACCCTTTCTTTCCGGTGTACTGCTCATAGCACCTTAAAAGCGTCTGCACAAAAGGGGAATCCTCCGGCACGTAGTGGGCGGGACAGATATGTTCCTCCCCAAGCAAAAGGCCTGCAGCCTCAAACTTCCTCCTTAAAACCTGGGCCACATTCTCGTCCGTGGCGCATAAAGGCGTCCGGCAGTCAATCCGCCCCTCCACCTTCACGCCGTCAAAATGCAGCACATTCAGGCCCAATGTAAGTTTTCCGCACTTTTTATCCTCCATGGCCACGCCTGCCGACTCTCCGTAAAATTCTCCGTGGGGAAACATTTTGGCCAGAGCCATAACTGCCTTCGTGCCTCCTTCCCCTTTCACTCCCAGACTGCGCAAAACTCTCAGCAGAGCCGTAACCCCGTTATTGCCTGTCTCCGGCACAGATGCGTGGGCTCCCGTCCCTGCCGCCCTGACCACACAGTCTTTCCCGTCCCGGGAAACCTGAAACCACACTCCCGTATCCTTGTCTATCCTCCGGCACAGAGCCGTAACCTGGTCTGCGTCAACGCCTTGAAGCCTCATCCACCCCTGAGCCGGCACCGCGTTGCCCCGGTCCCCGCCATGAAACTCCGCCAGCACGGGATGTTCCTCTGCGGGAAACGTCCCGGAAAATCCGGACCAGTATCCGCCCTTCTCGCAGTTGATCACCGGAAAATCCGAATCCGGGGAAAAGGTCATGGCAGCAGGCTGTTCCTTCTTATAATAGTAAGCAATATCCGAAGACCCGCTCTCCTCATCCGCCCCAAGGATCAGCCTCACATTGTAACCAAGAGGAACCCCCAGATCCCTCACCGCAGCCATGGCGTACAGCGCGGCCATGGCCGGTCCCTTATCGTCCGCAGATCCCCGCCCGTAGATGATCCCCTCCTTTAAGACAGGCGCAAAAGGCTCTGTCGCCTCCCACACCTGCCCGGCAGCCGGAACCACATCCAGATGGGCCAGCAGATCCAGCCTGGATGGCTTGTCATTTAAGTCAATGGCAACGGCGTAATTATCGTAATTGGTAACCGGAAATCCCAAAGCCCGGGCGATCTTCTCCGCCTCCTCCAGGACTTTGGCACACTTCTCCCCAAATGGCATGCCGGGCAGCGGCTCTGATTTCAGGCTGTCAATCCTCATCAACCTGAATATATCCCGGACCATGTCCTCCTCGCGGCTGTCAAAATATTCCCGGATCCTCTTTTGCGTCTCTTCCCTGTCCATCTCAATCCCTCATCCTCTCCATGATCTTCAGCAGATACCCGTATACCCGGTGGAAACTTCCCATATCCATATACTCGTCTACCGTGTGCATATTGTCGTGGACAGGCCCCAGCATGATCACATCCAGGCCAGGTATCTTCACGTAAAACCAGCTTGGTTCCAGCCCGCCGGGACACGTAACCTCCCGAAGCCCCTGGCCGCAGTTTTCCACATAGACCTGATTGGCCAGCCTGCGCAGAGCGGAATCCTGGTCATACTCCCAGGAACGGTATCTGGGCGACGTGTCATTGGCAAATCCGAACGCCTGACACAGAACCTGCATGTGGCGCACAAACTCCTGCTCCGGGCTGCTGGTCAGGGAACGGGCCGACATGACCACCTGGAACGTATCCCCGCTGACCTCTGCCATACCCATGGTGTTTACGGACACCAGCTCCCCGGTCTTTACATCCCCCTGAAACAGATTGTTGGGCAGAAGGTACACAAAATGTACGATGTCTCTGGTGATCCCCTCTGTGATCATGTTTTCCGGAGCCTTCACCTGCATAAATTCCAGCTCCCCGCCAAACTCTCCCCCCATAAATTCTGTCCGCATCTTTCCAAACTCCTGGGCAAGGATGGCCTTTATGACTTCCCCGTCCCCCGTGCCGCACATCATCTCCACCCTGCAGCTTTCCGGGCTTCGGTTCTCCCCCACGCCGCCCTTCATCTGGCACAGATGGAACGGATATCCGGCGTGGATAACGCCCTCCAGCATACGGGCCGCCATCTTCACCGCGTTGGCGCACTCCTGATGGGTCACGCCGCGGATAACGCTTCCTGTAACCTTTGAGATCTCAAAACAAAGGGCAGTCCCTGACGCCGACACAAACTCCAGGCGCTTTTTGGCCCTGACCTGGTCACTGCAGGCCGACGCCACATAGGTCACGGTCTCCCCGTCGCCGTCAAGTCCGATCATCCGTCTGCCCCGCAGGCCGGACACGTCGAAAAGCTCTGCCCCCACCATGGACTTGTGCTCCTCCTGGGTGGTAAACACACACTCCAGGGCCGGATGCTTCAGGGTCTTGTCATCCAAAATGGCCAGCATATAGGCCACGCCAAACCCGTCGTCCGCGCCCAGGGACGTATCTTTTGCCCTCAGCACATTTCCCTCCAGCACAAGCTCAATGGGATCGGTCCTGAAATTGTGGGAGCTGTCCGGGGTCTTTGCGCACACCATATCCATGTGGGCCTGAAGGATCAGAGGCCCTGCCTTCTCATACCCGTCAGACGCCGGCTTCTCCACTACCACGTTCCACCACGCGTCCCGTCTGCAGGAGAGCCCTCTCTCCCTGGCGAACGCCATCACATAATCGCTGATCTCCTCCTCATGCTCCGTCTCCCTCGGGATCCAGGAAATCTCCTCAAAAAACCGCTCAATGGCATGGTCATGATTCAATACCCACTCCATATCCGCCCTCCCCTTTCATTTTTCTCAATCTGACTTCCATCCTGTCAACAACCAAAAATATCAAACCAATCACAAAAAAGATAACCATGGGAGCCACCACATTTTCCGCAAAAAACAGATCCGCGGACCGCTTTGTGATAGGTTCGCTTCCCGAAACATACCCCACAGAATCCAGCAGAAGCCCTGCTATGGCCGCTCCTACCGCGCTTCCCACCTGCTGTCCAAAGGATGCCAGCGCCATGACCACGGCCTGAAGATTCACGCCGTTTCTGTACCTGCCGTATTCCACGGAATCGTACATGCACTGGGTAATCATCAGGGAAAACACACTAAGCCCCATTCCCTCCGCCGCCGTGCCAAGGAGATAATACCAGGCCGTGGAATCCTTAAGAATGACACGGGCTATTTCCGCCGCCACGATGACGGCGCACCCCGCCGTGGCAGCCCTGGCATTGCCCAGCCTTTTCACCCACGGCACCAGCGCCACCGTAGCCCCGATGCCGACGACCACACCGGCCATGGATTTTAAGGCCAGCAGATCCGTGTTTCCCAGGTTGTACTTCAGATAATGGACCGTGGAGCTTCCCTGGATGGAGGCAAAGATCAGATAAAGGATGTTGGCCGCCATGACGGTCAGGCAGTACCGGTTCCCCCAGACTCCCCGCAGCATGTCCCCAAATCCCAGATCCTGAGAAACCCGCTCCCCGTCTTTGGCCAAAGACCGCTCCTGTTGGTAGGACAGGTCATACCCCCTGGTGCCGAGAAAGCACAGAAGAAAACTTGCCCCGTAGGCCGCGCCGTATAGAGCCATGCACAGCGCAAATCCCCTCCGCTCGTCCCCCCTGCCGAAAAGGGCCACCAGCGGCAGTGTGAGAGAATTAACCACCAGATCCGGCAGAATGGTCATAATATTCTTAAACTGCCCCAGCACCACCCGCTCCCTGGCGCTGTCAGTCAGCCGGACGGCCAGGGAATTCATGGGTACATTCAGCATGGTGCTGACCGTGGCCTGGAGAAGGTACATGGCAAACACCCACGCCACTTTCCATTTTTCGGCAAAGGCAGGCACAAAATAGCTTAAGAACAGCAATATCCCTCCGGGCACAGAGCAATATTTCAGCCAAAACCTTACCTTGCCCTCCCTGGCCTTTGTCTTGTCGCAGAGGATCCCCATAAGCGGGTCATTGAGAAAATCCCAGATCCTGGCCGTAAAAATGATCCCAGCGGCCGCCCCGGGGTCAAGCCTGATCACATCCGTATAAAAATACAGCATAAACATGTTGTTGATGAAAATGATAAAGTTCTTTCCGATCTCCCCTGCGCCGTAGGCCAGCCGCACGCCCACAGGCAGCCTGCCGCTCCTTATTTGCCCCTCCATCTGCCCACCTCCTTTTTCCAAAGTATCCCGCCCTGTTGTTTTTTTGTCACTGGTCAAGAAGCGGAAGGGGAGCAGGCTCCATGGAAAAGACACTCTTGTTGGAATCCAGGTACCGTCTATACTCCTCCTGGGAAAGAGGCCTGTCGTAAGAATCAATAAGCCTCCTGGCCTCTGCGGCCTGACAGCGCACAAGATTGTAAGCAGTCAGGGCAAACACCATAGCCGGAACTACATAAGCCTGGTATTCATCTGCCGGATGATAGTCATTGCTGTGTCCGTCTCCTGCGCATCCGCCTGTCTCCACATACAGCAGGGGCATCACGGCAGTAATATCGCCATAATCCGTGGATCCGCCTCCGTGGGAAAAACTGCGGTCCACCTCCACCTCATATCCTGTCACGGCCCCCACTTCCCGGGCTGCCCTGATGATCACTTCTTTATCCTTTAAGCAGTAGATCGGCAGGTATCCCGGCGTTGTCCTTATGGTCACCCCGCAGCCAAAAGCCGATGCTCCGGCCTTCATGGCCCGGTCAAACTTTTTGGATGCATCCTCAATAGCCGCCGTATTTCCCCCTCGCACTGTGTACTCCAAAGAAACCCTGTCCGCAATAATGTTGTTGGCTTTGCCCGCCTCGGACACAAAACCATGAATCTTCACATGATCCTGATCCCGGAATGTCTCCTGCTGCAGAGCCAGGGCATGCTGGGCAATATTAGCCGCGGCCATGGCGTCCAGCCCCCGGTGGCCGGCCCCGAAAGAATGGGCGCTCCTGCCGTGGAAGGTCACATATTTATTTACAAATCCATTGCAGCTGCCGAAAGAAACGCGGATGCCCTGTCCACCGATATGATGCCCTATCATCAGCTCAATATCCCTTAAGCAGCCTTTGCTCAGCATCTCACATTTGCCTCCCGCGTACTCCACAAGCCCTTCATCCCTGATCTTCTCATAGTAATCCGAGGCAATGGATTCCTCCGCCGGAACGCCGATAAAGGACACGCTGCCTTCCAGTTCTTTTCGTATCTCCGGATCGGCCAGAGCCATAGCAGCCCCTATAACCGCTGTGATCTGCGCATGATGGCCGCAGGCATGGGCGGCCTTTGTCTCCGGGTTCGCGCCGGGGTGATCCGGCATATACAGGGCGTCCATCTCCCCCATAATGGCAATACTTGCCTTTGGCTCTTTTGCCCGCAAGGTTCCCTTCACCCCGGTGACAGCCAGATGCTCCTCAACCTGATCCACCCCGCAGGCCCTAAGAGCTGCGGCAAATTTTTCTGAAGTTCGAAATTCCCGATACCCCAGTTCCCCATGACTCCAGATATCCCTGCCAAATCCAATGATCTCTTCTTTCCTCGACTCAATGATCTCTATAATCTTTGCTTCAACCTTATCCATGGCCTCTGCTCCTTTTCGTGTAAAGTCTGACGGGTATATCTCCTTTGGCAGCTTACCCTCTGCCCGTCCATAGGGTCACTTCTCCCAAAGCGTCTGTCTTGGCCCCTCAGGTCTTTACCGGGACAGCGCCTCGGCAAAAAACCGGCGCAGATCCTCCTCCATAGGCCGGGCTCCCGCCTCACCGATATAAGGCATATGCCCGCCTTCGTACTCTTTTAGCCAATACTGCTCCCGGGGAATATCCAGCTGAGACAGAATCTGCCTCGTATTGTATGTTCCGCCGCTCATATCATAGCAGCCCCCGATAAAAAACACCCTCATGGACCTGTTGCGCCGCAGAGCCGCAACCAGGCACTCCGTGGTGGACCGATCATACCTTTCATCCCACATTGCGTTGGTGTAATCATTGACAGCCACAAAGGGCCTGTTGTCGTCAATTCCCAAAAAGCCCCTCAAAAAGCCGTTGTACACATTGGCATAGCCCACGGAAAACTGCCCCATTGCCTCGTCGTCCGGCAGCATATCCGGCATACCAGCCTGATCTGTGTCGTCCATAAAAAACCGGGTGTCATAGTAACCGATATTTTTCCCCGGAAGGCGCTGGATCCTGAACTGATTACGGTCCATACGCAGATGATGGGTAAGAAAAAACTGCTTCTCCACCCCGGTAAAATAGGAAAGGCGTTCCCCGATATGCTCTTTCTCCTCCCGGGAAAGGCGATTGCCCATAAAGAGAGCCCTCACATATTCATCCTCCGCAAATCTCATAGCCTCTTTCTGAAAATCCTCCAGGCTTCCTTTGCCCTCCCTGTCATACCACCAATTGGTAGCCGCGAACATAGGCAGGTTCAGCACCGTGTCCTCCCTGTACTTCACCGACGGGTCGTTGGCCTCCTGAAGGGCCGCGCCCATGAGTATCATTCCGTTTATTGGGATCAGCTTTGCTTTTCCGCCTCCCAGCATCATGGAGTAGCTCATCTGCAGGGCTCTTGTAACGCCGTAGCTCTCGCCGTAAAGAAAACGCGGAGAATTCCACCGGTTATACTTGGTCAGCCAGTATTCTATCATACAGGTAATGGAATAAGCGTCCTGGGTGTGACCCAAAAATGCCTTGGCTCCCTCATGGTCATAAATCTGGCTGAAGCCTGTGGACACCGGGTCAACAAAAACAAAATCACAGATATCAAGGAGGCAGTGGGGATTATCCTCCACCTCAAAAGGCGGTCTGGTATTTACGTTTAACGGATCCTGAAATTTGATCCTTTTGATCCCCAGCATCCCCATGTGCAGCCAGATGCAGCTGGAACCAGGTCCCCCGTTCCAGGCAAAGGCCACCGGCCGGTTCTCCCCCTCCTTATCCCTGCGAAAATAAGAATAGATAAATATGGAGGCAAGAGGCTTTCCACTGGGATCTTCAAAGACCACATCCTCGCAAATGGTCCTGTAAGGGATACTCTCCCCATGGATCAGAGCCGTACCCTCTGTGGTGAATGTCCGGGCCAGAGCGCTGTCTCTGGCTACCCGAAATTTGATTTCCTCCTGCACCCGTCTTCCCTCAATCCTGGTAATTGCCATTTTCATTTTCTCCCTTCAAATCACACATTACATGGTCCGAACCGGTTTTTGCTCTAAGCCTCCGGCTCCTGGCCATGGTTCCTGGCCTCGATCTCCGCCCGCATCTGGGGAAGCTGTTTCTCCAGTTTCATAATGTACAGAAAAATTGCCGCAACGATAATATACAAGGCCATAGGGATCCAGATCATCTCCGCCGTAAAAAGGCTCAGCACCTCCTTCGGCTGCTCCGTCAGATCAGGGTTGTAGGCCACGAGTGTCAGCAGAGCCGGCGCAATGGTGCCTCCGATGGCAGCCCCTATCTTCTGTCCCACAGAGATGGCGGACATGGTCAGTCCCTCCAGCTTCACTCCGGTCTTCCACTCCCCGTAAACAATGGCGTCCATCATGCACTGGTTGATCAGGGAAGAAAAGAAGGTCAGCCCCAGGCCTCCCACTGCCCCGATGCCAAGAAACGCCCACACTGGGTCCCCCAAAAGCCCGCGAATGAGCCATGACCCCACGCCCACGACCACACCCATAAAGCAGGTCATGGCATTGCCGAACCGCTTTACCACCACAGCCATAAACAGCGTCCCCACAAGCCCTACCACCAGCTCAATGGTGGACCTTGGAGCCAGAACATTGGTGTCCTTTAAGACATACCGGCAATAGTACACCAGCGCCGCCCCCTCAAGGTTGGCGTACATGAGGAAAAAGATAAAGCAGATCAGAAGCAGCAGGCAGTATTTGTTGGAGGCCACGCCCTTTACCATCTCCTTAAATCCGATCTTCTTGCCTTTCACCGCAGTCTTGCTGGCCTTCTCCTCTGTGTCCAGAGGCTCATACCCCTTAGTCCCCCAGTAAGCAATCAGATATCCCGCCGTAAAGATAATGGCAGTCACCGCCCCGTAGACGGCAAACCCCTTCCGGTCATTGCCCTGGCCAAACAGAGCCACTGCCGGAAGCGTAGCCGCCGGGATCAGGGTGGACGGGATCTTGGTCAGGTAAACCTTAAACTGCATCAGCTTTGCCCGCTCAAACTGACTCTGGGTAAGCCTTGCGGGAAATGTGTTCATGGGAACCTGCAGCGTGGCCAGCAATGTGCTGGAAATGACAAACATGATGGCAACCCAGAAGATTTTCCCCATATCCGCCAGCTCCGGAACAAAGAAACAGAGGAAAATACTCACCCCGGCAGGAATCGAAAAGTTCCTGAAAAAGAACCTGCACTTTCCAACGGTGGTATTTCTGGTATTATCCAGGATCGCCCCCATGGTCGGATCCGTCACAATGGCCCAAAACCGTGAGATCAGCATGATAATCGTAGCCGCGATAGGGGGGATCTTTACAATATCCGTGTAAAAAAACAGCAGAAACATGTTATGTACATAGATAATCCAGTTTTTCGATATCTCCCCGATACCGTAGCAGAGCTGTACCTTAAATGGCAGCTTTTCCGTTTTCATCGGTAACCCTCCATATAGAATTTTTTATTTACAAGCTTGTACGTATATAATTACATATTTTTTTATCTATTTCAATAATTTTTTATCCAAAAGTGTATTTTCCATATTTTCACCAATTTTACTGTCTATTTTCCCCATAAAAAGCGAAATCATTGTCATATATGCATAAAAAGTGTGCGTCTCGACGCGCACTCGCACCGGAACACGGTTATGACAGCATCCATTTTCCTTATGCGCGGAGCGCGCGTCCACCTGGAGTGTTTTGTTTCATAGGACGCAATTTCCTATAAAGAAAAAAGCAGGCCGTCCTCCTGCTTTTGAAGGCGCCTGCATACTATGTATTCCTCTCTATGTAGCTGTTTTCCATAATTTTTTCTATGGCCTACCGCTTTCCCCTTATCTCATCCAAATATCCGTAAACCGTCACTTTGTTGATGCCCATCTGATCCGCCACATGTTCAATGGCCCCTTTCATGAGAAAGATCCCCTTCTCCTCCATAAAACGGATCTTCTCGATCCGGGCGTCTCTGGACATATGCTGCGGGTCACAGTCCCGCAGGATGCTGTCGATCAGCGAAGTCACCATCTGCTTCACATGAATCTCATCATCAATCCCCTCCGTCCTCTGTATCTCTGAACAGTTTGGAAGAAGGGACTGAAGAAATCCGATCTGTTCCAGGATCCTGGAGGTGTCGCAGTTAATGCACATAGCCCCTTCCAGCTCCCCGTCGCCGTCAAACAGAAAAACCGTTGAGGATTTGATCAGCTTTCCGTTGGGCGCCCGAAAATAGTAGTTGGCAATATGATTATTGGCCAGTTCCTTGGAATACATCAGATTTACCAGCTGGCTGAAACTGTCCCCCACCTGCCTTCCGGTCACTGTGTTGTTTACAATATAGATCAGAGAGTGTTCTGGTGTCTTCAGATCGTGGAGCACCACCTCGCACCCACTGCCGAACGTCTTCTGGATCGCCTCCGCAATATTGGCGTACTGTATAAAAAAATCCCGCATTCCTTATCCCCCGCATTCATGTTCAGCCGGGGTGACTGGCAGATCCCCGCTTCCTGTTCTCCCGCCCGGCTGTTTTCTACAGATTACAATAGCATAGAATCCCATACATTGCAAGTATTGGCAGTGGCCGAAACCACACAGGAACCACACAGGTTAATCTTCCCCATCCCAATAATTGTCAATCGCCAATATTTCAGATATCCCGAATAATAACCGTATCCTATCTCCCAAGTTCCTCGGATATTTCTATAACCCCATTTCTCCTGTCACAAGATCTCTCTTCTACGAACTTTCTTACTACTTAACCTCCGCCCGGTTCTAAATTAACACGGTCCCGCCTCATAGCCAGGCCCCCGCAGCCTATCTCTCTATTCCATATTCCCTGTAAAACCTCTCCCGCGCATTCTCATCCCTGGCCGCCAGCCTTACATCCTCCACCCGGTTATCAGCCAGCAGACGCTCCGTCAGGGCGGCCATAAGCTTCTCCCCCTCTATTTTTCCCTCTGCCTTTCCCTCTATTCTTCCCGTTTCCCTGCCTTTTGCCTCCCCCTGGTCCCACACATACCCTTCTCTGGCCTTCTCATCTCTCACCCTCTTCAAATACGCCTCATACCTAAGACGCAGCGGGTTGCTCATACTCATCCGCCTCAGCTCACGGATCGCCTCCAGGATCCCCGGGTTCTCTGTACTCGCCTTTATCATCTTTAAATCCTCCTCTGTCTCGGCATTAAAAAACCGTATCCAGTCATCTACCTCTCCCTGACCTGTCAGTTCCTTTTTCAGTTCTATTATGTGGAGTTCCAGCATCTCCGAAAACACATTGCCCTCATCATCTCTCAGACGGTATACACTGTGATACTTTTTTCGGTTTGTCAGATTGAAATCTAAAATACTGATACCAACACACTGTTTCAGCCTGCCGTAATCCTCCCCTGACAGAATATCCTCCGTGTACAGCTTGCAGAGATAAAACAACTGCCTCTTATCCCAATCTCTGACCGTCTTTACCTGCAGCTCAATATTGATCTTTTTTCCGCTGTTAAGCTCCACCAGCACATCCAGTATCCCAAGCTTCTGCCGTCTTCTCACTTTCCTTAAAAAAGTATTCCTAAGGCGCACAGAGTGAATCTCCTCCTGCCTGATCCCCAGGATATCACCGATAAAATACCTGCGCACAGTCTCATTGCCAAACATCTCTTTAAAAGATTCATCGTATTTTGGCGATAGTATCATCCGTCTCCCCTTTCCGCGTACCGAAAAGGCGAATAGGACTTGGTTCACTCACAAGATACTGACTTCCCTTTCATTATAAGCGCTTTTCCGGCACATCTCAACTATTTTCTTTTTACTTGTCTCTGTCTTTATGGAACACATGCAGATCCTGCAATGACCATATAAAGAATTGTGGGAAAAGATATTCCCCTGACCCTTATTCCAATAATATCAACTCTCCAGAAAAAGCGCAAGGCCTCTTTCTCGATTCGGACTTAACTAGCACAACAGGTTAACTTAACCTGTTACTGCTATTTCAATTAGCATTTGTTTGCTTACTAAGTTGCAAAAATACGGTCATCCCCTTGGCGGAAACGGACGATCTACTGTCTCATTATCGCAGTTTTGCAGAAATGACCGCAGATACAACTCCGACGGCAACAAAAGCTCCGGTCTTGACTGCAGCCTATCTATCTCTCTATTCCATATTCCCTGTAAAGTCTCTCCCGCGCCTTCTCATCCATGGCTGCAAGCCTTACATCCTCCACCCGATTATCGGCCAGCAGACGTTCCGTCAAAGCCGCCATACGCTTCTCCCCCTCTATTCTTCCCGCTTCCCTGCCTTTTGCCTCCCCCTGGTCCCACACATATCCTTCCCTGGCCTTCTCATCTCTCACCCTCTTCAAATACGCCTCGTACCTAAGACGCAGCGGGTTGCTCATACTCATCCGCCTCAGCTCACGGATCGCCTCCAGGATCCCCGGGTTCTCTGTACTCGCCTTTATCATCTTTAAATCCTCCTCTGTCTCGGCATTAAAAAACCGTATCCAGTCATCTACCTCTCCCTGACCTGTCAGTTCCTTTTTCAGTTCTATTATGTGGAGTTCCAGCATCTCCGAAAACACATTGCCCTCATCATCTCTCAGACGGTATACACTGTGATACTTTTTTCGGTTTGTCAGATTGAAATCTAAAATACTGATACCAACACACTGTTTCAGCCTGCCGTAATCCTCCCCTGACAGAATATCCTCCGTGTACAGCTTGCAGAGATAAAACAACTGCCTCTTATCCCAATCTCTGACCGTCTTTACCTGCAGCTCAATATTGATCTTTTTTCCGCTGTTAAGCTCCACCAGCACATCCAGTATCCCAAGCTTCTGCCGTCTTCTCACTTTCCTTAAAAAAGTATTCCTAAGGCGCACAGAGTGAATCTCCTCCTGCCTGATCCCCAGGATATCACCGATAAAATACCTGCGCACAGTCTCATTGCCAAACATCTCTTTAAAAGATTCATCGTATTTTGGCGATAGTATCATCCGTCTCCCCTTTCCGCGTACCGAAAAGGCGAATAGGACTTGGTTCACTCACAAGATACTGACTTCCCTTTCATTATAAGCGCTTTTCCGGCACATCTCAACTATTTTCTTTTTACTTGTCTCTGTCTTTATGGAACACATGCAGATCCTGCAATGACCATATGAAGAATTGTGGGAAAAGATATTCCCCCGACCCTTGTTCCTATATTAACAGTTCTCCCAAAAAAGTGCAAGGTATTTTTCTTCATTCTAAGAAATCTTGGCAATTCTAGTATAACCCATACAAATTAACCATACCTTTCACTTATCTAAATTTCCATTAAACTGGCGATAGCCGTCATATCCCAGTTTCCCGCACATCCCTATGGCAGTGGCATTGGATGTGCCGCTTTGTTCCACCAGTTCTTTCATCATCAAATTTTCTGTGGAATGTTCGTGAAGAACATGAACCACCTCCCATTCTCCCCTTGCAAACAGACGATCATTCCGTTTTTTGCAACAGATTCATGGGCTTACCTCTCTCATACTCTTTTTTCTATCTTATAAAATATACCAGCCTTTCGTCACCATGATGACCGGAAGGATCATGTCATCAGCAACAAACATAGTTGCAGCCACATTTCCGGAATCATCAGACGCTTCCCTTTTCCTGCTGAAAGTGACTGCCAGTCCGAGAGCCGCCCATAAGTGAAGAGAAAGCTCTTATACAACACAGTATAAATACTATTCCCGATACGATAATGCAATTTCCTTTATACCTTTATAGTTCGGTTTATCCGGGTTAGCTCTTCTCCATGCATAAATTAACAGGGTCCCGCCTCATAGCCAGGACCCCCAGCCTATCTCTCTATTCCATATTCCCTGTAAAACCTCTCCCGCGCCTTCTCATCCCTGACCGCCCGCCTTACATCCTCCACCCGGTTATCGGCCAGCAGACGCTCCGTCAGGGCAGCCATAAGCTTCTCCCCCTCTATTTTTCCCTCTATTCTTCCCGTTTCCCTGCCTTTTGCCTCTCCCTGGTCCCACACATACCCTTCTCTGGCTTTCTCATCTCTCACCCTCTTCAAATACGCCTCGTACCTAAGACGCAGCGGGTTGCTCATACTCATCCGCCTCAGCTCACGGATCGCCTCCAGGATCCCCGGGTTCTCTGTACTCGCCTTTATCATCTTTAAATCCTCCTCTGTCTCGGCATTAAAAAACCGTATCCAGTCATCTACCTCTCCCTGACCTGTCAGTTCCTTTTTCAGTTCTATTATGTGGAGTTCCAGCATCTCCGAAAACACATTGCCCTCATCATCTCTCAGACGGTATACACTGTGATACTTTTTTCGGTTTGTCAGATTGAAATCTAAAATACTGATACCAACACACTGTTTCAGCCTGCCGTAATCCTCCCCTGACAGAATATCCTCCGTGTACAGCTTGCAGAGATAAAACAACTGCCTCTTATCCCAATCTCTGACCGTCTTTACCTGCAGCTCAATATTGATCTTTTTTCCGCTGTTAAGCTCCACCAGCACATCCAGTATCCCAAGCTTCTGCCGTCTTCTCACTTTCCTTAAAAAAGTATTCCTAAGGCGCACAGAGTGAATCTCCTCCTGCCTGATCCCCAGGATATCACCGATAAAATACCTGCGCACAGTCTCATTGCCAAACATCTCTTTAAAAGATTCATCGTATTTTGGCGATAGTATCATCCGTCTCCCCTTTCCGCGTACCGAAAAGGCGAATAGGACTTGGTTCACTCACAAGATACTGACTTCCCTTTCATTATAAGCGCTTTTCCGGCACATCTCAACTATTTTCTTTTTACTTGTCTCTGTCTTTATGGAACACATGCAGATCCTGCAATGACCATATAAAGAATTGTGGGAAAAGATATTCCCCCGACCCTTATTCCTATATTAACAGTTCTCCCAAAAAAACGCAAGGTATTTTTCTTCATTCTAAGAAATCTTGGCAATTCTAGGTTACAATTCACAGAACCTGAATTTAGGTGTATAATTGAGTGAGCAATGGGCGGGGGAGTCGTGATGCCAGGGAGGGAAGGGAGGCTGTGTGCCGTTCGGGTT
>CAJUFP010000114.1 GCA_910585645.1 uncultured Hungatella sp. | reverse complement strand
TGGCATATCTGAACCCGGACGGGACATCTCTCCTTCTCTGACTGGCTTTGCGACAACCTTCGATTTGCTCACTCAACAATCCACCTATTCCACGCAAGCTATCCTTCTCAACCCCCCAAACAAAAACACAGGGTCGCGCCGTCAGATCTGATCTGCCTTGCTCTCCCCTGTCACGGTTATCCCGTTTTTCTTTAAGAGTTCCGCCGTCACCCCGTCCCCGCATATTACCTTTCCCCGGAAGCTTCCGTCGTAGATCTGCCCGCTGCCGCAGGACGGGCTCCGCTCCTTTAAGATCGCCTGACCACACCCATACAGCTGCGCCATCTTAAGGGCCTCCCGGGCTCCCTGGAAAAACTGCTCCGTCACATCCTGTCCGACCCGGTTCCACACGCCGCCGTCCCTTCTCTCCGCCGGCTCCCTGGGCGTTGGGAGGCCTCCCAGCTGCTCGGGGCACACCGGGATCAGGACCACATCCTGTCTCTTTAAAAGCCCTAAGACCCGCTCATCCGCCTTCCTCTCCCCGCTGTACCTACACCTAAGTCCCAGCAGGCAGGCGCTGACCAGAATCCGCTCCATAGGATCCCCTCCTTCCCTTCCTTTCCCTCTCCTCTCTCTGTCCCCTCCGCTTCCGGCCTCAGGCTCACCATACAGCGGCTCTTACGGTTCACAAAAGGCATCCGATCTTTGCCCCATCCCGCAAACTCTCTCCTACCGCGCCAGTCCGGCCATCAGACTCACCGTCTCCGCCACAGTCTCAGCCTCCTCGGTGGAAAAATACCCGCACACTTCCATGCGCTCCACCACTTTAAGCTGCCTTTTGGCCGCCAGTTCCGGGTTCCTGGTAGGCGCGTAGACAGAGGGCGCGTTTGGGATGCCGGCCAGGAGCGTACACTCGTAATCACTCATATCCTCCGGCTCCTTGCCGAAATATCCCTGGCTGGCTGAGGACACGTCATAGTACCCGTCCCCAAAATAGATGGCGTTGACATACAGCTCGAAGATCTCCTCCTTGGAGTAATTCCGCTCCAGGTCCATGGCCACCATCACCTCCGCCACCTTCCGCGCCAGATCCTTGTCCTGGCCAAAGTACAGGTTCTTGGCCAGCTGCTGGGTAATGGTGCTCCCGCCTTCCACGAAGCTCCCTGCCAGGATATCGTTCCTCACCGCGCGGCAGACGGCGATGGGGTCAACGCCCATGTGGCGCAAAAACCGCTTATCCTCCACAGCCATGACCGCCTGAACATAGATCTGGGGAAGCTCCTCATACTCTGTAAAAGAATCCTTCTCCCGGATAGCGGCTACCTTGTCCTCAAGGCTGATCCCGCCCACAGCCTCCCTGTAAGCCTCGTAGCCCTTGCCTACCACGGCGAAGCCGGAGCAGACGCAGACTACCATGACCAATAACAACAAACTTCTCAACACTCTGAAACACGTTTTCATCCCGCTGCTCCTTTCGCCAATAGTCGTACAATTTATCCGGATCTACAGTTACTGTTTCTACATACTTCCATTATCACTATTTTAACAAATTATATCCCATAAGACTTTACCAATCCCTTATAATAACTGAATTTTTTCTGACGTTATTTTACAAAATATTACAAATTTAATGTTTATGTTTACTTTTTTTACAAAATAATGCACAAAAAGGCCGCGCCGGATCCATCTCTGTCTCCGGCGCGGCTCAAAATCCTGCTGTGAACCCCGGGCCCACAGCGCTCCTGCCTTGTCCGTATTCTCTTTCATCGACAAACCACAGCGCCTTCTTTGGCTCATCCCTTACGGCGGCCTGCCCTGTCTATATCCTCTTCCATCCTCCAAAAAAGCCTTTCTTATATCTGGAAAGCTCCTTCTTGGCAGGCTCAAAATCCCCCGCGGCCCTCAGATATCCGATGCCTTTCTCGATATCCTTTGCCACGCCCATGCCCTGGGTGTACATCATCCCCAGGCCGTAGTTCTTATACCAGCTGTCCTCGCCCTTCTCCAAAAACTGCTTTCCCCGCTCCACATTCTGGTCGCAGCCATAGCCCATGAGATAGCACAGCCCCAGCTTATCCAGGTCCCCGCTCTCCTCATCCCGCATCATATAGGCCTGCTCCATATACTCCACCGCCTTGGCGTAATCCTGGGGAGTCCCCTGGCCCAGAAAATACATCTCGCCGGCCCGGTCATAAGCGTAGGCATCGCCTCCGTAAGCCACATTCTTCTCGTAACACTCTAAGGCATATGTAAAATTCCGCTCCGCCACATCGCCCATGCGGTAGCCGTCCCCCACAATATCCAGAGCCAGAAGATATCCCTGCTGCGCCGCCCGAAGCGCCCAGGAAAAGCCCTCGTCCTTCCTGTCCTGGTCAAAGAACAGCCTGCTTGCCAGGGCGTACATCCAATCCGGGTATCCCTTATCCGCTCCCTGGCGGATCACCTCCATGGCCTTATCCGGGTCAGACGGGATCAGCACCCCTCTCCCCTTCTTGTAATAATCGCAGAGGTTGCGGCCAGCCAGCCCCATACCGCCCATAAACGCCTTCTCGAACCAGGGGATGCTCTTCTCCATCTGTTCCTGGCGCCAGCCGTCCCAGGCCTCCTCGCTGTCAAACCGGCTCTCCCTCACATCCTCGATCTCGATCACATCCAGATAATAGTAGGTATTGCCGATCATATACTGGCAGACCTGGCAGCCGTCCTGGGCCTTCTCATAGATCGCCTCCCAGGCCTCCTTAACGCTGGAAAACGTCATAAGCTCCTGGTATTCCGGGGTCAGCATGTTCATCCGCAGGGCCCCTAACACCGCCGCGGCGCTGCCCAGGGAGATTCCTTTGCCCAGAAGCCTGTAGGCCGCCTCCTCATCCTCCTCAAAGGGATGATAAGTCCAGTTGTAGCGCGTCCCCAAATAGCAACAGGCCAGAAAATAGCAGGCGTCTTTGTCCTCATGCTCTTCCACCGCCACTGCCAGACGGTCCGCCGCCTGTTTCGCCCTGTCATTGTCATAACAGTAATATAAATCCTCTATGGCCTTCTCCACCACATCGCTGAAATAACGTCCCATCCCTTTTTTCCTCTCCCTATGCTTCTATGGTACTTGTAATATCATTCCACCCGTTAAGTTCTTTCGGCGCGCCGCCCTCCCACATCCGTGTCAGGCAGGCCTTCACCTGGGACGGGGTATCCGTCTTCTCCATAACGCGAGGACCGTTCTCCTGCCAAATATACAGCTGCATGGTGATATCCGGCGCCTTCTCCTCCTGGAGAACCGCTAAAAGGGCGTCCTTACCCATCTCCAGTTCCACCATCTCATACTTCCCGCCCCGCAGACCATCTACAGCCAGCTCCAGATCCCTGGCGGAGAAAAACTTGTGATCATCCCTCCAGCTTTCCTTGTAAATGGTCAGAAGCTGATGCAGCTCTTCTTCTTTTTTGCCATATGCCTCGCTCATGATTTCCTCCCGATTCGTTTTCTAACACCTTTATGTAAATGAACGTTCCGATCCTCTGATGCCCTGATCCCCTGCGCACATCATCCGGTCATACAATCCCAAAGTATATTATACTTATTTTATACCGTATAGTCAATAACATTGGCAGTTTTCATGGGGTCTGGCCGGCTGAAAAAGGGCTTGGACCTCCCGGGCCGCTGACAGTCACGGTCTGATACGGGATCCTGATATTTCGCTTTTTAAACTCCTTTAGAACCTTGACCCGGATATCGCTGCACGCCTGAAAGCTGTGGTCAAGGTTTTTCGTCCACACGGTTGTCTTCAACACCGCCCCGTTCTGGGTGTAACCTCTCACAAATACGCCGTTTTCGCTGGTGTTAAGAGTCAGGGGATGGTCAATGCAGATGTTCTGCAGCACTGCCATGGCCTCCTCAACATTGGAGTCGTAGGAAACTTCCACCTCAAAAAAGTTGCCGATATCCCCGTTAAAATTCGTGTTTGTGATAATGGCCATGTCCATAACCGAGTTTGGGACAATACAGCTCTCCCCGTTAAACTGGCGTATAACGGTGTGGCGTATGGTGATATCCTTTACCAGCCCTTCCGCCACAATGCTGCTGCCCTGGACGACCTTGATCTTATCGTCCACATTATAGGGCTTGGACACGGACAGGGAAAACCCGCTTATGACGTTGGCCAGAGCCTGCTGGGCCGCAAAAGTGGCGATGGCTACGATCAGGGAACTGCTCTGCAAGAGCACCCGGCTGATATCCTTAGTCACCTCAAACTGCTGGGCAAGACAGTAGGTGACCACCAGGGCCACCAGAAAATTAGCGGCGCTCTTTAAAAAGCGCAGATGGACCGTGTTATGCTTTTTTGACATGATCCGGAAAGCCAGATTGACGATCCGGTTTAAGATGATCTCAATAAGGATAAAGATTCCGATCTCTAACAGATTATTCATCATTTCCCCCTGCTATAATACCTCTCCGATTTATTATAATCCCCCGGGCCTTTACGGTCAAGTATCCTGCTGATTTTGTTCTCTGATTTTGTGGAACCAAAACCGTTCTCCCACATAATGTAAAGTAAAAACATAACGAGGCTTTCTTCTATGGCTGAAAACAATCAGAACACTTCCGGCGCTCACCTGACCCCGGAAGACTATGGTATTACCACTCCCGCTGCCACTGACAACACCACTCCCGCATTCTCGGGAGGCGCGGGTCCCAACAATGACTACGGCATCTCCCTTCCCATTGCTCCGGAAGGCGGCATACCGGCTTATCCCGGCAACATGGGAGGAGGAAACAACAACGACTACGGCATCTCCCTCCCCATCGCTCCAGAAGGGGGCATACCGGCCTATCCCGGCAATATGAACAATAACAATAACTGTAACAACTGCACCATCTGGCCGCCCATCACCACGCTGCCCATCTTCCCGTCCTGCCCCGGGTGCAATGTGTCCCAGAGCAACGCTCAGGTAAGATTTTTAAACGCTTCTACCAACGCGTTTCCCGTAAGCATTTCCATTGACAATACGACCTATGTAAATAACTCCCGTTTTGGCACAGTGTCAAACTATGACCGGATCTCTGACGGCTTCCACACCGTCACCGTGCGGAGAGCTTCCGGCCTGCGCAGCGTCCTTCTGCAGCAGACCTTCCCCTTTACCGGCGGCCAGAGATATACCATGGTCCTGGCGGATGCTCCCACAGGCGGGCTCACCATGACTCAGGTATCCAATGACGGCTGCGCCAACATGAACTTTAACACCGGCTGCTACCGGGTGGCCAACTTCTCCTACAGCGGATCAAGCTATGACGTCATGCTCTACAGCCACGACGCCGTGTTCCGCAATGTGGGATTCCGGGAAGTGACCTCCTACAAGCAGGCCATGGCCGGAACGTATCAGTTCTACGTGACCAACTCCAACTCGTTTTCCGTGATCCGCGAGCTGCCCATGATCGTCATCGGCGCTGTGACCAACACAAGCTTTAACAATGAGCCTCTGGTCTCCTTCCAGACAGACATTGCCGCCGGCAACCGGTACACTTCCTATCTTATAGGAAATAACTGGTCTGACATCGGCTTCAGGGTTCTGACCATCGAAGATTAACGCCGCTTTTTCTCAGCAGGGCAGGAGAATGCCTTTCTCCACCGCAGGGCCTGCCCGTAAAAAGAGGCCGGGGATCTCCCTGGCCTCTCTTTACGCCGCTCCCAACCGCCGACGCCCTGTCACAGCGATCACAAAAATCCGGCAAACACATTGGCTCCGATC
This sequence comes from uncultured Hungatella sp., assembly GCA_910585645.1. Classification (GTDB taxonomy): domain Bacteria; phylum Bacillota; class Clostridia; order Lachnospirales; family Lachnospiraceae; genus UBA3402. The sequence goes on along the minus strand of CAJUFP010000114.1, from coordinate 8,690 downwards.
ACGGTCAGGATCCCGGACACCACGATGGACAGGCTGCTCATAGCGCCCTCCACAGCTCCCATCTCCATGGCCTTTGCCGTTCCCACCGCATGGGCGGAGGTTCCGATGGCAATGCCCTTTGCCACCGGGTCATGGATCTTAAAGATCCGGCACACACCCTCCGCGAACATATTGCCTGTGACCCCTGTTACAATGATGGAGGCCACGGTCACCGGCACATACCCGCCCAGTTCTTCCGATACCCCGATACCGATGGCTGTGGTGATAGACTTGGGCAAAAGGGTCACATAGGACGCGTGATCCAGCCGAAACAGCGCTGCCAGCAAAAGGATGCTCACCAGACTGGCCGCTACCCCTGACAGAATCCCCATGACCACTGCCATGAGATTTTCCTTTAGCAGCTGCAGCTGTTCATACAGCGGAACCGCGAGGCAGATGGTGGCCGGGGTCAGCAGAAAGGAAATGTGCTTCGCGCCTTTCTCATACACGCTGTAGTCTATGCCCGTCACCGCCAGAAACAGAATGGTCAGAACAATGGCGATCAGCAGGGGGTTAAACACAGCCAGTTTCAGCTTCTTTTTCACAGCCATGCCGATGCCGTAGGACAGCAGGCTTATAAGCGCTCCGAAAAACGCGGATGTCTCAAAAAATCCGTTCACGCTCCCGTCCCTTCCTTTCTCTCCCGAAACTTTATCACGCTCTGAACCACCCTTCCGGCCACTGCCATGACGATAAAGGTGTTGGCCACTGTGATGACCACATAGGGGATCAGGGCTTTTCTGACCACTTCCCAGGAATCCATCAGCCCCACCGCCGCCGGGATAAACATGACGGGCATAATCTCGATCAAAAATACGCTGGTCTCCTTTACGGCTGATACGGGAAGAATCTTTGTACACAGACATAAAAACAAAAGGATGATCCCATAGATGCCTGCCGGGACCGGCAAAGGCAGCAGGGCGTGAAGCGCCTCCCCTGCAAAGGCTATGAGAAGAATGATGCCGAATTGTTTTAAGTATTTCAAAATGGATGCCTCGCTTTCCTGTGATAGAACATGTTTGAAGATCAATATACTGCCAGTCCAATATGGCACAGATCCCGCGATTTGTCAACGGAGAATCCGATGAAACCTTTTTGGCGCGACGCCCCATGCTCACTCAATTATCTCCCGCAAACAGTAACGCCCCTTGTGCCCCATAAGATTTCATGGTAAGATAACCTCATCCCATGTTTGTCAAAAAGGAGAAACCTATGGAAATTGAGCGCAAATATCTTATCACCACCCCGCCCCAAGATTACGATTCCTACCCGTTCCATATCATTGAACAGGCATACCTGTGTACGGATCCTGTGGTACGGATCCGGAAAGAGGATGAAACCTACTATCTCACCTACAAGTCCAAAGGGCTTCTTGCCCGGGAGGAGTACAACCTTCCTCTGACACAGGAATCTTATAACCACCTTCTCCCAAAAGCCGATGGCATCGTCCTGACCAAACGCCGCTATCTCATCCCGGTCAATGGCACGGATCTTACCATTGAATTAGACGTGTTTTCAGGGAAATACCAGGGACTTATGCTGGCTGAGGTAGAATTTAAGACAACGGAAGACGCCGAACGTTTTACGCCGCCGGACTGGTTTGGCCGGGATGTGACGTTTTCGGGCGAATATCAGAACAGCAGGCTGGCGCTTCGGGCGGTATTATGACAAAAGGCTATGTTACCTGTTTATGGTGGGTAACATAGCCTGGTTACTTTTTAAAACTCACTGTCACTCCCTACTCCAGATCCTCCAATTCATCTTCCCCCACCAGTTCGTCGTACTCCTGGGCATCCAGAAGCTCGTCAAAGGCATCTGACACGATCTCATACTCGTCGTCATCTGCAATATTGTCCAAAACCGGCTCTCCCTCTTCGGGCTCGCTGTAACGGTACAGGTACACTTCCCCCTCCTCGGCGTCGGCGCTGTCCATGGGGAGCAGAGCGATATAGTCCCTCTCCCCCGCCTCAAAGATGGTGAGGACCACGCACTCCACCTCGCTGCCGTCGTCCATGGTCAGTGTAACTGTCATCTCCTCCTGGGGTTCCATCATATTGTTTTCCATAATTTTTGTCCCTTTCTTTTTCCTTTTATCCTGACTCCACTTTACCAGAATATGGGCCCGGGCGCAAGGACTTTTCACCGATTTTTCGACCGCGTTAAAATTCGTTACTGTTCACGGGGGAATCTTCTTGTCCGGCTTCGCCGAACAAAAGCTGGGGCGTTCGCCCGATGTAACTAAAATTCGATCCCCTCTCTCGCCCCACATCCCTGGTCAAAAGGATGCTTCACCTTTCGTATCTCCGACACATAATCAGCCAGAGCCACAAGCTCCGGAGACGGATCCCTGCCTGTCAGCACCACTTCCAGACTCCGGGGCCGCTTTTTCAGACAATCCAGCACCGCGCTCTCACACACCAGCCCATACTTACAGGCTGCCATGATCTCGTCAAAGATAACCATGTCAAAGCTCTCCCTGACAGCCTCCTCCCACGCGCGACGAAACATACTGTCATAATACTCCCCGGCCTCTTTCTTCTGCTCGTCGGTCATCTGGTAAAAAAAGCCAAAACATTTCTCACAGGGTTTCACCCGTATGCCGGGGATCCCACCTAAGATCTTCACCTCTCCGGAGTCGTCGCTTTTTAAAAAGCGGGCCACCAAAACCCTCTTCCCCCGCCCCGCGGCCCTGACAGCCAGCCCCAGGGCCGCGCTGGTCTTTCCCTTTCCGTCTCCGCAGTAAATGTGGACGCGGCTTTTGAATGTTTTCTCCATAGGTCACTGTATTCCTTTCCTGATCTCCACATCATGTTCCTGCATGCTCTTAATGATGTCCGTCATATACTTTTCCTCTTCACTGTTAAATAAATAGGACGCAATGGTATGGGGAATTACGATAAACACGGTCAAGAAAGATACAAATGTGCCAATGATCACAGCTATATTATCTGCTGGCACGACTCCGGTAAGCATCAAAAAGATCACGATAAAAAACATTGCGCAGGTGAAGCTTAAAATGAATACGCACAGGTGATAAAAGTCCTCCTTCAGTTTAAGTTTTTTAGGCAGCGTGTTTTTTGCGTTACTTACATAAACCCCCAGAAGCCTTGTGTACAAGATTCCATGCTTAATCATGTTTTCCTTATCGCGAAACATCAAACTGGAATCAGACATCTCTTCTGTCTGAGGATTTTGTTCTATCAGGGAGCCGATCAACATTCTGGTCGCTTCCATCTCCGCAGGCAACGACCCATTATCCACGTTCAAATACTCCATGGCTCCCCCTTATTCTATTCCAAGTTCCTTGTATCTGATCTGGACCGCCGTTTTTGGCACCCCAAAAAATTCTGACAGCCCCATGGTCAGCTCAGCCCTGTCAGAAACTCCCGCATCCTTGCTGAGCTCATTATATTTCCGCCTAAAATCCAGGGAAGGCATAAGTAAGTTAGCCGCAAAGTAGTTCGCCACAGCCTCCCGGTCATTCTGTCCGGCAACATGTTCCTGCCATCTGGACTCATCCGTCCGATAGGTATTATAATATTCCTGCCCGCTAACCGCGTCAAACAGGTAATGGGCCAGCTCGTGGGCAATCGTAAACCTCTTGTGCTCATTGCTGTCCTTTTGATTTACCATAATAATCTTATCTGTACCAAACTGTCTCTTCCATTTATCATCAACCGCAATAAATCCCGACAGTTCCCTGTCCCCCATCTCCACGCCAAAAACCTTAAAGCCCAGTTCTCTGGCAATATGGATAACCGGCGTAGGATAGCTGCTTTGGGGCAGCTGTGCCAGAAAACTCTCCGCCACAGCCGGCATATCCTCGTAGTTCTTTTGATCGCACAGATCCATCCTCAATTTTTCATATGTATTGAAAGTCATTATCTCATCTCTTTTCTCATGGAAAACGTTGATCAGGTTAATAATGTTGTTCATGTCAGTCCGCCGTTCCTGATATAAAGTTTAGTTCTCTTCTACCAGTATACCACAGCCATCCTCTTTCCTTCAACCGTTACATCACAAATTTTCGGCTAATTTCCGGCTAATTGTTACTATTCACGGGGGACATCTTCTTGTCCGGCTCCGCCGAACAAGAAGCATCGGGCGTCCGCCCGATGTGGAAAACAGGATGAAAGCAGTCTTACAAGCAAGCTTGACGCCTGTTTTCATCCTGTTTTCCCCGCCCCGTGGACTGTAACGTCAATTCTTCTCTCCCAGATACTCCCCCACAAACCTTGACCGCTCCTGTTTCTTTCCATACCGCTCCCCCACATAGCACACGTGGAGCCGCTCCTTGGCCCTGGTCATGGCCACGTAGAACATCCGCCGCTCCTCCTCCAGATCCACGTCCAGCACCGCCTTCTTGTGGGGGGTGATCCCCTCATTGGCGTCCAGGATATACACCACTGGAAACTCCAGCCCCTTGGAGCTGTGCATGGTCATCAGGGAAACGCCTTTTGCCTCCCCCTTCTGGCTTCTGGCCTGCTCCACAAGCTTCCTTTTATACTCCTCCATGTGGGCAGACCACGCTTCCATGGTCTTAAATCCCGCCGCGCTCTCCTTTAACTGATCCGCCGTCTCCAGAAGCTCCTCCGCCTTCATGCGGCGAAACTGGGCGTACTCCTTCAGATAGTCATCATACCCCACAGCCTTGCGGATATAGTTTACAGCCGCCACGGGCGCCATGTCCCGCAGCATCAGAAGATCGTACTCCAGCTGTTCCACCCGCTCCACCATCCAGCCCTTATCCTGGTAAAACGATTTCAACTTGTCCCAGGACACATCCCCGTCCTCCAGGGCGTCCCGGCTGATATACCGGTTTGGCCGGTTGATGATCTGCAGGATATTGCCCCGCTTCAGATTCCCTCTGGCCGCGTGTATGTAGGCCAGAATATTCCGGCTGATCCAGTGCTCATACAGGTTTGGCAGAGAGTCCTTCATGGTAAATGGGATATTGTACTCCATCAGCCTCTCCACCAAAAGCCTGGGGTTTAAGTTGGTGCGGTACAAGACCGCAATGTCCTCCAACCGGTATCCCGCCCGCGCATAGTCCTGTATCTCCTCCACGATCCGCAGCGTCTCCTCCCTGGTATCCAGGCTCATGGTGGTGACCACCGGCTTTCCGGCCCCTTTGTAGGCGGTCAGTTTCTTCTCGTACCGCTTTCCGTTGTGGCCGATCAGGGCGCACGCCCTTTCCACGATCTCCTTTGTGGAGCGGTAATTCATGCCCAAAAGCACGGTCTTTGCCTGGGGATAATCCTTCCCAAATCCCAGCATGATCTCCGGCTTTGCCCCCCGAAACCGGTACACGGACTGGTCGTCATCCCCCACGATAAACAGGTTGTTGGCCGGAAGGGCCAGCATCCGCACGATCTCGTACTGAACCCTGTTAATATCCTGAAACTCGTCAATCAGAATGTAGCGGAACTTATTCTGCCATGCCCTTAAGATATCTTTCCTCTGGGTAAACAACTGCCAGCACATGACCAGCATATCGTCAAAATCCAGAAGCCCGGCCTTTCGCATCCGCTCCTCATACCCCTCGTACAGCTTCTTAAACACTGCCTCCGAGCAGTTTTTGGAATAATAGTGGGTAAGGTCCACCATCTCGCTCTTCACAACGCTGATCTCGCTTAAGATCGCAGGCACAAACTCATGCTCGTCCTCGATCTCCAGCTCATACTGCTCCATCATCTCCCGTATATAGCGGACTCTCTGGTCCTCCCTGACAATATCCGAGGCCTGGTAGCGGTAGGCGTACTTTAAAATCGTAAAAAACACGGAATGGAAGGTTCCGAAGCTGACCCCCATGCGCTTTCCCTCCATCAGCTTCTCAAACCGCTCCTGCATCTCCCGGGCCGCTGCTCTGGTAAATGTGATGACCAGAATATGTCCCGGGTCGATCCCTCTCTCCTCTATGAGATATTTCGTTCTGTGGGTGATCACCGTGGTTTTGCCGGACCCTGGCCCCGCAAGCACCATCATAGGGCCGTCCGTGTGCCGGATGGCCTCCTCCTGAGACGGGTGAAACGCCATGATCCGTCACTCCTCCCTTAAGCCCCCGGCGCTCTTTAAATCGGTAACAAACCGCTCCAGTTCCTTTTGCAGGTATGTCTTCTCAAACACACTCTTGCCCACCGGCCTTGTGGAAAGCTTTTTCGCTGTGGCGCAGGCCGTAATATGGATCTCTGTCTGGCCGCCTTTGGATGTAAGCCCAATGGTCCAGCGCCCTTTTACATGGCTGTTTTCCACATCCGCCTCCAGACAGCTGCAGGGTTCGGCTCTGATAACCGTGTACACTGTTGAGTAGCCGTCTTTTGTATAGACGGTAAACTGGTTTTCACGGGTCGCCTCGGTTCTTTCCACATCACTTCGCCATGCGGGATAACCGTCAGCCTCTGATATGGTCTCCCAGACTTTATGGATGTCCTGCCGGATATCCGCTTTTATCCTGTATGTCGTCATCTTTTTTCCCCATCTCAAATCAAATGTTCATTTATAGGTTCACAGCCTCAACAACAAAAGGCTGCCGCAGACTTCTCACCTCATGCGGCAGCCTTTTGTCCTTATAGCATCACTGGCTCAACAGCGCGATTCCTTTCCTGATCCTGGCAAGAGACTCCTCTTTTCCCAGAACCTCCATGATCTCCGTGGCCCCCGCCGGGGTCATCTGCTTACCGGACACCGCGGTGCGCACAGGCCACATGACAAACCCTGTCTTATATCCCTTCTCCGACACATATTTGGAAAGGGTGGCGTACAGCCCGTCATTGGAGTAATCCTCCTGGGCCTCCAAAAGAGGGAGTACATCCGTCAGCACTTCCAGGGCGCTCTCCTTTGTGGACTTCATCTTCTTGTGAACATACATCTGGGTGTCGTACTCCGGCATCTCCTCAAAAAAGTCGATGTGTCCCCGGATATCCGGAAGCACCTCGATCCTGGTCTTTACCATGGCGGCGATCTTTCGAAGGTCCAGATCTTTCTTGATCACTTCTTTGATATAAGGCTCTGCCATCTCATAGAACCGGTCCGGATCCATGGCCTTTAAATACTCGCCGTTCATCCACTTAAGCTTTGTTATGTCAAACACAGCCGGGGACTTGCTCATATGCCTGTAGTCAAAAGCCTCCTTAAGTTCCTCCAGGGAAAAGATCTCCCGGTTATCCTCCGGCGACCATCCCAGAAGGGCCACATAGTTGACCACCGCCTCGGACACAAACCCCTGCTCGATCAGATCCTCATAGGAGGAGTGGCCGCTGCGCTTGCTCAACTTCTTGTGCTCCTCATTGGTGATGAGAGGACAGTGGACATAGACCGGCACTTCCCAGCCAAAGGCGTCATAGAGGCGGTTGTACTTGGGCGATGAGGACAGATACTCATTGCCCCTGACCACGTGGGTAATGCCCATGAGATGGTCGTCCACCACATTGGCAAAGTTGTAGGTAGGATACCCGTCGGACTTGATGAGCACCATATCGTCCAGCTCCCCATTGTCCACCGTGATATCCCCGTAGATCTCGTCGTGGAATGTGGTGGTCCCTTCTGTGGGATTATTCTGGCGGATGACATAGGGCATGCCTGCTGCCAGGTTGGCCTCCACCTCCTCCTTTGACAGGTGAAGGCAGTGTTTGTCATAGGACATGATCTCCTCGCCGTTTACGGTCTTTTTCAGGGAATTTAACCGGTCCTGGCCGCAGAAACAGTAGTAAGCCTCCCCCTTTTCGATCAGTTTCTTGGCGTACTCCAGGTAGATCCCCTCGCTCTGGCGCTGGCTCTGGACATAGGGGCCCACCCCGCCGTCCTTGTCCGGCCCCTCATCGTGGATCAGCCCTGTCTTCTCCAGGGTACGGTAAATGATCTCCGTTGCTCCCTCCACATACCGCTCCTGGTCCGTGTCCTCGATCCGAAGAAGGAAGTCTCCTCCCTCGTGTTTCGCGATGAGATAAGCGTACAGCGCTGTCCGCAGATTCCCCACATGCATACGGCCTGTGGGGCTGGGCGCGTACCTGGTCCTGACTTTAGGCTGGTTCGTTGATTTATCCATACTGTTTGTCTCCTGTTATTCTGTAATCTTCATGATCAAAGTCTTTCGTGGACATTATACCCCAGGCCCGCCAAAAACGCAACTCTGCCTTTTATTCACCGCAAAAATGGCCGCCCTCATGATGGCCGCAGGAATGGCCGCCTTCATGACCGCCGCAGGAATGGCCCTCCCCGTGGTGATCATGGTGATCGCACCTTGCCTCCGGGTCAAAGGACAGCTCCCCCTTAAGGAGCGCCTCCACCGCCCCGTCCGCGCTGCCCGACACTCCTCCGTACAGCTTGATCCCACTGGCGTCCAGGGCTGCCCTTGCCCCTCCCCCGATGCCGCCGCAGATCAGGGCGTCCACCTTCAGAGCCTTTAACACCCCTGCCAGAGCGCCGTGGCCCTGACCGTTGGTGTCCACCACCTGGGAGTCTGACACCTTCCCATTCTCCACGTCATAAACCTTAAACATCTCCGTATGGCCAAAATGCTGAAATACCTGTCCATCCTCATATGTCACCGCAATCCTCATCATTCTCTCTCCCTTCGGTTTTTGATATTGTTTATTCTTCATTGTACCAAGTCGCTAGCGCGACGGCTAGCCCCAGTTACATGAAACCACCAC
>CAJUFP010000113.1 GCA_910585645.1 uncultured Hungatella sp. | reverse complement strand
CCCGAGTGGTTCCCGCTTTAAGGGCTCATCGGAATGCTTGGCATATCTGAACCCGAACGGCACACAGCCTCCCTTCCCTCCCTGGCTCCACGACTAACTCCGCCTTTGCTCACTCAATTATATATCATTATGACGAAACCAAAGTTCCAATTTATCCAAGTCATAATGCTGACCTGCCCCCATCCCAAGGAACCCTCCATTTTTTGCCCCTTCGAAGCGTGTTCCATTTCTAAACCCTGACAGCAAATCCCTAAGTCTCTCTACGCCTTCCGGCTATACCACTACCTCCCCCAAGGGCCCATGCCACTCCCCCTCACTCCTCCTTCACCAACCGCGCAAACGAAGCAAACATCTTCTTAACCCCCACCTTGTCAAAATTCACCGTCACCTCAAAATCCTTGGCCCCGTCCTTGATAGTTTCCACGACCCCGGCCCCGAATTTTACGCTGACCACCCGGTCGCCCACCTCGTAATCCAAAGATTTCGCCTTTTCCACGGAGAAACTCTTCCCGAATCCCGGCGAACTTTTGGGCCCGCTCTGTGACGCGTAGGGGTTAAATCCCGGCTGAAAGCTGTTGCCTCCACTTGCCCTGCCAAGTCCCCGGCCGCCTCTCGTCCTGCCTCCCGCGCCCGGACCTCCCACTCCCCCATCTGCCGCGGCATAGGGTTTCCCGGATCCTTGCTCCCTTCCGCTCCCCGCCTCATTCCGGAAACGTCCGTCCTCCTGCCCGCCTTCATCCAGGCCCTGCTCCCCAGACCAGCCTCCGGCACCTCTCTTCATCCTCCCCAGAAGCTCATCCGGGATCTCCTCCACAAACCGGCTGGCGCGGCTGTAGCGGGTCTCCCCGTTGATCATACGCGCCCTGGCCCCTGTGAGCATAAGAGTCTTTTTCGCCCGGGTCATGCCCACATAGCACAGACGGCGCTCCTCCTCCATGTCCCCCTCCTCGCCGGACATGATGGACATATAGCTGGGAAACAGCCCCTCCTCCATGCCGCTTAAGTAAACATGTTCAAACTCCAGTCCCTTGGCGCTGTGAAGGGTCATAAGAGTCAGCTTCCGCTCCGACTGGTCCAGGGCGTCCACGTCAGCCACCAAAGAAACCTCCTCCAAAAACTCCTCCAGCGTAGGATTCTCTGCTTCCTGCCAGTAGGTGACCGCCTTGTTGATCAGCTCATTGATATTTTCCAGACGGCTCTCCGCCTCCACGTCGCCCTCGGTCTCCAGCTCCGCCTTGTACCCGGTGTCGGTGAGAATATCCTCTATAAGCTGTTTCAGGGAATACCCCTCCCCCTTTCGTCTCCTCCGAAAGTCCTCGATCAGGTCCGTAAACCGGCCGATCTTCTCCGCCGCCTTGCCAAGCCCCGGAATCACTCTGGCCCGGCACATGGCGTCATAGAGACTGTAGCTGTTGGCAGAGGCGAAAACCGTCACCTTTCCCATAGACGCCGCCCCGATCCCCCGCTTTGGCACATTGACGATACGATTCACCGCCAGGTCGTCTTTCCCGTTGGAAATGGTCTTCAGATAACACAAAATGTCCTTGATCTCTTTCCTCTGGTAAAAATTTACCCCGCCCACCAGCCGGTAGGGAACATTGAACCGGATGCACTGCTCCTCCAACACCCTGGACTGGGCGTTGGTCCTGTAGAGCACCGCGCAGTCCTCATAGGCATAGCCCTTGGACAGGATATTGCGCAGGATAAACTCCGCCTCGTCCCCTGCCTGGTCAAACTGCCGGTATCCCAGACGTTCTCCCCGGTCATTGGCTGTCCACAAGGTCTTGTCCTTCCGCCCCCGGTTATTTTTGATCACCCCATTGGCCCCGTCCAGGATATTCTGGGTGGACCGATAATTCTGCTCCAGTTTAATGATCCTTGCCCCTGGGAATGAATCCTCAAAATTTAAGATATTCCGGATATCCGCCCCCCGAAACTTGTAAATAGACTGGTCGTCATCGCCAACCACGCAGAGATTCTTATACTTATCCGCCAGCAGCCGCACCAGCTCAAACTGGGCCTTGTTGGTATCCTGGTACTCGTCGATCATGATGTAGCGAAACCGCTCCTGGTAATAGTCCAGCACCTGGGGCTGGCCCCGAAAAAGCTCCACGGTCTTCACGATCAGGTCGTCAAAATCCAGGGCATTGTTGCGCTTTAAAAACTTCTGGTACTCCTCATAGATCTTTGCCACGGTCTCGTCGTACACGCTTCCCGACGCCAGCCTCATGTACTCCGCCGGCGTGATCAGCTGGTCCTTGGCTCTGGAGATCTCCGACATCACTACCCGCTCCTTGTACATCCTCCGGTCCACATCCATGGCTTTGTACACCTGCTTCATGGCTGTCTTCTGGTCGTCCGTGTCATAGATGCTGAAGTTGGTCTCAAACTCCAGAAAGTCGATGTGCCTCCGAAGGATCCTGACGCAGGTGGAATGGAAGGTGCTGACCCACACGCTGTCCGCCCCAAACTCCACCTGCCGGTCCACCCTCTCCCGCATTTCCCCGGCCGCCTTGTTGGTAAATGTGATGGCCATAATGTTCCACGGCTTCACCTGCTTCTCCTCGATCAGATAGGCGATCCTGTGAGTCAGCACCCTGGTCTTGCCCGACCCGGCCCCTGCCAGCACCAAAAGAGGTCCCTCGGTGCAGAAAACAGCCTCCCTCTGCATGGGATTAAGCATCTCGTATTTATCCATTCTCCTACCGCCTTTTCTTCTGCCTTTTCTCCTGTTTTGCAATCATGTTCTATGGCTCTACCTCAAAAAGGCCCTGCTCCCGCAGGACCCTTTCCTCACGCCTTCACAGCCTTTGCGGCCACTAGCCTCTCACCCGGCCTGCTTCGACTCCTCATAAGCCTGCCGCACCACCCGGGCCAGCTGGTCCGCGCAGGAAGTGTTCTTCCTTCCGCACAGGTTGCCGATAAAATATCCCTCGATCTGCTCCACAGTCATCCCGTCAATGACCTTGCAGATGGCCTTCAGATTGCCGTTGCATCCGTTGGTAAACACCACGTTTGTCACCACATTGTCATTGAGGTCAAAACAGATCTTGCTGGAACACACACCCTTAGGCGTCATCTCATATCTCATGGGGCTTATCCTCCTGTCTGATCTCCTGCCTTACTTCTTGCAGTAAGCAACCGCCTCGATCTCAACCAGCGCTCCCTTTGGAAGAGCAGCCACCTCAAAAGCGGCTCTTGCCGGGTAATCGCCCTCAAAGAACGTCCCGTAAACTTCATTCATCGCCCCAAAATCACTGATGTGCTGCAAAAGCACCGTGGTCTTCACCACATCCTCCATGCCCAGACCCTGGCTCTCCAGGATGGCTTTTATGTTGGTCAGGGACTGCCTTGTCTGGCTGGCAATATCCGCCCCCGCAAACTCACCCGTAGCCGGGTCAATCGGCAGCTGCCCGGACACAAACACTACATCTCCGGCCTGAACCGCCTGGGAATAAGGGCCGATAGCTGACGGCGCGTTGGTGGTCGCGTATACTTTTTTCATGATCACATTCTCCTCTTCTATGTCTGTCACTGTATTTTTAAGGGGTGTCCCCTCTGATGTGCTACCTATTATATCGAATCGCCGGCAGGATTTCAATCACTTTGTAACAGGAAGTTGCATAATTTCCGGTACATGACAGGTATTTTCCCGCTGTTATTGTCGCCTACAAACAGCGTCAGCGGCGCGGTCTCGATCTCGGCAGCTTCAATCTTACCGTATCCTGTCACCTTTAATTTCCAATGCAATCTCCCAGCCCCCTTCCGCCTTCACGGCCACTAAGCTCCTCTTCCTCTCACCCCCGTCTCTCCCCAAGAACCTCCAGATACCGCCTAAGGGCGTCCTGCCAGGAAGGCATAGGTTCAAACCCCATGTCCCGAAGCTTAGACTTATCCATCCTGCTGTTCATAGGTCGCTTAGCCCTGGCCGGGTACCTGTCGCTGCTGACCGGGCTCACCTTCACCTGGATGCCCGCCTCCTTAAAGATCTCGCAGGCAAACTCATACCAGCTGCACAGCCCCTCATTGGTAGCGTGGTAGCGGCCGTATTTCTCCGTCTCCACCATGTCCACCAGAAGCCTTGCCAGGTCGTAGGTGTAGGTGGGGGACCCGATCTGGTCGTCCACCACAGTCAGGCTGTCCCTGGTCTTCCCCAGGTTCAGCATGGTCTTTATAAAATTCTTGCCATTGACCCCGAACACCCAGGCAATGCGCACGATAAAATATTTTTCAAGAGTCTCCACCGCCAGCTCGCCCTCGTACTTGGTCTGGCCGTAGACGTTCAGCGGCTCCCGCTCATCGTCCGGCTCCCAGGGTCTCTCCCCCTGGCCGTTGAACACATAGTCCGTGCTGATGTACATAAGCTTGCAGTCCAGATCCCGGCACACGTTCACCATATGCTCTGTTCCCCTGGCATTGACCAGACGGCACAGCTCCTCATGGTCCTCCGCCGCGTCCACCGCCGTGTAGGCCGCGCAGTGTACCACAGCCTCCGGCGCCGCCCTGGTGACGACCCGCCTCACGGCCTCCTGGTCCGTAATGTCCATCTCGTCAATGTCAACGCCTATGGCTGTGTGGCCCCTTTTCTCCAGCTCATTTACCACATCATGCCCAAGCTGCCCCTTCACTCCTGTTACCAGAACTCTCATGCTCTTCATTCTCCATATTCGATTTTATGTCCCGTCTGTTTTTGTGACCTTTTCCCCGGACCGCCGCCGCTTCCGGCCCGCTCCGTCCTCACTCCAGTCTCTCCCCGTACATCTTATCAAAATAATTTGTGTACTCCCCGGAGATGATGTGCTCCCACCACTCCCGGTTATCCAGATACCACTGAATGGTCTGTTCAATACCCGTGTCAAAATTGTACGTAGGCCTCCATCCCAGCTCTGTCTCCAGCTTTGTCGGGTCAATGGCATACCGCATGTCATGGCCCGGCCGGTCGGTGACGAACCGGATCAGGCTCTCCGGCTTATGAAGACTCTTAAGAATGGTCTTCACCACCTCCAGATTGGTCTTCTCGTTGTGGCCGCCTACATTGTACACTTCTCCCACCCGTCCTTTGTGAAGGATCAGGTCAATGGCCTGGCAGTGGTCCTCCACATGGAGCCAGTCCCGAACATTCTCCCCCTTCCCGTACACCGGAAGTTCCTGGTCAGCCAGAGCCCGGCTGATGATCAGAGGGATCAATTTCTCCGGAAAATGATAAGGCCCGTAGTTGTTGGAACACCTGGAAATAGTCACCGGAAGCCCGTAGGTCCTGTAGTAGGCCAGTACAAACAGATCCGCGCTGGCCTTGGAAGAACTGTAGGGGCTTGACGTGTGGATGGGCGTCTCCTCCGTAAAAAACAGATCCGGCCTGTCCAGAGGCAGATCCCCGTAGACCTCGTCCGTAGATACCTGGTGATACCGCTTCACCCCCCAGGTCCTGGAAGCGTCCAGAAGCACCCTGGTCCCCATAACATTGGTCTGCACAAAAATGCCCGGGTCTGTGATGGACCGGTCCACATGGCTCTCCGCCGCGAAATTCACCACCATGTCAAACCGCTCCCTCTCAAACAGATCCATAATAAAGGGCTCGTCGGCAATATCCCCCTTGACAAACTTATAATTAGGCTCATGTTCCACGGGCTTTAAGGTCTCCAGATTTCCCGCGTAGGTCAAAAGGTCCAGATTCACGATCTCATACTCCGGATACTTCTTTACCATATGATGAACAAAATTGCCGCCGATAAATCCGGCTCCGCCTGTAACTAAAATCTTCACGATGATCTCCTCCGTCTTCTATCTTACCTTCTATCTTACCAGATGAAACGCATTCAGTCTGAACGCGTTCAAACTTATATTCCCCAATCCGTTTCCTATTGCCCCTCACAGCCTGACAGTCAGCTGTCAATAAATTTTCCCGCCAGCACGTCCAGCAGATACTGGCCGTATTGGTTCTTTTTCAGAGGCTCAATATTCTCCAAAAGCTGGTCTTTTGTGATCCAGCGGTTTAAGTAGGCGATCTCCTCCAGACACCCCAGTTTCCGGTGCTGGTGAGACTCCATGGTCCGCACAAAGTTGGTGGCGTCCACCAGAGATTCGTGGGTCCCCGTATCCAGCCAGGTAAAGCCCTGACCCAAAAGCTCCACATCCAGTTTCCCGTCCTCCAGATAGATCCTGTTCAAATCTGTGATCTCCAGCTCGCCGCGGGCGGAAGGCTTTAAGTTCCTGGCATACTCTACCACCCGGTTGTCGTAAAAATAAAGGCCGGTGACACAGTAGTTGGACTTTGGCTTCGCCGGCTTTTCCTCAATGGAAATGGCCTTGCCGTCAGAATCAAACTCCACAATGCCGAACCGCTCCGGGTCATCCACATAGTAGCCGAACACCGTGGCCCCCTCCTGCTTGTTGGCTGCCCGCAAAAGCCTTTTCTTCAGCCCGTGGCCTGCGAAGATATTGTCCCCAAGGATCATGGCCACATGGTCCCCGCCAATAAAGTCCGCCCCGATGATAAACGCCTGCGCCAGCCCGTCGGGAGACGGCTGCACCGCGTAGGTAAGGCTGATCCCAAACTGATGCCCGTCCCCCAGAAGATGTTCAAACCTTGGAGTGTCCTCCGGCGTGGAGATAATCAGGATCTCCCGGATCCCCGCGCTCATAAGCACGGACAGCGGATAGTAGATCATAGGTTTATCGTAAATGGGAAGCAGCTGCTTGGATGTAACCGTAGTCAACGGATAAAGCCTGGTACCCGACCCGCCGGCCAAAATAATACCCTTCATAGTGTGTCCTCCAATTCTTTTGTTTAGATACATTATAAAGGGTTACGTTACGTCACTGTCAAGGGGGTTTTTCTGTTTTTTGAAATATTTTATTTTGTTAGATTTCGTTTATCGAGGAGTTGAATTAGGTGTATTGTTGAGTGAGCATGGGGCGGGGGGAGTCGTGAGGCCAGGGAGGGAAGGGAGGCTGTGTGCCGTTCGGGCTCATCGGAATGCTTGGCATATCTGAACCCGGACAGGACCATCCTTCCCTTCTCTGACTGGCCTCACGACATCCCTCGCCCATTGCTCACTCAATAATCGCCTATGTTCCGCACACAAACATCCCTGCCATCTTGGTGATCCTGATTCCGCCTTTCTCCTCGATCTTCCGCTCCAAAAACCGTTTAAACTCCTTTTGCCGATTGCCCAGTATCTCCCCCTGATTTCCGTGGCAGGACATGATATAGTCTAACAGAGGTTCCGCCTGGTCAACCAGAAGGTAATCCTCATACATCACCTTCTCCACTTTTTGAAACACCTTTTCCAGGATCCCCTGTCCGTTTTCCAGGCCAAACAGCTCATACAGGGCCACGTCCGACAGCGCGATCCTCGGGTCAAACTCCTGGACCAGCAGGGTGATCTCCCTCATATGCTCCTTCCCGTAAGCGCTGCAGTAGAATCCCCCGCCATTTTTAAGCACCCGCCGGATCTCCTCCAGGGCCTCATAGATATCTTTTACATAGAACAGCACGTGGTTGGCAATCACCCCGTCAAACATCTGGTCTCCATAGGAAAGCTTCTGGCAGTCCTCAGTCTGAAAGATCAGCTCAGTCCGCCCGCTTTTTTTCAGGATCTCCGCCGCGTCCTCCACCATGCCGGAGGAGATATCCGTCACATAGATCTCCTTATCTTTTATCATGTCAACGGGAACCTGCTGCCACAGCTGCCCGTTTCCGCATCCCACCTCCAGGACCCGCTCCATCTGTTCAAAAGGTATCTGCCCCGCGATCCATGAAAACCAGGGAACCGGATTGCGGGAAAACCGCCGGTGCAGCTCAATTCTGGCATTGATGTTCACGGAATTTTTGTACTGCTCCACCACCGCGTGCTCCATGTTGGTGATGTGGATCAGGTTCAAAATGTCATTCCAGTCAATGGCCCCTGACGCCTCCGCCATGCGGGCGGTATCCTCAAGAGTCTGCTCCATCATCTCCAGGTGCCGGATCCGCTTCCGTATCAGCTCTTTCTGCAGCTTTAAGGAGTGGGTCATGTCCTCCCTGCCCTCATGGATGGTCAGGGCCATGATCTCCTCCAGGGAAAATCCCAGATACTTCAGACACAAGATCCTCTGGAGACGGCCAAAATCCTCATCCGTGTACAGCCGATACCCAGCCTCGCTCACTTTGCTGGGCTTTAAGATCCCCTGCTTGTCGTAAAACCGAATGGTGCGGATAGTCACCTTGGCTTTTCTGGCAAACTCCCCTGAAGTGTAGTATCCGCCCCTCACTCATCCTCCAAAAGCCTTAACCCGGCCGTGCTGGTAACTGGCAAAGAGAAAATAATGGCCTTGGCCTTTGTCCCCATCCCGGCCTTGGTCATGACCTCCCTCATGATCTCCGACCTCTGGCCGGTCTTGGACACAATAAAAATAATCTCCTTCTCCGAGGCCAGGGACACGCCGAAAAAGCTTTCCGCCCGTTCCATCCCGGTCCCCCTGGCATGGATCACCGTGCCGCCTCCCGCCCCCGCGCTCTTGGCCGCGTCCATGACCATGTTGCTGTACCCCTGATTGGCGATGACCACTAAAAGCTCATGGCTGGTATCCTTCAATGTCCCTTCCTCCTCCTTCACAAAATCCTGATGCTCTGTGAGAAACTTGATCTCTCTTCTGCCTCCGATGCTGGACAGGGGCACAAGAAAAGCGATCCCCGTGCCAGGCACGTCAATGCGAAACCGCTTCTGCAGCCCCCGCTTCACCGTCTTCCAGGTCTCCTCTGTGACCACCCCGAACATGACGGCCTTCTCCGCCGATTCCAGCCCGAAATAATCCATCACCTCGCTGGCGGCTGTCCCCCGCCCCAGGGTGATCAGGTTCACCGTCACCCCTTCTTCCTTATAAAATCCCAGAAAATTAGGCAGCATGTTCCGGTTCGTAATAGTCGTCATCATATAAAGCTCGCTCATCTCCATGCCCCCTACAGTTCAATAATATCGTAATCGCCAAAGGCTTCCAGCCCGGAGTCTGTCCGGACGATCCCCTCCCCGGCCAGAGTCCGCCGGGTCTGCAGCTGATAAAAGACCCCCAGAGCCTGGATGGTGACAAGAGGCGTCATGGCCACCATGGCCACCACCCCGAAGGCGTCCCGCACCAGGTTGCCTCCCACCGCCTGACAGGCCCCCATGGCAAATGGCAGGAGAAAGGCAGCCGTCATAGGCCCCGACGCCACCCCGCCTGAGTCAAAGGCAATGGCCGTAAAGATCTTTGGCACGAAAAAGGTAAGGATCAGGGCCAGCCCGTATCCCGGGATCAGATACCACAGCACCGAGATCCCGGTGAGAACCCTGGTCATAGCCAGGCCTATGGACACCGCCACGCCTATGGAAAGGCTCAGCTTCATGGCATTTCCGGAAACCGCCCCGTCGGTCAGCTCCTCCACCTGCTTCATCAGCACATAGACCGCAGGCTCCGCCAGAACGATAAAATATCCGATGACCATCCCTACAGGGATGATGATCCACCTGTGGCGAAGCCCTGCCAGAGTCTGCCCCAGAAAGCTTCCCGCAGGCATAAACCCTACATTGGCCCCTGTGAGGAATACCACCAGCCCCACATAGGTGTACACCAGTCCCACCGCGATCCGCCCCAGAGACCGCCCGTCCATCTTTAAGGCCACTGCCTGAAAGACGGCAAAAAATCCCACCACAGGCACCATGGACACCCCGATCTCCTTCATGTAATGGGGAATGGAGGAAGTAAACATCTCCCCGAGGGCCACGGAATCCGCCGCCTCTATGTACTCCTGAACCGCGTAATCGCCGCCCTCAGGCCGAAAAATCATGCCAAGCAAAAGCACTGCCAGAATAGGCCCCACAGAACACAGGGCCACCAGGCCGAAGCTGTCATCCGCGGCGTGCTTATCATTTCTTATGGAGGAGATCCCCACGCCCATAGCCATAATAAACGGCACGGTCATAGGCCCCGTCGTAACGCCGCCGGAGTCAAAAGCCACCGCCAGAAAATCCCCCGGCACCAGAAACGCCAGCCCCAAAGCCCCTGCGTACAGCGCCAAAAGCATAGGCGCCAGGGCGATGCCAAAGAGCATACGCAGCAAAGCCACCACCAAAAAGATCCCCACCCCCACAGCCACAGACAAGATCAGGGTCATATTGGGGATGGACGGCACCTGCCCCGCCAGCACCTGCAGATCCGGCTCCGATATGGTGATGACAAATCCCAGAATAAACCCCAGCACCGTAAACACCCACAACTTCCGGCTCCTGGTCATGCTCCTTCCCACCTGCTCCCCCATGGGAGTCATGGAGATCTCCGCCCCCAGGGTAAAGAACATCATCCCCACAATGAGGAACACCGCCCCCACCAAAAACTCCATCAAAATCCCCGGCGGCACCGGGGCAACGCAAAAGCACAAAAGAAGCACAATCCCCACCACCGGCAGGACCGCCTTAAACGCCTCCTCCAGTTTCTCGTAAAGCTTTGGTTTTAATTGTCTCAAACCCGTCTCCTCCTTGCTGTGTTTTGCCAGATTGGTGTATGTAAAAAATATCTCCTATTATACATGACGCGGGGGGAAATCGAAAGGGAATGAGTTGTTAAGTTTTTGTTAATAATTGTTTTCATAAATACCAGTATTTTATACTTTAACAGCCCATAAGATTTATTTATTAACGATATCAATAATTGCCTCTGCAATCAGCACTGCATCTTCCTCATCATTATCTCTGCCAAAAGAAATCCGCACAGTCCCCATTGCATAATCATTTGGGATTCCAATGGCCTTAATCACATGAGAAATCCGCATGTTGACAGAATCACAGGCTGATCCAGTAGAGATATATATTCCCTTCAGATCCAACCGATGCAGCAACATCTCGCCATTTATACCCTTGATAGAAATATTAATATTTCCGGGAACCCGATTGTCCGCCCCATTGTGGATAAAATCAATCCCCGCCCCTTTCAACGTATGAATAAAAGCATCCTCCATACGCCAAAGCTTTGATGAAGTTTCCTTCATATCAGAGCAGTTCTTTTTCAGCGCCTCCGCCATGGCAACTATAGACGCGATATTCTCCGTTCCTGCCCTCATGCCAGATTCCTGCGCCCCGCCGTCAGCATAAGCGTTTAAAGGCGTCCCTTTCCTGACATAAAGAAACCCCACACCTTTAGGCGCGTTAAATTTATGCCCAGATGCAGAAAGCATGTCTGCCTGCAATTCATTCACATCAACCGGGATGTGTCCTATGGCCTGGACGGCATCCGTATGGAACAAGGCGCCATACTCATGAGCAATGGACGCTAACTGGGCAATAGGCTCAATCGTGCCAATCTCATTATTAACCAACATAATTGACACCACTTTCACTGAACCTGTCATATATTTTCGCAAAATCTCCGGCATTACAACGCCGTCTGCATTCACAGGCAGATATATCACCGGAATCCCCGACCTCTCCACAGATGCACAGGCATTTAAAACCGCATGATGTTCAATTTGACTCGTAATTGCACACCTGTGATGGTCATCCCCCATCATACCCTTTATTGCCCAGTTATCGCTTTCAGTGCCGCCAGAAGTAAAATAGATCTCTTCCGGCTTCGCTTTGATACATTCCGCAATCACAGCTCTGGCGTCTGCAAGCGCTTTTTTAGCCTGTCTTGCAAACCTATACGGCTGAGAAGCATTACCATACTCTTCAAGCAGGTAAGGCTTCATCGCCTCAAAGGCATCCAAATCCAACTTCGTAGTCGCGGCATTATCAGCATAAATGATTTTTCCCATGGTCACTTTCTCCTTAATACCGGTATCGGATATCAGGAATGTTTCTTTTACCCGGAACATCAAATTCTTTTGGATCAATCACGCACAACTGTTTTTTAATAACACTGCGCATTTCCTTAGCAGGTTCCAGACAATATTTTATAAACTCATCCGCAGGGATATCTTCTTTGCAGGCCGCATTCGGAAACAGCAGCTTCACAAACCCGGTACAAAGACGCTTAATTGCGGTAAGATCCCGTTTATCCGGCTTTTCCGGAATATCCAGACATTCATCAACAATTGCGGCATAAGTCAAATCATCGCGAAGAAGATGGAGCACCTCCGCGAAATATTCCGTATTCAAGGCCCAGCCGTTTGCCACTAACCCCTGATGCATGCGGGGGATTTCCCATCCGGGAATAAACCCGTGAAAACGGTCAAGCGCTGCTGACTCTTTAAATACAGGGCTTACCTCCTCCATCATATTCTTATTCACATCAAAGCGGCCTGCGTCAATATTGCCAAGAACTATAATCCCGGCATCGGCAACCACCTGCGCGTCAAATCCCTGTACCTCGCCGAATTCCATATAATCTTTAAGCGCAGTCCGGATCTGATTCGGCTGAACAAAAGTCATAGACTGAATCTCATCAAAACCAACAAAATCGAATCTGGTAATTAAGCCGCCAATTTTTTTAGCATTATCATAAATCAGCGACGCTCTCGATACCGTTCCACCGGAAATCAGCCAGCCTCTCTTACTGATTTTCTGGTACACATAGCTCTTTCCCGTACCCTTTGGAGCCAGTTCCATAAGATTAACCCTTTTCTCAGCAAAAGGCAGTAATCTTCTGAGCACATGTAATTTCTGTTCTTCGCTGTCATAACCGGCTGGATTATAATCCGCGGCAGCGATTAGAACATCAATCCACTCATCTACAGAAAACGAATTTCTGGCATCTTTATAAAATTCCAAATCCACTGTATATGGACAGAAAGGACTATACTCAATCAATCTTACCACGCCCTTTGCCGACCGTGTAGAGAAATCCTTTCCCCATATCAGTTCAACGATACCCCAGTTCTCGCTTTCCTTCAACAATGTGTCCTTCCAGCGGGAAACCACTTCATTAGCAACTTCACCGGACGCACCTGCCCGGCCCCCTCCGAAATCAGGAAGTTCAAACATAGTCTTGCCAGTCTTAATATCCACACTGACTCGTACTCTTGCAAGGAATCGCACGGTCTCACCATTGACCATCTCAAATTTAAACTCCTCATAATCCTCGCGGCTGGGAATATATTGACGGATATACTTAAGAACACTGTCATAGTCAATATCTCCATTGTCATCCGAAAACTTCATAACAAGCCAGTCACGCATGTAGGAAGGCAGGCTCAGATTAGAAAAGAACTCTGTCCTTTCCGGATTCTTCAGCACTACCATGTCCGCAAACACGTCTCGCACTTTATCTTCCAGCATTTTATGCTCCTCCCTCCATCACAGAAACAACGTACAGCCCTGCTCTTTAAATTCCTGAATTTTAACTTCAAGGTCCTCCCTTGTACACTCAAGATACCCACTCAGACAATCGATACAATAAAAATCTTCCGTATCAACATCAAGCAATTTCCTGCAAAGCGCGGTCTCATCTTTTTTCAGTGTTTTCCCGCATTTACAGCACATTATCTTTTCCCGTTTCATAATCCCATACCACCTAACGGATCCGCATTCCTGCTGATTCCCTGGGTCCTGACCTTCAATACCACTTTTTCTGGAAGCAGACTGCCATTGGCAATCACAGTCAGAGGCAATTCTTCCTCCGCCACGCCATCGAGTATCACCCGCCATGTCTCGTCTGTGTCAGATACACAAACGGCATCATTGGTATTCAACGAAACTTCCAGAGAAGATACCAAACGGTTAAATTCTAATATCGCCTCAACATGACCATTCTTTTTGGTCACAAATTTATTCTTTGGTTTGCAGATGATTGGCGGCAAAGGCCGTTTTCTCTTAAGGATAATCACCGGGACAAGGCGTTCCTCGGTCGTATTGCCCCCATGGATTTCTCCCACTACATCACGGTTATCCGTATTGCCGCCAGCCGCATTGCCGCCCACCTGGAAATGCTGATAGCGATTCATTACAACAAAAGTTTTGCCGCCTCTAACCTCCTTCGTCATTCCAGGCAGCGCCATAAAACTGTCAGCATTGTCTCCCAATTCACAGAAACGCCCAAAAGAGCGCACAGCAGCCTTTGCAGGAGCAGAAACAGGCACAACACTTGAATCATGAAAAGCCAGCGCCGCCAGGCGGCTGCTGCCATGATCGCCGGTAACAGCCACATATTCATGTTCCTGTAAAAGTTCATCCGCTTTTTTCGCCGCATCCTCAAAGACTGCCAGCTGATGGGCAATACAAGAATATGTCGGAAGTGTTATGGCTACTTTATCAGTTCATGGGATATTTAATGAAAAAGCCAGCCGTGAGAAATATGGGCTTGTAATCTATCCAAAAAAATAAAAACACCACCTACGACGTATTCACGTTTTCAGTGGTTCATGGATATTATGACACATAAATTTTTATTTGTCAATCTGAATTTAATGGCAGCACAGAACTTATGTTTGCACCCTGGTCGAGTAGACATACCCCTTACGGGGTATGCCCCTCACAGAACCGGACGTGCG
>CAJUFP010000112.1 GCA_910585645.1 uncultured Hungatella sp. | reverse complement strand
AAGGTGCTGATGAACGTGGCCCATGAGGGGACGGAGGAACAGTTCGACCAGATGCTGTCGGAGGCGGTGGCTCTGGGGGTGGACTATATGCAGAAGAAGGACTTCCAGATCAACAGCTTTCTGGCGGACAGCGGCAACCTGCGCCGGATTGCGGATAGGTTATGATGGGGGCAGAGAGAAAGATGGGGCTGTACCAGGGCCGCATCTTCTGGAGCGGAAGCGTCAACCTGACGGACGGGAGGATTGAAGAAACCCATACCTTGCAGGAAGCGCAGGCAGCGGATTTCCACCATACGTTCTACTTCTCACCGGAGCAGGCATTAAAGATAGACGATGGAGAGTGCGGGTTTTTCTGGATCACCGAAGATGGGGAGGTGGAGGCGGAATGGAGGGAATCCCTGGGCAGGGATATTATCTGCAGCATTAAGGAACAGATCACAGTCATTGAGTGGACGGAGTCCATGAAAAATGAGACTTATGAAAATGAACAGGAAAGGGAAAGAGAAGATATGACAGGCTTTGAAAAATTTCAGCAGAAAATAAAGGATGGGATTCTTGCCTATCTGCCAGAGGAATACCGGGACGCAGCGGTAGAGATCGTCCATGTACCGGGGAACAACGACCAGGAACAGACGGCCATGACCATAAAAAGGGAGGGACAAGAGATGGCCGCCAGAGTATTTCTGGATGAGTATTACGCAAGGTTCCCGGACTGGGTTTCGGATGAGACCATTCTACAGACAGTTGCCGGAGATTATCTGGAGAATGAATCCAAAAGGGACTGGGCGGAGAATATGAAGGAATCCGCAAAGGATTTTGATACCATAAAAGAAAATATCCGGGTAGAGGTGGTAAACCGGGATATGAACAAAGAAAGCCTGAAAAACTGTCCGAAAAAGGAGATTGAAGGCACGGATCTTCTGGCAGTATTCCGTATGCTGTTTTATGAGCAGGGAAAAGTATGCGCAAACGCTCTGGTAACGAATGAACTCATGGAAACATGGGATATGGATGTGGAAACTTTGTATGAAACGGCCCTGGATAATACCGCTGTCCAGATGCCCGCGCAGATCTGCAGTCTGATGTCGGTATATTTTGACGGGGAGGAATCCCTGGAACCGGGAGAGGTCTTTTCCGAGGAGCAGGAGATGTATGTTTTAACAAACCCGCAGAAAAGCAAGGGGGCGGCCGCTATGTTGTATCCGGGGCTTCTGCAGTCCATCGCAGAGGCCACCCAGTCCAGTTTTTATATCCTGCCCAGTAGCATCCATGAAGTGCTGCTTATGAAAGAGGGGAATGGTATGGGGGCAAAAGAACTGCAGAGCATGGTGACAGACATCAACCAGGCTCAAGTGCCGCCCCAGGAAGTGTTGTCCAATCAGGTATATTTTTATGACGGAAAGGAACAGAAGATTTCCATGGCCTTGTCCCCGGAGGAAACCAGGGATCTGGCGGGGAACAGGGAAATGGCTACCGCCGGATATGAGGGAATGGAAACAGAAGGCATGGAAGAGGAAATGGAGAGATAGGGGGAGACATGGATCAGGCACAACGCTATAAGGAGCTGGCCGCACGGACGGAGGGAAAGATGCTGGATTCCTCTTACCATGCGGCTTTTTATCTGCTTTCCTGCGAGCAGGGAATATTTGATGTGGCAAAGAAGCATGTAAACGCTATGGGTATCGGGTTTGACGGCCTGAAACGCTCTATGCGGGGCTTTGACGAGACCAGCCTGCAGGTGGTGGAGATCGCCCATAACCTGTTTAAGTGGACGGGAAAGTGTAAGGTGACGCCTTTTGACATTTCCCGCATGGGATATCCTTACATGGAACAGGTCTGCAACGCCATCTGGATTGCATCCGGTGAAGTGAAAGTGCAGATACGGGACGCAGAGAACGGGGAGCTGGAGCTGATTCTGGATAGTACGCCGTACCAGCGGACACAGCGGCTGCATAGCAGGATGGAGCAGATGTATACAGAGATGCTGGGATCATCCGAAGATATGGGAATGGGGTTGGGGGAGCAGAATGGAGAGACAGGGGTTGAAATGTTTGGGGAGGCGGACGAGGACAGGGAAATGGAACGATAAAGGAGACGCTTATGATAACAGCAGTATTGGAGCATCGGGGAAATACCCTGGTGGTGGAGCTGCCCTGTAAGCTGTATGAACTGCAGGAGCATTTATCCAGTATCGGCATTACATGGCAGGCTTCGTTCTTGCCGGTTTCCGGTACAGGAAATATCCGGGTAAAGCTGGAGGCAAAAGAACCTGTGGGGGAGATGGTGCTGTCCCAAATGGAGTGTGTGGATCTGTTCCTGGAATTAAACAGGGTATGTCAGGAGATCCAAAAAGTTTGTCCTTATGGTTATGATGAATTTCTGGATATGCTGTCCCCGAAAAGTGACCCGGCCTGTGACCGTTACCTTTTTTACAGAACCTATGAATCAGCGCTGCCCAGTACGGCCACAGGGCTTAGGTATCTGGAGGAAGAAACAGAGCGTTACCGCACCACCATGGAGAACTATCAACATGCTTGCCAGATGGAGGAAGAAGAGGAAGCCGGAGAAACCGGTGAGGAATGGGAGGAAGAGAGGTGATGGCCTATTTCCCTGTTAGTCTATAAGTAGCGGTTCCAGAACCTCAACTACAAAAGCACAGCCAGCAAAAATTATGCCCATGTGCGCTATATCGCCACCCGGCCCAGGGTGGCAAAGAACGAGGGCATGAACCATGGTCTGTTCGGCTGCCTGAAGCCGGGGACATCCCTGACAGAGTTTCAGGACTGGAAGGACGTGGCGCGGCTGGTCTATCAGAACTCCCGGCGGCATGTCACTATGTACCGCAGCGTGGTCTCTTTTGGGGAGGACACGGCAAAGGAACTGTTACTGACGGACAAAAAAGCATGGGAGAGGTACATTGAGAACCATATCCGCACGATTGCGGAGAAGAACGGCATCCGGCGGGAACATTTCCAGTGGGCGGCGGCCCTGCACAGGGAGAAGAGCCATCCCCATCTCCATGTGGTGTTCTGGGATGATTCTGATGAAAAGGCTAAGATTAAGAACCCCTTTACCCATCCATCCGTCCCGAACAATATCCGCAGGCAGATGATAAAGGATACCTTTGCCGACCGGATAAGGGCTTATGGGGAGGAAAAAACCAAGGCGGCGGCCGACCTGCGAAAGATCAGCGACAGTCTGGTGGATGATTTTGAGCGCCATATC
This sequence comes from uncultured Hungatella sp., assembly GCA_910585645.1. GTDB lineage: Bacteria > Bacillota > Clostridia > Lachnospirales > Lachnospiraceae > UBA3402. Next base: position 11,281 of record CAJUFP010000112.1, on the reverse strand, counting down.
CGACTGTTGGGAAATAAGAGATACCGAAAACTCCGGGAGGAATATGACCTGGATGCGGAGCTGGCGGAAGATTTTGATTTTTCCGATAATATGCTGAATGAGACCGCCGACAGGGTTTTCCGTCTGAAATCCGCACTTCCTCCGAAGGGGAGGATTGCCTACCAGCTGTTGCCGGAGGAACTGAAAAAACAGGTGGACGCACTTACGGCCTATCTGCTTTCTAATGTGCCGGAACTGAAAAAGCTGCGGACCGATTATGTGGAGAGCAAAATGAAGATGGTGCATCTGTACGGGGGCAGCGAGGAATACCTGTCATCTCAGAGAAAGAAGTTTGAGGCCGAGGCGGACAAGATCATTGACAACCGGATTCTGGGGATGGTAAAGACTTTAAACCGCCTGGATGACGAGGGCAGGGCGGCGGAGTACCGGGAGGGACGGAGAAAATACTATGTGGAGCAGATGGTATTGGAGATGCTTGACATGCTTTCTTCCCTGGTGGATACTAACTGCCGCCAATATGACGATTTTGAGAAGGCATGGCAGGGGGAGCTGTCCAAGGAGGCCAGAAAGGAATTGTATCTGAAATATCAGGATAAGGGATATGAACATTAGGCTGGAGTGTGGGCGGATGTCGGATAACATGCCGTAGTAAATGCCACAGATATTCTGGTTTTGCGAACTGACAGTATTCTTTATGGCTGGCATGACAGGTTAAGGAAAGAGTATCATGGCGCTTACTACAAATATAATCAGCAGGAGGAGATGTGAATGAAAAGCAAGACGGAATTTTACCAGGCATTTTTTGAGACACTGGAGAAAAAGGGGTTTTCCGTCCGGCCGCTGTCCTCACCAGATTATGTGGCCGATATCTACCACAAAAACCGGCAGATCGCCTTTTACGGCAGGCAGGACGCCATTATCAAAAACCCTTTTACAGACGTGGAGGAAAAGCTGATGGAACGGCTGCAGGCGCTGGCAAAGTCCACGGCCATCGGCTGCGGTATCTGTTCTGACCGGCCATATGATGAAGCGGCAGTCACCCAGGATAAAAGTGGTTTGGTGAAGATCAACGAGCATAACGGCGTGGTCCTGGTGTGCAAGCAGCACCCCATCTTTGATTATGTATTGTCTACTTACCGGAAGGATATGGAGCATGGAGGCACTCCCATCCAGAGACAGTATTTTTATAACAAGGAGGCGGCATTCGAGGACTTTGCCCTGCGGAGCGGGCTGGTGGACGAGAAAAAGCTGTTCACGGAAACGGAACTTAAGATTCTTCATGCAGGGCTTGTGAAGCTGCGGACGGAGGATCAGGAACTGGATCAAGACGGCATGGAATCCGTGGCGGCGCTGGTGGAACGGATTGAGGACATTGTGCCGGAGCTGGGGAAAAAAGAGAGGACATTTGATTTCATGAAGCTGTTTTCGCCCCTTGAAAATGTGAGGGAGCGGTAGGAAAGTGCCGTGGGGCGGCACTTTGGGTACTGGATATGTATGGTGCCGCCCTGCCAGGGAAAAGGCAGTTTGTTATGGCAGGATGGTTAGTTTTTCAGGAGTTTTGCCATCTGGAGCAGGGCTTGTGCTTTCTCTTCCGGCAGGACACGGACGCTTTCCAGAAGTTCCCGCTCAAAATCGGAGGGGTACATGACTTCGCTATCCCCATTCAGAAATTCAGGGAGCGTGGCGCCGAGGCAGGAGAGCAGCTTCTCCAGGATGTAGACGGAGGGCTGGTTTTCGCCCCGTTCGATCTTGTGGATATAATTTTCGGACACATCGGATTCTTTGGAAAGACGGTATACGCTGAACCCTTTGTCGGTCCGCAGCTTTCGGAAACGGTTTGGAATATCGATCATGGCTGTCACCCTTTCTTGTCTGTGCGGATTTCCGGGATTGGAAATCTGTTGGAATCAGCAGGCTTGCAGTATTGGAAGTCCGTTGGAGTCAGACTTCAGACCTAGCGGTCTGTCGTTGAATCAGTAGGCTTTGCAGTGTTGGAAACCTTTCAGAACCAGACTTCAGACCTAACGGTCTGTCGTTAAATCAGCAGGCTTGCCTGCTGATTTATATTATGGGTGATAGCTGAACAAAAGATAATACAAATAAAATGGTTGAAATTACAGATATATTATTGTATTATGGAAGAACGGGACGAGAAAACAGCCCCGCCGCCGGAGCGGGAGGGCTGTCAGTCATGGTCTTTGGGGACAGGCGGCCGGATCTCGCCTTCTGCCTGCTCCACTTCTCTGATATGTTTTAGCAGGACATATTCGATATAGTTCGTCATGGAGCGGTGCTGTGCGGTGGAAAGCGCCCCGATCTTGTCAAAAACCTCATCTTCCAGTCTGAGGGTAAATACCCGTTTGTTTGTAGCCATAAGATATATCCTCCACTTACTTGTCATCAGATATATTTTATGGTATTCTTTGTAACTATTATACAGTCACTTGACAGTTAAGTGATAGCAGATTAAGCTAAAAGAAAGGAGAGTGATGTTATGCACCAGCCACCACAGGGGGAATCCATCTGGGGGACCATCAACACCTGCGTGGAGATCGCGCTGAACGTCTACATAATCGTGGCCGTGGACGGGCAGGGCATTGAGAGGGAGGGTGTCATGGTACGGAAAAATGCCGTGAAGGACACCCTTTCAGAGAAGGCCGCCGCCATGGGGCGGGAGGACGGGGACTGGCTCTGTTTTGACGAGGGCAAAAAAGACATCCCCGTGTATGAGGTGCTGCAGCGGCGCATGGCGCTGTGCAGACGGATGGAAGCTGTCGTGATGAAGCAGATGGAGGAGATCCGGAGAGATGGAAAGCTGTCCCTGACAGACTATTTTGGGGAATGTGCGCCGCCGGTGGAGACGCCTGCCGGACAGGTGGATGATATGCTCCATGTGCGGAACGGCATTTACATGACCCAGGATGAAGAGAGCCTGAAATTTGCCGTCCATGAGGCAGTGGCAGACAACTTTATGTCGCCCATGGCGGCGGAATGCGGGAGCAGGCAGGGAGACTACCTGTTTTACGATACCGCATCCAGCGCCGTCATGCTGAATGAACTGAAAAATGTGTTTGACGAGGTATCGGCGCTGGTTATTTCCGAGGACAGCCTGTATGCCACCCTGGACCAGAAATTCCCTGCTTACAAGCAGCTGTACAATGCCTGCGTGCCGAAGGAGGAGCAGATACCGGAGGCGGATGCCCCTGCGGAACTGTTCCTTGCGGTGCAGATGGAGGCGGCCAGGGACAGGGAGGAACCGGAGAGCCGGCCCGTGGAAGAGGAAAGGCCGGAGGAAATGGAGGAAGAATTTGGCGAACAGATCGACTATGATATCCGATAGCGATCCCATGGAGAAAGATAATTCCATAAAAAAGGGAACCCCAATGGAGAAAAGAAACTCCATAGAAGGGGAGTATTCCAAAGAGAAAGCAAAATCCACCGAAAAAGAATTTCCCACGAAAAAGAAACAACCCGGAGAAAATGTAACCTGTCATAAGGAAGAAAAAGAACGTGAAAAAAGCAGGCAGGATGGTGAGCAAAAACACCGGTCAGCGGAGCGGGGCGGAAAACGGCGGCTGCGTGTCTACCGGGGCGGGAGCTGGGAAAGATACCCGGTTCCCCAGTTGCGCCTTGAGGAGAAATGGCTGGAGGACTATGGTTTTCTGCCGGGAACCCCCATAGAGGTATCTTGCACGGACGGCCAGATGGTTATCTGTAAGGCACCCACAATCAGTGTGCTGGTGATTGGCTCCTGTTCCATCTCTGCGTTTGACCTTTCCCCTTATATCCCCAGAGACTGCGGGAGGATTTTCTGTTATCGGGAAAAGGGAATCGGCTCTGTAGCAGAACAGTATGCACAGTACCATGGAATCCCTGTGGAGGTTGTGGAGCCGGACAGAGAGAAGAGCAGGCAGGGTGAACTCTCAGAACAGGATATCCAGATGGCTGCCATGGCCGATCTGGTGGTTGCCGTATGGGATGGAAAGAGCCGGAGGACAAAAGAGATAGCCGATTATGCGAGAAAGATTGGGAAACCGGTGAAAGTCATTACGGTGACAATGGAATGAAGAACACGCTTTTTCCCGAATTGTGTACTCACTAAAGATCAGCCCATAAATATACGTTGCACATGGCGGACAACTATTTTATAATCAGGTACATAAATCTGGATTTGGAGACAAGAATGGAAGCGAAAAACATTTTAAATATTACAACCAGAGAAGAGTTCAGAAAGTGGCTGACAGAGAACCACAGTAAAGAGTCAGAATGCTGGATAGTTGCCAAGAAGGGAAAAAAGCCGCCAACGGATTATGTCTGGTATTTGGACGCAGTTGAAGAAGTCCTTTGTTTTGGGTGGATAGATACGACCCATAAAAAGATTGATGGAGCAGATATGCAAAAGTTTACTCCCCGTGCTGCAAAGAGTCCATGGTCTGAGTTCAATAAAGAACGTAGCCGGAGGTTAGAAAAACTGGGAATGATGACGGATGCGGGACGTTCTGTCCTGCCTGACATGTCGGAAAAAGGGTTTGTGATTGATCCGGAGATTTATCAGGCATTTCAGGAAAATTTAGTTGCATGGAAAAATTTTCAATCTTTTCCTGCCCTTTATCAAAGGGTGCGTATTGATTCTATTCAGCGAGATAAAAAGAAGGACAGAGAGGTGTTTGATAAGCGTTTGAAAAAGTTGATCGAGCAATCGCAGGCAGGAAAAATGTTTGGAGACTGGAATGATTATGGGAGATTGCTTGATTATTAAGCGGGATGGTAACTTTCGCTTTGCAGAACTTTTAAATGAACGCAATCCGGTAATCTGAATGTAAAAAGTTAAATTTATTGTTTTGTGCAATGAGAGCATATTTACGAGAGGGAAAAAGAATATAGGAAAATAAGGCAGGCTGTATATCTGGGTTATCAGGTATGCGGCCTGCCTTTTTCATGGGAGGTGAGATTTATTTGAAAATGGTATACCTTGCCAGCCCCCTGCGTGGGGATTATGACAGGAATATCAAAAATGCCGTGGAATACAGCAGGCTGGTCAGTGAGTGCGGATTGCTGCCGCTGGCGCCCCACATTATTTTCAGCCAGTGGTGCAACGACACCATCCCGGAGCAGAGGGAGCTGGGACTGAAATTAGGGCTTTCCCTGCTGGAAAAGTGCGATGAGATGTGGGTGATGGGAAAGAAGGTCAGCCAGGGGATGCAGGGGGAGATCGATTTTGCGCAGGAACACGGCATCCGGACGTATTTTGTCCCCTATCCCGCATTGAAAGAGTATTATCCCATCAGCACGGATGAAGTCCCACTTTTAGACGGCCAGGACTGCAGGGAGGGAAGCCGGGAAGAGAACTATATGGACAGGTTGGTGGTGCTCAGGCTTGAAAATCTGAAACCGGAATACCGCAATGCCCGTAACCAGCTGTGGATTGTCACCCATGGCCCCGGCTGTGAGGGAAAAGGGGGGAGCTTCAGCGATACCGTCCATCTGTACCATCCCATTGACAAAGACCATATGGCGGTGTCAAGAACGGAACTGCTGGGCATCCCCAGGGAGGAAGCGGTGGAGATGCTGAAAAATGCTTACCCGGAGTTTGTCAGCGGGATTGCCCAATATGGACAGGAGGAAGAAGAGGAACTGTGCCAATGAAGAAAAAAGAGAAGCTGATCTTAAGCGTTATCCTGCTGGCAGTGGGAACCATTCTGAACCTGTTCTTTACGGCAGCCCTGCACGGGCTGATGTCCAGGAGGTACGATACGCTGACGCTGGTTCCGTTTTTCCAGTGTCTGTTGGGATTGTTTACCGAGCGCCGGCAGTTGTTGCTCTTCCTTTCCTTTGAGGGCTTTCTGGCGCTGTGTTGTATCCTCTTCTGGGTGCAGAACAGCCGTACCTATCAGAGCGAGCTTGTGAAGGTTGCCGGGGATATCTACACCCCGGCTCCGTCAGGCCAGTACCAGCACGGTTCGTCACGGTGGCTGAAAAAGGAAGAGAGGGACAGGGGATTTGCGACGCAGATCATCGACCTGCATAATGAAGTGATCCGGATGCTTTTGGATACGGGGTATGATAACTTGCCGTTTCTGGAAAGAGGAAATGGTACAGGAAATAAAGCAGAGGATACCGGACAGGAGAAAGCAGGGAATATGCCGGAGGACACAACAGCAGACCCCGCCATCTCCCTGTCCGTTCCTATAAATCCATTAAGGGCAAAGGAGGATGAAGATTTTGAAACCGTAGAGTATGTGGTCTCCCCTGTCGGTACAGGCAGACAGGAGGCCGGAAAGGAGGCAGAAAAAACACCGTCAGCAGGGGAGAACGTGGAAAAGGAACAGGCAGCGAGGGCAGAGAAAGGAGAAAAAGGAACTGACCCATATAAACTCTTCCCCAAAGGTGGCATTGTGGTGGGAATAGAAAAAATGGGGAACCGGGAGAAGCTGTACCTGATCGGGGACGACACCCGCACTCTGACTATCGGTGCCACCCGCTCCGGCAAGACCCGGTGCCTGGTCATCCAGTCCATCTGCTCCATAGCGCTGTCCGGGGAGAGTCTGGTCATCAGCGACCCCAAAGCGGAGTTGTATCATTATACGGCGGACTATCTGAAAAAGCTGGGCTACGAGGTGATCTGTCTGGATTTCAAGAATCCGGAAAAGAGTACCCGTTACAACCTGCTCCAGCCAGTGATTGACGCCATCAATGAGGACGATGTGGAGCGGGCGGAGATGTATGCCTGGGATATCACCAATATCCTGGTGGGGGACAACACATCCAACGAGAAGATCTGGGAGAACGGGGAAAAGTCCACCATAGAGGCGGCCATCCTCTGTGTGGTGGCAGACAACCGGAAACGACCGGAGTACCAGAATCTGACCAATGTGTACTGGTACATCGCAGAGATGAGCAAGTCTGTGGGAGGAAAGACGCCCATGAGCGAGTACATGAAGAAGTTACCGGCCAAGCCACCCGGCACGGGCGCTGATGTCCATTGCGGAGGTGGCGCCCAGCCGCACCAAGGGCAGCTTTGACACATCTGCCCTGACCACCCTGCGTCTGTTCACCAGCCGCTCCGTTTATGCCATCACCCATAAGAGCGATTACAACATAACGGATATCGGCAGGAAGAAGCAGGCATTGTTCCTGATCCTGCCGGATGAAAAGACCACATATTATCCTATCGCCAGCCTGATGGTGTCCCAGCTGTATGAACTGCTGGTGCGTCAATCCGATTTACGGGGCGGCAGGCTGGAAAACCGGGTGAACTTCGTTTTGGACGAGTTTGGGAATTTTACGAAACTCAATGATTTCACCAATAAACTGACCGTGGCCGGAGGCCGGGGCGTGCGGTTCAACTTGTTTTTACAGAGCTTTGAGCAGCTGACCCAGAAATACGATAAGGAGACGGCGGCCATCGTCAAGTCCAACTGCCAGACCTGGATCTATCTGCAGGCGGACGATAAGGAGACTCTGCAGGATGTGTGCGACAAGCTGGGGAAATATACCACTTCGGCCTATCAGTTATCCGGCCAGCACGGGCGGTATGTCAATCCCAGCAGCTCCCACAGCATCAGCCTTGTGGCAAGGGAACTTCTGACCACAGACGAGATACGGCGGATCTCCCGCCCCAGCCAGATCGTCATCAGCAGGGCGCATCCGGCCATGATGAACGCGCCGGATCTGCCACAGTGGTATTTCAACCGGATGTGTGGATTGGGAGATCCGGAACACAACCGGAAGGTGCGGGAGGCCAGGGAAAAGGCCCGCCCGGTGCTTTCGGCCAGGACGGAGGAGATCCCCCTGTGGAATATCTGGGTGTATTACACCAAAGACTTGCAGCTGAAAGAGGCGCAGCAGAAATCGCAGACATTCGGGGCGCAGGCTGGCTCCATGTTTTCGTCTGTGAAAGGCTATAGAAGAACAGTAGGAGGTTCAGACAAGAATGAAGAGGAAGATTAAAAACGCAGCGGTAAGGCTTCGGGCGGCGGGTGCCATGGGCATGGCCGCTTTTCTTATGCTGGCAAACAGTACCACGGTATATGCGTCCGGCATCAGCCAGAGCAAACTTGCCACGGGAACGGAGAAACTGATCGGTGACGCCACCACCTGGCTGATGGTGCTGGTCCCAGTGGTGGCGGGGCTTCTGATCATCTATTTCTGCATCCGGCGCTCGGCGGCGGACGAGATGGATCAGAAGAAATGGAACAACCGTATTGTGGTTGCCATTGTTTCCTGTATCGGCGCAGTGCTGGGGAGCGCCACGCTGAACATCATCATCGGCTACTATCAGTAAGCAGTTCGTGATGAAACGGGTATAACCGCAGGGATTTCCTGCGGACTGCCATACAACCAACAACTCTGATCAAGAAAAGGAGAATGAATCTATGAAGAGACTGACTGACAAAATGAACAATCTGGCGGTAAAGGGTTATGTGGAGGGGATGCAGGCCAAGGCGAAGCTGGCGGAAGTTTTATCCCAGAAGTCCGGGGAGGGCTTTGTGGATACGGCGCTGAAGATCCTGATCTCCGTGGTGGTGGGCGCACTGCTGCTGGCGGGGCTGTACACGCTGTTCAAGGACACTATCCTGCCCACCTTGACCCAGAAGATCACCAGCCTGTTCAATTATCAGGGATAAGGCTGATAAGTGTTGCCGGTCCTGCCCTTTGGGGCAGGACCGGTGCATTTGAACCAAGATGGCAGAGGATGAGCGATTGATAAATTTTTAATGGATGAATGAAAATGAAAATGTAGAAAAATATAAATTTTCTATAAAAATGAGCATATAAAACCGTAAAACACAAAATTATATGTTGATTTTTATTGGAAATTGATTATAATATACATGAGAGTTTGATTTGAATAGTGGATGCAAGACCTATAATGAGGAGACTATTATGCTGATTCAATTTAATTTTAAAAATTATAAATCCTTTCGTGATGAGGTGTCTTTGGATTTGACGGCAACGAAGATAACAGAACACGAAGGCCATGTGGCAGAGGCAGCGAATGATAAACTTTTAAAGGTAGCGGCTATCTATGGTGCCAACGCAAGTGGAAAATCTAATGTGTATGATGCCTTTGAATATATGACTTACTATGTGGATGAATCCTTTAAATTCGGTGATGAAGAAGAACGGCGCAGGAAAACGGGAGATTCTTATCTGAAAGTGACACCATTCCTTTTTGATGAAAAGAGCCGTGACGAAGAAACCACCTTTGAAGTGTTTTATGTTGACAGTTCAGAAGATACGGGCAAGACATACCAGTATGGGTTCTCATTGAAAAAGGATGAAGTAGTAGAGGAATGGCTATATTCTAAAGCAAAGACGGCAAGGAATAAGTACCGGACGATTCTTTACCGTAAAAAAGGCGAAGAACTGGAGATGAATGGTTTTTCCAAAAACCATGTGGAAAATATCAAGGCATCTCTGAACAAGGAGTCCCTTATTGTATCTTTGGGGTCGAAGCTGCGGATAGCGAAGCTGAAAAAGGTGAGGGACTGGTTTCTGAGCAATGAGATTGTAAACTTTGGCGATCCTGCGGAAAACTTTTTCCTTTCCAGAGTTTTGCCGGAAGGGTTCGTAGACCGAAAAGAGGTGCAGGATAATGTGGTGGAGTATTTTGCATCCTTTGACGAGGCGATACAGGATTTTAGTGTAGAAGAACTTCCACAGGAGGATGAAAAAGACAATAGTAAGAGTTATAAGATTGATGCCCTGCATAAGATGGGGGACACTGGAAAAATGGCTTCTATTCCATTGAAACAGGAATCAAGCGGGACATTGAAGATGTTTGCTCTGTACCCCTCTTTAAAGGAGGTGCTGGATCAGGGTTCCACGCTGTTTATTGATGAGTTGAATGCCAGACTGCACCCATTGTTGGTAAGGAATATTATACTGACTTTTCTTTCCCCGGAAATCAATACCCGGAACGCGCAGCTGGTATTTACAACCCATGATATCTGGCAGTTTTCCAATGAATTGCTGCGGCGGGATGAAATCTGGATGGTCAATAAGAATCGGGATGGGGTATCGGAATTGTACTCTTTGGTAGAGTTTAAGGACGAAGAGGGGAACAAGGTACGGCGGGATGAGGCTCTTGCCAAGAATTATCTCACGGGGAATTATGGAGCGATTCCGGCATTAAAGCCTATGAAGATGTTGAAGGGGAGGACATCGGATGGCAAATAGGGGAAAAGCGGCAGAAAAGAAGGCCACTGTTGCTGGAAAACCCAGCGACAGCCGGGCCGGAAAAAGGCGGGACAGAAACAAACGTGTGGGGGCCAGGGTTCCTGAACTGGGATATTATCTGATTGTGACGGATACGGAAGAAACAGAGAAGAACTACTTTGAGGGTCTGCGAGACAGCATTCCGGCGGAACTGAAAGACAGGCTTGTGATAAAAGTGGAGAAGGCCAGGACGGTGGAGCTTGTGAGAAAGGCTCTGGAAATGACAGGGCAGGAATCACAGTACCCGATTCCGTGGATTGTCTTTGACAGAGATCAGGTGAAGGACTTTGACGAGATTATCCAGACAGCGGAGAAAAGTGGTGTGGGCGCTGGATGGTCTAATCCCTGCTTTGAAATCTGGATGTATGCGTATTTTGGAGAGATGCCTGTGATTAGGGAGTCTTATACCTGCTGTGACCGGTTTGCCGAGAAGTTTGAGAAGGTAACAGGACAGAAGTATTCTAAGAATGACAGAGATATTTATCGGAAGCTGGTGCAGCATGGGGATGAAAAAGGGGCGATTCAGATGGCGGAGAGGTGTTATAAAAGATGTGTGGAAGATGGGAAGCGGAAGCCATCGGAGATGTGGCCGGCTTGTAGGGTACATAAGTTGGTAGAAGAGATAATAAAGAAGATAGGTGGGTAAAGGAGTTTTGGGGTGGGACATAATAGTAAAATATTTTTTTCAGAAGAATTTAAATTAAAGGATAAGCTGGACGAAGAAGCGATATTCGATCCTATAATCAATGCAGACAGTAATTATTTTATTAATATTAAGAGACTTCGAGAAACAAATGTTCCGGAATTTTTAGGGGCATATGACAAAATTAATAAATACTTCTGGGATATAGGGCAATTATTGCTTGCGGCAAACGGAGATACAAACCATGTGGCATATCGGGCTGCAATAAAACTATTTGATTTTTAAGGTTGATGGAATAAACCTTGGAACTTCAAAAGGAAATCCCGGAAAAGGTTTTGGAGAAACCTTGCAAGAGCAAATAATTAACCTACGATGAACATAAAAAGTAGCACTACATTTTCACCCAAATAGTTGGGT
>CAJUFP010000111.1 GCA_910585645.1 uncultured Hungatella sp. | reverse complement strand
ATAGGTTCTGAAAGCCCCATGAAATAAGGGCTGAGGATTCCGAGAAGTTATCATAGGAAAAGGGAGGAATTTGTATGAAGGACAACAAAGAATTATTTGAAAATGCCCCGGTGGCAAAAGCCGTGGCGGTTATGGGTGTGCCCACCATGATCTCCATGCTGGTGGTGGTCATTTACAATATGGCGGACACATTTTTCATCGGGCAGACAGGGGATCCTATGCAGGTGGCGGCGGTCTCCCTGGCCACGCCGGTGTTTATGGTGTTCATGGCCCTTGGCAACCTTTTCGGCATCGGCGGCAGTTCGGCCATCTCAAGGGCTCTTGGGGAGAAGAAGGCTGAGAGGGCGAAGAATATTTCCTCCTTCTGCTGCTACGGCTCCCTGGGTCTGGGGATCATCATGGCCCTTCTCTTTCTGGTGGGCATGGACGGGATCTTAAAGCTGATCGGGGCCAGTGAGAACACCATCGGGTATGCCAGGGATTATCTGACCTATATCGCGTTCGGGGGACCGTTTATCATGTTCGGAACTGCCTTCGGCAATATTCTGCGGGGGGAAGGGGCTGCCAAGGAGTCCATGATCGGCAATATGATCGGGACGGTGACCAATATCGTCCTTGACCCGGTTATGATCCTTGGGCTGAACTGGGGCGTGGTTGGTGCGGCTGTGGCCACGGTCATCGGCAATATGGCGGCCAGCGGGTTCTACCTTCTGTACTTTCTGCAAAGAAAATCCAGCCTGTCCATCCGCTTAAGGGATTTTAAGGCCGGAGAGAGGATCGCCGCGGGGGTTATGTCCATCGGGATTCCGGCGTCCCTCAACAACATTCTCATGAGCTGCGCCAACATTGTGCTGAACCAGGTGCTGATCAGCTACGGGGACACGCCGGTGGCTGCCATGGGAGTTGCCATGAAGGCCAACATGCTTCTGGTGCTTCTGCAGATCGGGCTGTGCTCCGGGATTCAGCCTCTTATCGGCTACAGCTACGGGGCCAGGAACAAGAAGCGGCTTATGCAGGTGTTCCGGTTTACGGGAGTCTGCGCCGTGGTCATGGGAACCCTTCTGACCATTCTCATGGTGGCAGCGAGACAGACCATTATCCGGGCGTTTATCGACGACAGCCAGGTTGTGGCCTATGGGATTCAGATGGTCATCGCCCTTCAGATCTCCGGTCCGGTGCTTGGAATCCTGTTTCTGTGCATCAACACCATTCAGGGGATGGGAAAGGCCATCCCGTCCCTGGTGCTGACCATCTGCAGGCAGGGCGCGGTGTTCATCCCGTCGGTGTACATTCTCAACGGGCTCTTCGGGCTGGACGGGGTTATCTATGCCCAGCCTGTGGCGGATTTTATTTCCATTGTGCTGTCGCTGATTATATGTCTGGGAATTTTCAGGAAAATGGATAAGGAAAGGCAAAGATAAATTTTTCAGGAAAAGCGATTTTTCTGTTGACAAAAGGTGGATGACGTGATAATATATCTAAGGCTTAAGCATGGTCTTAAGTCTTAGGAAAGACGCTGATGTGGCACAGGTGGTAGCGCACCTCATTGGTAGTGAGGAGGTCACGGGTCCGAGTCCCGTCATCAGCTCTTTGGAGAATTCCCTGAAAATAGCGGTTTTATTCGATAAACGCCGTGTTTTCAGGGATTTTTTGCGTTATGAATATTATGGTTGAAAGGATGTAAATAACGCCTGTAAAGTATAAAATATCACACAAGTATCACACGAATAACATTGCTAAATAATCACCCCTTTCCGCAAGACTCGAAACGGGTGAGAAGTAACAGTTCAGATGACCCTTGAACTGTTACGCATCCGGCCAATTAGAATCGCCTTTGGCGATGGGCCGGATGCCTGCTACCATTACGCTTTCGCACGGTCAGCGCGGTAAACGCGCAGACCTATCTGGGCCTGGGTCCAGTAGCTTTTCCTGGAATCACTGCTCCGGTATTGGAAGCCGTGCCTGAGGCACAGGGCCAGGATCTGCTGCTTGGTCCGTTTCAGGGAAGCCTTGTGGTCATCCCGCATCCGGATGTATTCCTTCACTGCCAGATCTTGGGCTGTGGGAATGTAAACGGAACTGTAGGTGCCAAAGGCCAGACACTGCGCCAGCTTTCTGGCGTCCCGTTTGTCCGTCTTGATTTCCCCGGTCTTAAAGCTGGGGATCGTGGAAGGCGCAAGGATTATGCACTCATGTCCTGCCTGGGTGAGCTGGTGATACAGGGTATAGCCGAGACATCCAGCCTCATAACCGCAGACAAACTTAATATCCGCGCCGGTGGAAAGCTTCTGTGCCTTCCCAATGGTGTCCATGTATTTAAGAACTTCCCGGTAATCCGGAGAGACGGATGTTTCAGCGAAAAAAGTATCATTATAAAAGGTATAGCAGCAAAGAGTGAAATTTATAGTATGGACATCCATGCCAAGATTGATTATAATAGTATTCATAAGTAACCTCCTATTTTTGAATGCGGTAATCCCTGTTATTGGGTTTTGTCAATCTTAGTATACAGGTAAATCCACGATAGTTCAAATAGTTGAGGTTACTTTTTTACTTTCGGGAAGATGTTACACTTCCCGTCACTACATATTATCTGTTACGGTGAGAACACATCCCCCGGCTGCCAGACCCAAAATCCCCCTTTCCTAAAGAAAGAAAATATGGTATGATAGCCTAATATTGGGAATGGAGGAGTTTTATATTTATGGAAGAGAACAAAGAAGTTTTAGAGGTTTCCAGAAACTTTATAGAGCAGGAGATTGACAAAGACCTGGCGGAGGGAGTTTACGACCACGTGCAGACCCGCTTTCCGCCGGAGCCAAACGGGTATCTTCACATCGGACACGCCAAGTCCATCTTGTTAAATTATGGGCTGGCCCAGAAGTACGGCGGAAAGTTTAACATGCGGTTTGACGACACCAACCCAACCAAGGAGAAGGAAGAATTTGTCCAGTCCATTATCGAGGACGTAAAGTGGCTGGGAGCTGACTTTGAGGACAGGCTGTTTTTCGCGTCCAATTATTTTCAGCAGATGTATGAGTGCGCCATCCTGCTGATCAAGAAGGGAAAGGCCTTTGTCTGTGATCTCAGCGCGGAGGAGATCAGGGAGTACCGGGGAGACTTTAAGACTCCGGGCAAGGAGAGTCCCTACCGGAACCGCTCCGTTGAGGAGAATCTGAAACTGTTTGAGGAGATGAAAGAGGGCAAATATAAAGACGGGGAAAAGGTGCTGCGGGCCAAGATCGATATGGCTTCCGGCAATATCAATATGCGGGACCCGGTTATCTACAGGGTGGCCCGCATGAGCCATCACAACACAGGAGATCAGTGGTGTATTTATCCCATGTACGATTTTGCCCACCCCATCGAGGACGCCATCGAGCACATCACCCACTCCATCTGCACCCTGGAGTTTGAGGATCACAGGCCGTTGTACGACTGGGTGGTGCGGGAGTGCGAGTTTGAGAATCCTCCAAGGCAGATCGAGTTTGCCAAGCTTTACCTGACCAACGTGGTCACAGGGAAACGGTATATTAAGAAGCTGGTGGAGGACGGCATCGTGGACGGTTGGGATGACCCCCGCCTGGTGTCCATAGCGGCTCTGCGCCGGAGAGGGTACACGCCGGAGTCCATCAGACGGTTTGTGGATCTGGTAGGCGTGGCCAAGGGCAACAGCTCCGTGGATTATGCCATGCTGGAGTATTGCATCAGGGAGGACCTGAAACTGAAAAAGCCCAGGATGATGGCTGTTCTTGACCCGGTGAAGCTGATCATCGACAATTACCCCGAAGGGGAGACGGAGCTGGTGTCCATCCCTAACAACCTGGAAAATGAGGCTCTGGGAGAGAGGCAGGTTCCCTTTGGGAGGGAGCTTTATATTGAGCGGGAGGACTTTATGGAGAACCCGCCTAAGAAGTATTTCCGGCTTTATCCGGGCAATGAGGTGCGGCTCATGGGCGCGTACTTTGTAACCTGTACCGGCTGTGAGAAGGATGAAGACGGAAAGGTTACAGTGATTCACGCCACCTATGACCCGGAGACAAAGAGCGGTTCGGGCTTTACAGGCAGAAAGGTAAAAGGGACCATCCATTGGGTGGCAGAATCCGGGGCCGTGAAGGCGGAGTGCCGTCTTTATGAAAATATCGTGGATGAGGAGAAAGGAAAGCTGAACGACGACGGGACCCTGAACTTAAATCCCAACTCCCTCACCGTCTTAAAGGACTGCTATGTGGAGCCGGAACTTGCCAGGGCAAAGGCATACGACAGCTTCCAGTTTATGAGGAACGGGTATTTCTGTGTGGACGCAAAGGACAGCAGGCCGGACCGGCTGGTGTTTAACAGGATCGTGTCCCTTAAAAGCTCGTTTAAACTGAATCCGTAGAGCCTATGGAGCTGATGATCCCTTTAAGATCTGACGGGTCTTCCCTGTATGAGCAGATCTACGAGTATGTGAAGAGCGAGATCCGCAGAGGCAGCCTGGGGGAGGGGACGAGGCTTCCCTCCACCAGGGTTCTGGCAGAGAATCTGAAAGTCAGCCGTTCCACCACTCAGATGGCTTACGACCAGCTGGTAGCAGAGGGGTATGTGAAAGCAGTCCCCCACAGAGGGTACTTTGTGCTGGGGATAGAAGAGATGGTGGAGGTGGAAGTAGAGCTTCCCGGCGGGTTTATCCGGGAAGAAGAGGGGGAGCAGGGAAGGACGATCATTGATTTCTCGCCAAGAGGCATTGATCTGACCCACTTCCCCTACAATGCGTGGAGGAAGGTTACAAAAAATACCCTGGTTGAGGACAATAAGGAGATGTTTCTCACAGGCTCCCCTCAGGGGGAGCCTGCCCTGCGGGAGGCCATAAGAGGGTATCTCCACTCGGCCCGGGGCGTCAACTGCAGGGCGGGGCAAATTATCATCGGCGCGGGGAACGAGTATCTTCTGATGCTGCTGTACCAGATCCTTGGGCCGGGGCGCACCATTGCCATGGAAAACCCTACTTACAAGCAGGCCTGCCGGGTATTTGAGAGTCTGGGGTATGAGATCGCCCCTGTGGACATGGATGGCTCCGGGATGGAGGTAAACGCCCTGAAAGCCAGCCAGGCGGATATCGCCTATGTGATGCCTTCCCACCAGTACCCTACAGGCATCGTCATGCCCGTTGCCAGAAGACAGGAGCTGTTAAAGTGGGCGGGAAAGAAAGCGGAACGCTTTCTTATTGAAGACGACTATGACAGTGAATTTCGCTATAAGGGCAAGCCGATCCCGGCGCTCCAGGGCCTTGACAAGGAAGGAAAGGTTATCTACATGGGGACTTTTTCCAAATCCATCGCTCCGGCCATCCGGGTGGGCTATATCGTCCTTCCCCAGCCTCTTTTAAAGATCTACCAGCAGCGGCTTGGCTTCTACGCCTCCACCGTGTCCAGGATCGATCAGAGGATCCTCTATCAGTTTCTGACAGAAGGGTACTATGAGCGGCATTTAAACCGCATGAGAGCCATTTACAGGGGGAAACATGACGCGCTTTTGGGACAGCTTCGACAGCTGGAACAGGATTTTGAGATCTCCGGTGAGAACGCGGGTCTCCACATCCTTTTGACCAGCAAAAAAGGAAAGCCGGAGAACTGGCTGATCCAGCGCGCAAAAGAAAAGGGCGTGAAAGTCTACGGCCTCTCTGCTTACTTTATCTACAGCCACCGCCGCTGTCGGTCATCCACCGTGCTGCTGGGGTACGCCAGACTGAGCGAGGAACAGATCAAGAGGGGAGCAAAGCTTTTGTGGGAGGCCTGGAGACAAGACTGAAAATGCCCGCGGAATGGGCCCTTCCAAACAGGAAGGCATTCTCACGGGCTTCTATAACCGTACAGAGGGATCCTATTCTACAGTGGTATCTTCCTCGATGGTCGTGGTGGCTGCCGGCTCCACGGGTTTTACCGCGCTCTCCATAGCGTCGTCAGCCGCGGCGGCAGCTTCGGTTCCAGTGGCTTCATCCCCGGCTGTTTTGGCTTCTTCCCTGTGGTCCTGGGCCGCGTCATCCACAGAGCCGCCGTCTTTCTTCTCGCCCAGGGGCACATAGTTGCGCTTGGCTGCCTCCCCCTCGTGAGGAAGAGCGCCGTCAAAGTCGTCGTCGTCCCCCTCGAAATCGTGAAAATCTTCATCCAGCTCCGCGTGGAAGGAACGGTACTTTAAAAAATAGGAAACGCCGGCGGCGATCGCGGTGGAAATGGCTGTGAGAGCAAGGAATCTGCCCAAATTTTTCTTTGCCATGGTGGGATGCTCCTTTCTGCTTATCTTTCATCATAATAAATCTATTGTAATACCATTGTTCCAAAAAAGAAAGGCATATATTTAAAAAAATTTTATAAAATAGGTAATAGGTTTGGAAAAATTTGAAAAAAATTAGCACTCAACCCTTGACAGTGCTAACAAAGGGTGCTATAACATTGATGTGAACAAAAGGAAATCATTCTTAAGGAGGAATTATATATGAAATTAGCGCCGTTATTTGACAGAGTTGTTTTAAAGCAGCTGGTTGCAGAAGAGACCACAAAGTCCGGCATCGTGCTTCCGGGCCAGGCCAAGGAGAAACCGCAGCAGGCGGAGGTGATCGCGGTAGGCCCCGGCGGAGTGGTAGAGGGCAAGGAAGTGACCATGCAGGTAAAGGTAGGGGACAAGGTGATCTTCTCCAAGTATTCCGGCACGGAAGTGGAAGTGGATGACGAGAAGTATGTGATCGTAAAGCAGAACGATATTCTGGCAGTCATTGAGTGATCATCATAGAAGGAAACAGGAATAAAGAATAGAGACAAACTGGAGGAATGAAATCATGGCAAAGGAAATTAAGTATGGCGTAGACGCGAGAAAAGCCCTGGAGTCCGGTGTGAACCAGTTGGCTGATACGGTTCGGGTGACTTTAGGACCGAAAGGAAGAAACGTAGTTCTGGATAAGTCTTTTGGCGCTCCCCTCATCACCAATGACGGAGTGACCATCGCAAAGGAGATCGAGCTGGAGGACGCGTTTGAGAACATGGGCGCTCAGCTGGTGAAGGAAGTTGCCACCAAGACCAACGACGTGGCCGGCGACGGAACCACAACTGCTACGGTCCTGGCACAGGCGATGATCAACGAGGGCATGAAGAACCTGGCAGCAGGGGCTAACCCCATCGTTCTGAGAAAGGGCATGAAGAAGGCTACGGACGTGGCTGTTGAGGCGATCGCCAACATGAGCCAGCCTATTAACGGCAAGGATCAGATCGCCAGAGTGGCGGCGATCTCCGCTTCCAGCGACGAGGTGGGCGAGATGGTAGCTGACGCTATGGAGAAGGTTTCCAAGGACGGCGTTATCACCATCGAAGAGTCCAAGACCATGAAGACAGAGCTTGACCTGGTGGAAGGGATGCAGTTTGACAGAGGTTATGTGTCCGCTTACATGTGTACGGACATGGACAAGATGGAGGCCAACTTAGACAGCCCCTACATCCTGATCACGGACAAGAAGATCTCCAACATCCAGGAGATCCTGCCGCTGTTAGAGCAGATCGTACAGTCCGGCGCCAGACTTCTCATCATCGCCGAGGATGTGGAAGGCGAGGCTCTGACCACCCTGATCGTGAATAAGCTGAGAGGCACCTTTAATGTTGTTGCCGTGAAGGCTCCCGGCTACGGCGACAGAAGAAAAGAGATGCTGCAGGATATCGCCACTCTGACCGGCGGCACAGTGATCTCCAGCGATCTTGGCCTGGAGCTTAAGGATGTGACCATGGATCAGATGGGACGGGCAAAATCCGTTAAGGTTCAGAAGGAGAACACGGTTATCGTAGACGGCGAGGGCAACAAGGCTGATATCGACGCCAGAATCGCTCAGATCAGGATGCAGATCGAGGAGACCACCTCTGACTTTGACAGAGAGAAGCTGCAGGAGAGACTGGCCAAGCTGGCAGGCGGCGTAGCCGTTATCCGGGTCGGCGCGGCTACGGAGACTGAGATGAAGGAGGCCAAGCTCCGCATGGAGGACGCTCTGGCAGCTACCAAGGCAGCTGTGGAGGAGGGTATCATCGCAGGCGGCGGTTCCGCGTATGTTCACGCCATCGCGGAAGTGGAGAAGATTCTGCCTGACCTGGAAGGCGACGAGAAGACCGGCGCTAAGATCATTTTGAAGGCTCTTGAGTCTCCGCTGTTCCACATCGTGGCAAACGCCGGACTGGAAGGCGCCGTGATCATCAACAAGGTAAAAGAGTCCCCGGTAGGTACCGGATTTGACGCGTACAAGGAAGAGTATGTGAACATGATCGAGGCAGGTATCCTGGATCCGGCCAAGGTGACCAGAAGCGCCCTGCAGAACGCCACCAGTGTCGCGTCTACCCTGTTGACAACCGAGTCCGTTGTTGCTAATATTAAAGAAGAGACTCCAGCTATGCCGGCAGGCGGCGGTATGGGTGGAATGATGTAAGCGAAAGAAGAGCGAAGGTAACAGTTAACGCAAACCGCGGGGGAACGCCATGCTTGCATGAGCGTTCTCCCGCGGTTTATGTTTAATTGCAAAGAAGAAAGGATTGCGTGCGCCATGAATGATTCCTACACAGAATGGCTGGTTAAGCGGAAAGCTCCGGCCAGCAGCATGATCATCAAAGGGGCTCTTATCGCCCTGTGCCTTGTCAGTGTTTTTCTGGCTCTGACCACCATGTTCGGCATTATTGTCATGACGGTGGTGGGCGCGGCCACCTATTTTCTGTTCCAGAACCTGAACCTGGAATTTGAATATCTGATCGTCAATGATCAGATTACCATTGACAAGATCATGGGGAAAGCCAGAAGAAAGAAAGCGTGGGAGGGAACTCTGGGCGAAGTGCAGATCGTGGCTCCCATAGACTCCTACCTGATCAAGGACTACGAGAAACCGGGCATTAAGACTCTGGACTTTGCTTCCCATATGCCAAATGCCAGGGTGTACGGCATGATCCACCAGGGAGACGGGGGGCAGGTGACCAAGATTATTTTTGAGCCAAATGACAAGATCCTGCAGCATATCAGACAGCGGGCTCCCAGAAAAGTTGTCCTGTGAAAAATCTATTTGACAACCCCTATTAAATTTGATATATTAGGTTACTAATAACACAAATTAATAGAGGAAAGAGAGGAAAATTTTCATGGGTACAATTATCGGTGAAGGCATTACTTTTGATGATGTTTTGTTGGTTCCCGCTTATTCGGAAGTAATCCCTAATCAGGTAGATCTGACCACCCGTCTGACAGCCAAGATCAGACTAAACATTCCACTTATGAGCGCCGGCATGGACACGGTGACAGAGTACCGCATGGCCATTGCCATGGCAAGACAGGGCGGTATTGGTATCATCCACAAAAATATGTCCATAGAGGCCCAGGCAGAAGAGGTTGACAAGGTAAAGCGTTCAGAAAACGGCGTGATCACAGACCCATTTTATCTCTCTCCGGAACATACATTAAAAGACGCGGATGAACTTATGGGCAAGTTCCGCATTTCCGGGGTTCCCATCACAGAAGGCAGGAAGCTGGTGGGGATCATCACCAACCGGGACCTGAAATTTGAGGAAGATTTTACCAAGAAGATCAAGGAGTGCATGACCAGCGAGAACCTGGTGACCGCCAGGGAGGGAATCACCATGCTGGAGGCCAAGAGGATCCTGGCCAAGGCCAGGGTGGAGAAGCTTCCCATCGTTGACGGGGATTTTAACTTAAAGGGGCTTATTACCATCAAGGATATTGAGAAACAGATCAAGTACCCCAATTCTGCCAAGGACTCCCAGGGACGGCTTCTGTGCGGCGCCGCTGTGGGCATCACGGCCAATGTGCTGGACCGGGTGGAGGCTCTGGTGAAGGCTCATGTGGATGTGGTGGTCTTAGATTCCGCCCACGGACATTCTGCCAATGTGATCCATTGTGTGAAGATGATCAAGGAGGCGTACCCCGAGCTTCAGGTGATCGCGGGTAACGTGGCCACAGGGGAGGCCACAAAGGCGTTGATCGAGGCCGGGGTGGACGCGGTCAAGGTAGGGATCGGGCCTGGCTCCATCTGCACCACTCGTGTGGTGGCAGGCATCGGCGTTCCCCAGATCAGCGCCATCATGGACTGCTACGCAGTGGCCAAGGAGTACAACATCCCCATTATCGCTGACGGCGGGATCAAATACTCGGGGGATATCACCAAGGCCATCGCTGCCGGCGGAAGCGTGTGCATGATGGGCAGCATGTTCGCTGGCTGCGACGAGAGCCCGGGATCTTTTGAGCTGTATCAGGGGAGAAAGTACAAGGTGTACCGGGGCATGGGTTCTATTGCCGCCATGGAGAACGGCAGCAAGGACCGCTATTTCCAGACAGACGCCAAGAAGCTGGTTCCCGAAGGCGTGGAGGGCCGGGTGGCCTACAAGGGCATGGTGGAGGATACGGTGTTCCAGATGCTGGGCGGTTTGCGCTCCGGTATGGGGTACTGCGGGGCAAAAGATATCGCGACGCTGCAGGAGACCGGGAAGTTTGTGAAGATCTCCGCGGCTTCCTTAAAGGAAAGTCATCCTCACGATATCCATATTACGAAGGAAGCGCCTAATTATAGTGTGGATGAGTAGGAATAGGAATTTGTCTGAATATGAATGTATAGGATCAGGGGCCTGGGTATCCAGGCCCCTGGTAGTTGGAGATAGGGGGATTGTATTATTTAATTTTAGCAGTGCTTTTATGGGATAGCCGGACAATATTTTTGCTCAATCCTTCATGTTGAATTTTACCATTTCCTTGTTATCAAATCCTTGAATGGGAGTATTTTGTTCAGGCGCAGGATAGTTTTTATTTGGGGTTCCATTTATAATTATAATTGGTTCTCTGTCTTTATATGTTAGTTTACATGTAACAGTAAATGAACATGTTATGCTTCCATAATTCAAAAGTCCAGTACGTAGTTCGAATTTTCCTGAATCATCAAAGTTCATATTAATTTTAAACGTATCGCCGTTGATTGGAACACCATCTGAAAAGTCAGCTGAATATAATACATCATAATATTGCTCAAATGTACCATATATTTTATTATCTTTTATAGATACTATATTAAAATATCCAACCCAATGTGGGCGGTCTGGAATCTGTTCAACTCCTTCGCCTCCAAAGGTCCCAATATAATTTTGGTAGTTGATATTCTGTTTAGATGTATTATCAGTTAATAACTTTGCCCCATTTTTATCAACTTTTGAACCATCCGGTGTTGTAGCATTTACATACATGGCTCCATTAGAACCAAAATAGTAAGATTTGCCGTTAATCTCTTTCCATCCGTTGGAGAATTTTGAGCCGTCAGCTAAAATATAATACCATTTTCCGTTTTCAGAACGCCAGCCTTGCTGTATGGTGTTGGCGGTTTCGATTATTTTTGCTCCGTTTTCATCAACTTTAGAGCCGTCCGGCGTGGTAGTATTTGTATACAAAGCTCCATAAGGAACTTTACTATTTAAAGAATACAGCCACTTTTCCTGCTCGCTGTTAAAATGATAGTTTCCCATATCTCTTACAGGCTGGAAATAATAATCTTTTCCGTTGATCGTCTGCCAGCCAGTCAGCATTTTTCCGCTGTTCTCGTCAAGATAGTAGGTGAATTTGTCAGCATTGTCATGGTGCCATCCTGTTTTCATACTCTGATCCGATTCATTAAAATAAAACCAGTCTTTGTTAGCGTCAATGAACCATCCGGAGTATTTTGTTCCTTGTGAATCGGTTAGATATTTTTTTCCGTTCTGTTCTGTGATGTTTCCGTTTGGCAGCGCGTTGGCAGCAAATGAATAAAAAGCGTTGCCAGCTGCCAGGCCAATAACTAAACCTAATATTGCCGTAATTTTTACAGACTTTCGCATTTGGTTTCCTCCTAAAGTGTCTTTGTTGAATGAAATTGTTATGAAAAACGCGTCTAACGCCTCATACCTTATACCTCCTTATGATATTTAGGAAGAAATTAAAAAGCAAGGCGTTAGAAATCGTCCCTCTACACCTTGCTGTAATATTTACACAACAAAAAAACACTAAGCCCTATTTTTATCTTGCCTATTCCGGAAAGATAGATTATAATAGTAGGGCATAGTAGTGGTAGCCACCATTGTGAAGAACGATTCCCCAATCGCTTTTCACACCTGTTTGAGTGCGGTAACATTCTGACAGGTGCTATGCTTTTTAATTTTCCGATTTCCATTTTATCATAGATAATGTGGTATTTCAATAGATAACTTATTTTTCTGGGTCATTTCACCAATGATACCGATGTGACGTAAAGCAAACATGCCGATAAATTTAATGTTTCTGCGTAAGAAAGGACACAAACGGGAGTTTTTTAAAATTGAGAAATGTCCGATCAAAGATCAGAATATGAATTTCCATAAAGTTGAATTTTGACAAAATCCGATATAATAAGAAAGTCAGGAGCAGACGAGTGAAGCGCTCCCTATTCGGAAGCTGCACACCTCTGGGACAGGCTTAATCAACTTAGGCTTGTGCCACAGGTGTGTAAACACCAGAGAAAGGAGGATATGGTTATGATTTACCTCGAAATCCTTAGCCGTATCGTGAGTATCTTAGTAGGCATTGCTACTTTAGTCGAAAAGTGTAAATCTTACATACAGCGCAGTAAGGGACGGACGGAAAAAGACCCATCAGCAAGCTTGCCGGCGTCTGATGGGTCGAAAGACGATTGTATAGACAATCGTTAAGTAGTCCTAGGGTAGCAGCAACACCGCCACCCTTTTTACAATTTCATCATAGCATGGTAAAAACCTAAAGTCAAGAAAAACTTAAACCGCCTCTTCCGCATTTTCCAATAGGGCTCCTAGCTGGTCAATATAAGGAGCCAGTCTCTTTATGTATTCCTCGTTTACCTTGTAATGCCGTTCTGCAACCGTATCAATGACATGGCCAACAGCCTTTTCAACATCATTAATATTTACCCCTAAAATATCAAGCTGGTCTTGATAAAAATGCCTTGGCATCCCCAAAGTAAACTTTTTACAATCCCCATTCCTTTGGAGATAGCGGATCATGTTCGCTCCGAAAGCATGTTCATCGACAATGTTCCCATTCCTGTCAACCATGACCATGTTTTCATTCCCTGTTTCAATCGACTTTTTTCTGCTCCCGTCTTGAATCATGAGCCTTTCCAGTTCATCAAAATAGCTGAATATGATTGACGTTGCAGGCACTTTTTGACGGGAACCTTTATTTTTTGTCGTGCCAATGTCGAAAGCCCTGCCATTCTTTTGTTTTACAAGGGCTTGTCGGATGTTGACGTACCCCCGTCTTGTGCCAGATCCTTTTAAACGAAATGATGTGGTTCCGTACCGTCTTTGGCGCAGCCCGATTTCCATTTTTGCCTTGAGAGACCGTATTGACCAGTTTTTGGAAATCGTCAAAAGTAATGTCCCCGACCAGTTGATTGCCCATGATGCGTGATATATTGTTGGTATTGGTTTTTTCGCCCTTAAACGTCTGATAGGAGACCGTGGGTTCATACTGTTTTAGAAAATCCTCAATGGCTTTGTTCAAAGAGATCTTGCAGGATGGGGCTTGTGGGAGTGGGGCAGCAGCGGCCATGGGAACGTCTGTGGGGGCTGTTTTGGAAGCGGCTTGCTTCTGCATGAAAAGGTCGGTGAGGAAAGCCTCTCTTAAATAGAATTATGCTTCTACCTTCTTCCTTTAAACATTTTATAATTTGTATAGTAGTTTGACATTCATAACCCCCCGTTTACTTAAAAAAGTAAGGACAACCTTGATGGTTGTCCTTGATTTATCTTTATGCTTCTTTAAAGTTTTAATTCCAAGTAACACCTTTACTTGAACCCTTTAAACTCATATTTGCACATTGTTCCATTAATGCTTCATACTTAGAATAATCTCCGTCATAAAGATCATACAGCATTTTCTCTTCTCCAGTTAATATTCCACTACCATCTTTGCTAAATGCCATTCTCTTTTCTTCTTCTGTAAGCGAACTACTTGATTTGCCTGTATTTCCAGTTGATTGGTTACTAGACGCATATCCTGCGTTTCTAAAACTACTTGTATAAACTATATTACTGTTATCTATGTTAACTTGGGTTAATCCATAAATCGCTTGAAGCCCTGACCTACCGTCTTCATTATTAATATTTCCAAACGCTCCAGAATGGTCAGCAGTAAGGTCAAGATAAACTCCATCATAAACTCCTGATTGATAACGTAGCATACCGTAGAAGCCTGCATGGGATGTTTCCAAAGAATAGATGTTTCCTGTCTGGTCTTGTACTAAACCTGCACTTACCATATTTCCATTAGAGTCTATAAGATACCAGATATTTTGTCCATTAGAAGCAACTGCATCATCACATAACCAGGCGTCTTTTATTAGATTACCGTTGTTATCTTTTATCTTCCAGGTTCCTTGGGTGTCCTGATACCAGTAGTCACTAAAGGTTGGAGTCTGGGCATAAATAGGGAGAGAACAGAATAAGCTCATACCTGTTACTATGCCCAATGTTGTCAGAAAGTTCTTTTTCATCTTAATCCCCTTTCGTAAGATCTATTTTATCCTAAGAGGAAAATTAAAAAGGCAAGGTGCCTGCTTTGCACCTCGCCTTGCCATGTTTTCTGTTACTGTTCACGGGGAAGGTATCTTCTTGCCCGGCTCCGCCGAACAAGAAGCACCGGGCGTTGGCCCGATATGGAAAACAGGATGAAAACAGTCTTACAAGCAAGCTTGACGCCTATTTTCATCCT
>CAJUFP010000110.1 GCA_910585645.1 uncultured Hungatella sp. | reverse complement strand
CATTATACTATACGTCAATTATATACACAAGTATTTTAAGGACAGACTACTAGGATTGTCCTTTCTTTGTTTTAGTGTATAGGCTATTACCAGAAGCATATCTTTATCTGGAATAATATTTTTAAATGTAACTTTTTGGGTGAGACGCGCGGATGGTTCACGAGGGGTAGAGGGTCTTTTCATTCCTATATTTGGATTATCGACAAATAAAAGTTTCAATTCCAGTCTTTTACCAGATGTGTGAATATAATCAGGATATCCTTCACGATCTCCTAATATTCCTTCATTTTTTGATAAGCCCACAGAGTCGAAAATACGAGAATCGGTTAATGTAGATAACTGAGGAATACAGGCATCCATAAGGGATCCAACAATTGTTCCAATTTGTGAAGGCTCAAATGCCGTTAATATTTCTTTTGGAATCGATAAGGTATTAAACTGTGCGCCAATTAGTGGTGAAAGAGCAGCTTTCATTTCTTGAATTTCCTGCTCTGAGATAGCATTAGCATTGTACTGTTTGACATAATCTTCATATTCATCCTTGTGCATGAACCCCATGTTATGATTCTCCTTTGTTATATTTTGATGGTATGACTTCTGAAAATCTTATACCTAACGTATCTATCCATCTTAGAAATTCGATCACGTCCAGTCTTCGTTCGCAGCTTTCAATCTTTGAGATAAAAGATTGGGTCTTACCCATTTGTTTTGCTAATTCTTGCTGAGTTATTTGTTTGTTACAGCGAATAACCCGCAGGCGGGTTATGATTTCTATGTAGTCTTCGTCATATATACTTTTCAATTTTTCATACCTCCATGTGTTATTATAATATTCCATATGTGGATATTCCAAAATAGAATAATACGAAAGTGTGAGACGGCAGTCTTTACAAAAAGGAGAGATTGTGATAACCTATGTTAGGTGAAGAGGTGGTGGACATATTGGCGACAAGAAGGAAAACCAGGCCAGATACTTTTGAGGGAGTATATAAGCGGCTGGAGGAGGTGGTTCTTGCCAACTCCGGCGAAAATGAATTTGAGGAAATATTTAAATTAGTGATCCTAAAGCTTTGGAATGAAATGAATCATGAGCCGCAAGAGGTAGATATCCAGTCGGCAGATATAAAATTAAAAAAGATTAATGGGAAATGGCCGGGGGTGCTATCAGAAGAACGCTTTTTGATATCTGAGGAGCAATACCAAATATGCAATTCCATATTAAAGTCTGTTTCGCTGTTTCAGAATGGATATGAAGGAATCGACGGAATATTTGAGTTTTTGGTTTCAAAGGAGAAGAAGGGAGCCAAGGGACAGTATTTTACACCGAGATACCTTGTGGATTTTTGTGTGAAGCTCATATCTCCAAAATCGGGGGAGAAAATTCTAGATCCGGCAACTGGATCCGGAGCTTTTTTGTATCATGCTTCTGTAAATGGCGCAGGGATTAAAGCAAGTGATCTGTGGGGATTTGATTTTGATAATTTACCGGTCAGGGTCGCCAGATTGCTGATGAATGTGTCAGGACTGAGGGAGGCTCATATTTTCAGACTGAATAGTCTGGTGAAACATAATAAATCGGGAAAAGGAGAAGATATTACCACCATAGAAGATATACTGCGTATTGAAAAGCAAAGAGATTTATTCGACGTGATCATGACCAATCCCCCGTTTGCCGGTGAAATAACGGAAGCTGAAATATTAGAGAATTATACTGTGGCGTCCGGTAAATCCAGAATAGAAAGAGATATTTTATTTGTAGAAAGATGTATAGAATTGCTAAAGCCTAATGGCAGGATGTCGATCGTTCTTCCGGATAATATTTTTGGAAGTAAAGAAAACGAAGAATTGAGAAAATGGATCCATGATAAATGTCGGATAATAGGTGTGGTTGGTATTCCGAGAAATACTTTTATGCCCCATACCGCCATAAAGACCAGTATATTATTTTTGCAAAAACGTGAAAAAAGGAACAAAAATGAAGAGAAAATCTTCTTTGGAATAAGCGAGAAAGCCGGAAAGGATAAAAGGGGAAATGTTTTATATAAAAGTGATAAACATACTTGGTCTGAGATAGATCATGATCTGGACAGTATTTTAGTAAGTTTTGAGGAATTTAAGGAAAGAGAAAATATAGGGTGGTGATCTGATTTGGCGATCTGTGTAATAAGATCAAGTAAGCAACTGGGGATGGGATTTGTATTAACACCTGAACGTTATAATCCGAAGAGGCGCATGCTCATACATAGTGAGGAATCTATTTTTATCTCTGAAATAATTGAGTTGTCCAATGAGATATTGACAACAAAACAGGCAAAGGGGATAAGCGTTATACAAATTAATACTTCTGACGCTATGGGTGGATATTTGAATACAAACTCGGAAAGGACAGATTCCATTAATAGCAATAAAAAAATATTGAGAAAGGGTGATGTGATCATTTCGCGGCTTAGACCTTATTTAAGGCAGGTTGCGTATGTTGATATTGAAACGGAAAATGAGATCCTTGGAGCTTCGACGGAGTTTTATGTTTTAAGGTCAAGAGATAAGGAGTCAATCGCGTATCTTGTGCCTTTTCTGCTTTCTGAAGCAGCGCAGTTAGTATTCGCGAATTCTGTAGAAGGAAGTCAGCATCCGCGATTTAAAGAAGAGGATATTTTAAATCTTCAGATTCCAATGAGCGTGTATAATGACAGAGATAAGATATCTCTGAGGGTAATCTCAGCCATAGCGTCTTATAGAACATATGAGAGATTAATCGCGGATGAGGTGAGCAAAATGAATAAAGCAATATGATCAGGTTGCTGTAACCCCAGGAGCTGGGAGGGAAAACCATGATTCCCTTGCCTTCCCCCCTTGTATGGTAATCTTTAGGCAGATAGTAAGTTAGGGAAGATAACAGACAGGGATGTGATCAGCCTGGATTTTGAAAATCAGATGAGCAGCGCCAAGTTCCGTGACGAAAATACATTTTCAAAGGCATTTGCCGAGACCGGAATCCCACGTTTCAGTCCGTGATCCTGGCGGGAGTTTATGATGTGAAACATTTGCACCGGAAGATCCGGCGGGGAGGAACAGCTGATGGGATATCTTGACCATTATGATGCGAATAAGGGGTATATGCTGAGTTTTAACTTTAATAAAAAGAAAAAAGTTGGAGTAAAGGAGATTATTTTGGGAGATAAGATTCTCATAGAGGGAGTCTGTTGAGGAAGCGGGGTGAGTCTTTGCCGTTTTGACTACAAATGTGATTATGGATGGGAAGGAGTTGAAAAGCCGGAATAAGACATGGACGGCGGAAAAGTATGAAAAATCGTGATTTCAATGAGGAAATCGGAAAAGGAGTCAATCGTATATGGGGAGATATCTAAACAGCAAACTGCCGTTTGAAAATTATCGTTCTATGGTAAAAGACACCTATTTTGTTGATAAAACGGATTTGATCAGCCAGCTGATCCCTTCGCTGGAAAAGGAAAAGCGTTTTTTATGCATCACCAGGCCCAGACGTTTTGGAAAGAGTGTTATGGCTAATATGATTGGAGCGTTTTTTGGAAAGGCGGGAGATGGGGAGGAGATTTTTCAGGGACTAGCTGTCTCCAGGGACGGTTATTATCATAATCATCTCAATAAACACAATATTATTTTTATCGATTTCAGTCGTATGCCAAGGGGATGTCGCGATTATGCGTCATATATTGACCGTGTTCAGGACGGTATAAACCAGGATCTTGCGGATGCGTATCCGGAGTTAAACATAGATATCGGAGATGCTGTCTGGGATGTCCTACAGATGGTTTTTGAGAATACAGATGATAAGTTTATGTTTATTATGGATGAATGGGATGCTATTTTCCATAAATCTTTTATTTCTGAGAAAGATAAAGAGAGCTTTCTTGGTTTTTTGAGAGATCTTTTGAAAGGGCAGGCATATGTAGAGCTGGCTTATATGACTGGTATTCTTCCTATTTCCAAATATTCCAGCGGGTCAGAGTTGAATATGTTTCTAGAGTACGATATGGCAACTAAGAAAAAGTTTAGTGAGTATTTTGGATTTCTTGTGGAAGAAGTAGATGTGCTGTTTGAAAGATATCTGGATATGACTGAGCGGCTGGAAATATCAAGAGAGGATCTGCGGATATGGTATGATGGATATATTTTATTATATCCGCAACCTTATCGCTGATGTCAGAGAGGATTTGATTCTTATGATATCCGGGGAAGGAGTTGATACAGATATCCAGAACTACGCGGCTGTTTCCATGGAACTTGAGAGTAAGGATCAGATTTATTCGGCAATGGTGATTTACGGGCTTTTGACTTATAAAGAGGGTAAAGTGTTTATACCAAATCGGGAGATCATGGAGCAGTTTCGGATTCTTTTAATGACAAAAGAATCTCTAGGTTATGTATATAATCTGGCCAAGGCATCTGAAAAGATGCTGAAAGCTACATTGGCCGGCGATACCAGTACAATGGCTGAAATTTTGAAGATGGTTCATAATACAGAAGCGCCTATATTTTCATATAACAGTGAGATTGAACTGTCCGCTGTAGTCAATCTTGTTTATCTTGCGGCGCGAGATAAATATCGCGTGGAACGTGAGGATAAGGCTGGTGAAGGTTATGTGGATTTTATTTTCTATCCGGAACGTCGAAACGTGGATGCTATGATTCTTGAACTGAAGATAGACAGTACACCCAAAGAAGCGATCAGGCAGATTAAGGAAAAGACAAAAGAACATTTTTGTGAAATAGAAATATTATAAGCCGAAAGGGAAATACCGACTTTTCAACCCTTATCCAATCCCCTATTCAAGACGAAATACCATATATAGAAACTTTCGTAGATTTTTTCGTGGATATTGCGCAAAAAAGCGGGGTGAGTGTATGAAGCAGATCAATGGGTGGGATAAATCGCTGTTTCGGGAGGTTTCTTCTGACAAAACGTCAAAGAGCAGGGCCGCCATCCGAAGGAAGTTAGAGAGGATCCGCCATAAGCTGATGGCCGGAGGAAGGTTGACGGCGGAGGAGAAGGCATTTTTGAGGAGGTACGCCCCGGCCCTTTACGACCTGGCCATGGCTATGGAGCGGGAGCGGGCGGCCTACGAGGAGCAGCTGAAGAACTGCCGCACCAAGGAGGAGGCGGACCGGATCATGATGGAGAAGATGGCGCAGATGGGCTCGGCCAGGGAGGAGGACGCCGAGACAAAGATCATGCGCATGGCCCAGATCAAGGCAGCGGAGAAAGCCACTGCCGCCGCGGTGAACAAAAAGCCCAGCCAGGTGGAGAAGGATAAGAAGAAACAGAAGGAAGAGCAGGAGAGGATCGAAGCCAAGAGGAAGAGGGACAGGAAGAAGGCTGCCCGGGAGCGGCACAAGAAGGAGAGGGTGGAGAAGGAACTGCGCCAGGAAGAGTATGAGGAAGAGGAGCGGTTAAAGGAAAAGCAGGAAAACCAATATGTGGAAAAGGAGATGGGGATCATTTACGGGCGTCCGGTTAATTCCATGGCAGGGGAAGTCCGGCCATTGCCGGGAGGCCCGTGGCAGGAGGTGGAATTTAAGGAGATGGATGAGATCTACGTTGGGGGCGGGGAGTTTGCCAAAGGGCTGGCAGCCTACCAGGCGGTTATGGAGGAAGGCGTCTGACGGCCTGATGACTGGGAAAGTGGGAAGCCAACACAAAGCTTCCCCAAAGCTTTCCGGAAGCGGGAAAGACGGATTTTTCGACAAGGTGACGCAATCGGATTTTAATAATTATGTAATAAATGTAAAAAAGTGGACATAAATAATAAGAGACAGTAAAAATGCTGTCTTGGAAAGAGAGGTCCACTTTTTTTATGAGAAAAAACGCGATTATTAAAATGGTGGTGTCCGCCGCGGCGGCTGCCTATGTGGCGGTCATGCCGGTCCAGGCGGAGGAAAACGGGGAAGATGAAATAGAATATACAGAGTCCGGCTATGAGGCCGGCGGGGTCAGCGAGGAAGCTGTGGACGGCAGCGACGGGGAGGGGAAAAGCCCTAAGGTCCAGAGCGCGGGAGAGGATGGCAGTGTCCAGGGTGGAGCCGGCCAAGGCACCGGTACTTGTCAGACAGAGGAGGAGGCCCAGTATGTGGCCATGGGGCAGCTTATGGAGGGACGGATCCAGGAAAGCCTTACAGGGCAGCCAGAGCTGGAGGAGCTGATAAAGAAAACCGGCTACGGGCCTCATCTTCTTCTATATATGAAGGAACTGGAGCAGACGGAGGAGGCAAAGACAGAGCCTGAGCCTGCGTCTTACACGGAGGAGGATCTGTATATTCTGGCCCACGCCATCTGCGGGGAAGGCCAGGGGTATCCGGATGAGGAGCAGCTTTACATCGGCTCTGTGATCTTAAACCGCAGAGCCCACGGCGCGTACCCCAACACTATAAAGGACGTGGTGTTCCAGAGAGGGCAGTATGCCTGCACCAGGGACGGGAATTATTACCGGGAGCCTACGCCGGCCAACTGGAGAAACGCCAAGTGGCTTTTGGAGAACGGCAGCATCCTTCCGGCAAGCGTGGTGTACCAGGCAGGATTTCGGCAGGGCAGCGGGCTTTACGCCCAGACAAGGTATCACAAATACTGTTATCGCTGAGTGAGTAAGTAAGGGGCGGGGGTATTGTGAGAGTATAGAGAATCTGAACGTCTGACCGGATCGGGATTGCCAATGAAGCGGATGCCTTAGACAATGGGCCATCCGCTTTTTGTGTGGACGGCCCGGGCCGGCAATGGCGGTTGCAAATTCTTTTGTTTTGTGGCATGATAAGGGAGAATCTGTACACTATAATACAGAAACTAAATTGCCTGAAAGAAAAAGGAGATCTGTAACCATGAACCATGCATATGAGGAGTTAAAGCCCTATCTGGAGCGGGTCCTGGCGTTTCAGACTGCCAAGATCCTGTTTGAGTGGGACAATGAGACCCTGGCGCCAAAGGAGGCGGAGAGAAACACCACCAGGGTGGTGGGAATTCTGTCCGGAGAGTATTTTTCCGTGATCACGGATCAACGGGTAAAGGAGTTGGTAAGGCGGTGCGAAGAGGAAAGGGACAGCCTTACCCAGGTGGAGCGTGCCGTTGTCCGGGAGCTGAAAGAGGAGATGGAGAGGCTGGAGCGGGTTCCAAAGGAGGAGTACCGGGAGTTTGCGGAGCTGACAGCCCGCTCCACAGGCATCTGGGCCAGGGCAAAGAAGGAAAATGATTTTGACAGCTTTGCCCCGGTGCTGAAAAAGATCGTGGAGTACACGAAAAAGTTTGCCTCCTACCGGGCTAAGGAGGGGCAGAGGCTCTACGATGTGATGCTTTATGACTATGAGAAGGGATTTGACGTGGAGACTTTGGACCGGTTTTTCGGCGTCCTGAAGGAGCAGCTGGTCCCGTTTCTTAAGAAACTGACAGACAGCGGCAAGACCATTGACAATGGCTTTCTCACAGGGGATTACAGGGAGGAGGACCAGGAGGCCGTCGGGCGGTTCTTTGCGGAGTATGTGGGGTTTGATTTTGACCGGGGCGTTATGGCGGTCAGCGCCCACCCATTTACCACAAACCTTCACAACAAGGATGTGCGCATTACCACCAGCTATAATGACCATGTGGATGATTCCCTGTTTTCTGTGATCCATGAGTCGGGCCATGCCATCTACGAGCTTGGGATCCCGGATGAGCTGACTCAGACCCTGGTAGGGCAGGGGACTTCCATGGGCATGCATGAATCCCAGTCCCGCTTTTTTGAGAATATCATCGGCAGGAACGAGAATTTCTGGATTCCTGTGTACGAAAAACTTCAGGAGAGATTTCCCGAGCAGCTGGGCAGTGTGACCATGGAGCGGTTTGTCCGGGGCATCAACAAGGTGGAACCGAGCCTGATACGGACCCAGGCGGACGAGCTGACCTACAGCCTTCATGTGCTGATCCGGTATGAGATCGAGAAGATGCTCATTGAGGAAGATCTGGATGTGGAGAAATTGCCGGACATCTGGGCGGATAAGTATGAGGAATACTTAGGGGTGCGGCCAAAACAGGTGTCGGAGGGCGTTTTGCAGGATATCCACTGGTCCCAGGGGTCCTTTGGGTATTTTCCCTCCTATGCCCTGGGAAGCGCCTTCGGAGCCCAGCTGTACCACTATATGAAGGGGCAGATGGACTTTGAGGGCCTTTTGCGGAAAGGGGATCTTGGGCCCATAAGGGAATTTCTGCGGGAGCATATCCACAGGTACGGGAAGCTAAAGACCAGCAGACAGATCTTGAAAGACGTGACCGGGGAGGATTTTAACCCTCAGTATTATGTGGACTATCTGACAGAGAAGTACGGGAAATTGTATGGGGTGGAAAGAGACTGACGGCTGTGGGGCAGAAAGGGCTGTCTGCCCTGTTACTACGAAAGGTTACTATTCACGGTGTGGCTGTGAATAGTAACCTGGGCCGCCATTTTGAATCACCTGCGGTGATGGGGCGGCCCAGATTCCGGCCATTACGTGCATCCTCCTGGTTGTTCAGCGTGGTGAACAACCAGGCCGTGAACAGTAACTACGAAAGTTCTTTTGCAAGGCTCAGAATGAAAAAACAGTTGCAATCCTGCTCAAATCATTTTATAATATCACTGACATAAATGCAAAGGGGCATTAGGTTACTTCTAATGCCCTTTTTGTACATCTAACAGGAGGAGAGAGTGATATCATGAGAAAATATGTATCTTTGCTGCTGGCAGGAGCCATGGTTATGGGCAGTTTAAGCGGGTGCGGCTCGGCGTTTGAGGAGGAGAGCCAGACCACGGCGGCCGTAACTGCCGGGGAGGGTTCCGGCGATACCCAGGCGTCCCGGGAGAGCACAGGCGGGACGGAGGCTGTAAGCCAGACAGCGCCCGGGAACAATATGCTCCACATTCCCGCAAAACGCGAATTTCCTACTGTGGATACGCAGAAGGACACGGAGTTTTATGTGGTTCCCTTAAATATTTACGACCGCCTGGTGGAGTGCGAGGTGGTGGACGGGGTGGCCCAGATCGTGCCAAGCCTGGCAGAGAGCTGGACGGTCAGCGACGACGGGCTGGTGTACACTTTCCATCTTCGGGGCGACGTGACGTTCCACAACGGGGAGAAGCTGACAGCGGACGATGTGGTGTACACCATTGACCGCATGATGGACCCGGATACAGGGGCCAGGAACACGGACGCCTTCAGCATGATCAAGGGCGCCAAGGCCAGGCTGGACGGCCAGGCCGATATGGTGGAGGGAGCCGTGGCTCTGGATGAGAACACGGTGGAGCTGACTCTGGAGGCGCCTTTCGGGCCGTTTTTAGCCAATCTGGCCACGCCGGCCTGCTCCATCTACAACCGGAAGGCCACGGAGGCGGCGGGGGATCAGTTTGGGATCGATCCCCAGGCGACTGTGGGGACCGGCCCGTTTAAGATGTCGGACTGGGTGCTCAATGACAAGCTGACCATGGTGCGCAACGACGATTATTTTAAGGGCGCGCCGAAGCTGGACGGCATTGAGGTGATCCAGGTTCCGGACGAGAATACCCAGAAGCTGATGTACGAGAACGGGGAGCTGGATATTGTGGATCTGAGCAGTTCCTCCTCCCAGCTGGGCTATTTCCTGGAAAATGACGCCTACAAGGATAATCTGGTGACAGGTCCTGAGGCGGGAAGTTATTTCTACGTCTTTAACCAGGATATGAAGCCCACGGATGATGTGCGGGTGAGAAAGGCCATCTCCATGGCCATTGACCGTCAGACTATTCTGGATCAGATGTACAGCGGAGCCGGCCATCTGGTGAATTCCATGCTTCCGGACGGGGTGCTGGGGGCTTATGACACCCAGGAGATCCCCTATGACCCGGAGGGAGCCAAGGCCCTTCTGGCGGAGGCAGGATACGGGGACGGCTGTGAGCTGGAGATCTGCCAGCAGACGGATAATCCGGACGCCCTGGCCATCAACCAGGTGGTTCAGTCCATGTTGAGCCAGGTGGGCATTACCGTGACCATCAAACAGATGGACGATGCGGCTTATTTCGCGGAGCGGAAGGAGGGAAGGCTTGGCATGACAAGGGCTTCCTGGAAAGCGGATTTCAACGACCCGGATAATTTCCTTTACACCTTCTTTACAGAGAGGAACGCCAAGATCCGCTCCAACAACCACAAGAACACAGATGTGTACCAGTGGCTGGAGGACGCCAGGGCTATGGTGGACGAGGATGAGCGGATGGCCCTGTATCAGAAGATCGACACAGCGGTGGTTCAGGATGACGCCGCGGTGCTGCCTCTGTTCCAGATGGATCATATTGTGGTGGTTCAGGACTGGGTGAAGGATTTCCATGTGGCGTGGAACGGGTGGACGGATGTTTCCTATTATACGGTCTCCCTGGAAAAGTAGGGATGTTACTATTCACGGTGTGGCTGTGAATAGTAACTAGGGATACCTATCGGCGGAAATGACAGGCGGCTTGGTCTTTAC
Source organism: uncultured Hungatella sp. (assembly GCA_910585645.1). Taxonomy (GTDB): domain Bacteria; phylum Bacillota; class Clostridia; order Lachnospirales; family Lachnospiraceae; genus UBA3402. The sequence continues at coordinate 4,458 of CAJUFP010000110.1, read as the reverse complement.
CTTGGCCGCCTGTTGTGGTACAATAAGGAAACGTATGGCGTTATCTATATTCAGTAAAGAGGGGAATTTCAGATGTTAAAGTATATAACCAAGCGGATAGCGGTCACCATCCCTGTGCTCATTGGCGTGGTCTTTCTGATCTTTGTGATGCTCAGCGTGGTGCCTGGGGATCCCCTGACCGTGATGATGGGGGAGAAGGTGAAGGTGGATGTGATCGAGCGGTTAAGCGAGTCCATGCACTTGAACGATCCGTGGTACGCGCGGTTTGGGTGGTATCTGTGGGACGCGCTCCACGGGGATTTCGGCACATCCTACAAGCTGTCCCGCAGTGTGTCCTCCCTGATCGCCAACGCGTTTCCAAAGACGCTGATGCTGGCCGTGACGGCGGCTGTCCTGTCCTGGGTCATCGGGATCCCGGCGGGAATCGTCTCCGCCATCAGGAAAAATTCTCTGGCGGATCATCTGTTTATGGGGTTCGCCCTGTGCGGCGTGTCCATACCGGCATTTTCCGTGGGGATGATTTTACAGAACGTGTTCAATGGGATTCTGCCTGTGTCCGGGTTTTCTTCCCCAAAGCATCTGATCCTGCCGGCGGTGGTGCTGGGGTGGAACGCGGCGGGGACCATTGCCAGGCTTACCAGGTCCAGCCTTCTGGAGGTTCTGGAGGACGACTACATCCGCACGGCCAGGGCCAAGGGGCTGGCTCCTGTGTCAGTGATTTTGGGCCACGCCCTGAAGAATTCCCTTCTCCCGGTGATCACCATGATGGCCATCCAGGTTTCCAGCCTGCTGTCAGGAGCGGTGATCACGGAGACTCTGTTCAGCATACCGGGGGTGGGGCGTCTGGCAGTGGACGCCATCAACAGCCGGGATATGCCTCTTTTGCAGGGCACGGTGATCTTTACCACAGTGGTGATCATCGGGGGGAATCTGGCTGCTGACCTTTTGTACTCGGTGGTTGACCCGAGAATTCGCGTGGAGGGAGGAAAATAGCATGGCTTCATTTGAGCAGGCCGCGTCTTTAGCGGCAAGGGCGGCTGTGGACGGCGTGAAGGAGCAGTTTTCTCCCCAGGAGCGGATGGAGGCCGTCTGGCAGATAGAGGAGGAGGAGCTTTTGTATCTGCCAAAGCCGGACACCATAAGGACAAAGCTGTTACATATGTGCAGGGAGAACAAGGCGGCGGCTGTCAGCGGGCTGGTGCTGGCTGTTATGGCTTTTGCCATTATTTTCGCGGATAAGCTGACGGTCTACGATCCAAACGGGGTGAATCTGATGGAGCGGCTTCTTCCGCCGTCGGCTGCCCACTGGTGCGGCACGGATGAGCTGGGGCGGGATATTTTTACCCGGATCCTCTACGGAGGGCGGGTGTCCCTTCTGGTGGGGGTGATCCCCACTGCCATTTCCATGGCCATCGGCATTGTCCTGGGCATGGTTTCCGGTTACATACGGCAGCTGGAGGCGGTGATTATGCGCCTGGCTGACATTGTGCTGGCGTTTCCCTCTATTGTGCTGGCCATGGTGGTGATGTATACGTTAGGAGCCACTACCACCAATATCTTTATCGCCCTGTCCATGATCGGGTGGGCGAAGACAGCCAGGGTGGTCCGGTCCCAGACCTTGTCCATCCGGGAGAAGGAGTTTGTGGAGGCGGCAAAAGGCATGGGCGTGGGAAAATGGACCATCATGTTTCGGCACATTTTACCCAACTGTCTGCCGTCTCTGATCGTTTTGTTTACCCTGAACATTCCCGACGCCATTCTGTCGGAGGCCAATTTAAGCTTTCTGGGAGTGGGGACCCAGCCGCCAGATTCCAGCTGGGGGCTTATGGTGTCCCAGGCCAGAACATTTGCCCAGTCAAGCCCTTGGATGCTGATTTTCCCAAGCCTGGCCATCCTGATCATGGTGCTGGCCCTGAACTTTTTGGGGGACGGGCTGAGGGATGTGATGGATCCCCATGGGAGGTAGGCAGGAGATGTGGGAGGAAGACGGGTGGAAGGCAGGCGGCGCTGTCGGTGTGCGGTGAAAAGGTGAGGCAGGCAGCGCTGCCTGTCGATATGCGGTGAAGTTGAGGGGAGGGCAGCGGCGCTTGACGGTATATAGCGAAAGCCTATGGAAGGCAGATAAAAGGGCGGACAGGGGAATGTGACGGTCGGGAAGGAATGAAAGGTCAGGTTTTAGGGCTGGGAAGACAGGATAGGCAGGTAAAGAGGGGCGGACAGGGGAATGTGACGGTCAGGACGGAATGAAATGCCAGGTTTTGGGGCTGCCGGGACGGCATAGTGGGCGGCGGCTTGGCAGGGGACAGGGAAAGTCAGGGAAAGGAAAACGGATACCATGGGAGACGCATTGTTACAGATCCAGGACCTTCGCACCACGTTCTACACCAGGGACGGGCTGGTGCGGGCGGTTGACGGGGTCAGCATAGAGATTGAGGCCGGTGAGAGCGTGGGGATCGTAGGCGAGTCGGGATGCGGCAAGAGCATGACCGCCATGTCGCTGATGGGGCTTTTGAAGAAGCCGGGCAAGGTGGACGGCGGCAGCATCGTGTTTGACGGGCAGGAGCTTCTGGCTATGGCGGCAAAAGACAGGAGGAGATTGATGGGGAACCGCATTTCCATGATCTTTCAGGAGCCTATGACAAGCTTAAACCCGGTGATCACCGTGGGGAGGCAGGTGAGGGAGGCGCTTTTGGTCCACAATAAGGGCATGAGCCGTTCCCAGGCAAAGGAGCGGGTCATCCAGATGTTTCAGCTGGTGGGAATTCCGGACGCGCCAAAGCGGTACGGGGAGTATCCCCATCAGCTGTCCGGCGGCCTGCGCCAGAGGGTGATGATCGCCATGGCCATGGTGTGCGACCCCGGCCTTTTGATCGCGGATGAGCCCACCACGGCCCTGGACGTGACCATTGAGGCCCAGATCCTCCATCTGATGAAGGATCTGCAGGAGGACAAGGGGACAGCGGTGATGATGATCACCCACAATCTGGGGGTGGTGGCCCAGTTCTGCACCAGGCTGTACGTGATGTACGCGGGAAAGGTTATGGAGAGCGGGACGGTCCGGGAGATCTTTAAACATGTGTGCCACCCCTACACGGACGGGCTTATGCGCTCAGTGCCTGACATGAAGTCAAAGGAGCGGCTGTACAATATCAGGGGCATGGTGCCAAGTATGCTCCATCTGCCAAAGGGGTGCCGGTTCTGTCCAAGGTGCCAGTATTCCATGGCCAGATGCTTTGAGGAGGAGCCCCAGATCTACGAGGCGTCGCCGGGGCATTTTGTGCGGTGCTTTTTATTTGAACAGGGGAAGGGGGAGAAGCGGCCATGAGCGAACGAGAGATCCTTTTGGAAACCCGAAACCTGACCAAGGAGTATCCGCTGAAAAATAGTTTCGGCATCCGTGGAAAGCAGGTGGTTCACGCGGTCAGCGGCGTGGATCTCCAGATCTTTGCCGGGGAGACCTTAAGCCTTGTGGGGGAGTCCGGATGCGGGAAAAGCACCCTGGGGCGGATGGTGACCCGGCTGATCGAGCCTACGAAAGGCCAGATCCTCTTTGAGGGCCAGGATATTACGGAGTATTCGGACAGGGAGATGGGGCAGGTATACCAGAAGATCCAGATGATCTTCCAGGACCCTTATGCCAGTTTGGATCCCAGGATGAAGGTTCGGCGCATTATCGAGGAGCCTCTGGTGACCCACAGGGTTTGTAAGAGTAGGGAGGAGCGGGAGAAACGGGTGGGAGAGCTGATGGGCATGGTGGGCATCCGGCCGGAGCTGGCCAGCCGGTATCCCCATCAGTTTAGCGGCGGCCAGAGGCAGCGGATCGGCATTGCCAGGGCATTGGCATTGAATCCAAGGCTTATGGTGTGCGACGAGCCGGTGTCGGCTCTGGATGTGTCCATCCAGTCCCAGATCTTAAATCTTCTGAAAGATCTGCAGGAGCAGTTTAAGCTGACCTACCTGTTTATCTCCCACGACCTGGGGGTGGTGCATTATATTTCTGACCGGATCTGCGTCATGTTTCTGGGAAAGGTGTGCGAGATCGGAAAGACGGAGGAGATCTATGGGGATCCTCTGCACCCCTACACCAGGTTTTTGCTCCGGGCAGTGCCAAGTATGGACCCGGAGAAGAGACAGGGGCAAAAGGAGATCCTTACAGGCGAGATCCCCAGCGCGGTGAACCCGCCTTCCGGCTGCCGGTTCCGCACCCGCTGTCCCTATGCGAAGGAGGTGTGCGGACAGAGAGAGCCGGAGCTGAGAGATGTGGGAGAACGAAAGGTGGCTTGTCATATGGCTGGGGAGTGAAGGGGGGAAGAGCCTGAGGCTGGTGTGTGAGATGCAGGGGGCTGAATGGAATGGGGAAATTATGAAATTGGTGTATTGTTGAGTGAGCAATAGGGCGAGGGGGTCGTGGGGCCAGTCAGAGAAGGAGAGATGTCCTGTCCGGGTTCAGATATGCCA
>CAJUFP010000109.1 GCA_910585645.1 uncultured Hungatella sp. | reverse complement strand
AAAGCTGCTCTTTTTGTCTGCTCTGAATCTGATACTTTCCTAAAGCATTATAATGTATCCATCAATCCATTTACCAATTGAAAACCTCATATTTTTATTCCCAAATAGCCCCAAATAATCACGTTATGCGCCGTTTTCGCTATATAGATCTATACTTTCTTTGGAGGCCGCCCCCTATCCTGATTCTCCTTCTAAACAAAGAACCATACAAAGCTTTGAATATCTGGAAGACCAGCAGGACCTTGACGAATTTTGAAACCGCGTCAATGCCTGTAATGACTCCCTTAAAAAGAAACGGGATCTGCGTATCAAAATCCCCATCTGTCAAATCTTCTTTTTTCGTTTCCCTATGAATCGCAACCGGGGCGCGGCAAATCTCCCCCGCCCCTCTAATCCTCCCCCGCCTTCCCAATGGTATGGCGGATCACAGTCTTTTTCCTCCCCCATTCTCCGAAGCCCCGGCGCTCTTCTCCTTCTTTCCGCCCTTCTTCCCCTTCCCGGCCCTCTTCCCCGGTTTTCGCTCCGGCAGTTCCTCATACATCTTTTCCACCATATCCCGAAGCTTCTCTCCGTCCTCCAAAATCGTCACCGGCAGCATGTCCTTAGCCCCCTCATAAGGCGGCTGGGGCTCACTGTCCGGCATATATCTTCTCCCTGCCCTGGTATCCTTCACCAGAAATCCGTTTCCGTATATGCCCCCGAAAATCCTCTCCCTGTAATAAAAAATATATCCCCCCATCATAGGTATGGTCCGTATTTCCTCCAGACCCGACAACTGTTCCATAATGTACTCCATAAGCTCTTTAGCCGCCATATTCCTCCTCCTTTCCAACCAAAACGCTCCCAAAACCGCTCCGGCGCTCCACGGGCCTCACCCTTCCTCCGCGCCCTCTGTCCCCAGCCGCTTCATCATCCAGCACGCGTCCCCGTAACGCCCGTCCCTGTATTTCATGTTCCGCGGAAAACGCCCGTATTCCTGAAACCCCAGCTTACGATAAAGTCTGACGGCCCCTGTATTGTGGCTGACCACCTCCAGCTCCGCCTGCTCATACCCCATGGCCTCAGCCGCGGACAGGGCCTTTTCCATCATCAGCTTTCCGATCCCGGCTCCCCAATACTCCTTATAAAGGGCCACAGCCATCTGGCAGCGGTGGCCGTACCGCCTGTAAGGCCCAATGCCCATCACGGAACAATTTCCCACATGGCGGTTGTCCACAAATCCAAGGAGCATCAGCGCCCCCGGGTTCTCCATGCAGGACCTTATAAACTGCCGCTCCTCCTCCAGGCTCATCTGAAATTCCTCCGGCTCCCTTATGAGAAACTCCGTCTCCCCTGCCGTGACCTTCATAAACCGGATCAGATCACCCCCGTCCCCTTCCTCCGCGCTGCGCAATATCACATCCCGCCCCAGCCTGTCTTTGACCTTTACAGGTTCCATCCTCATAATCCCACGCTCCTTCTGTTCTCTGCCCGCCCCAATGCCAAAATCCAATTTTCAAATTCCCTGCTCCCCGTCTTTTTACACCTCCGCAAATATCGCCGTCACGCGAAAGCCCTACGCCTCCCCCTTCCTCCAAAACAGCCCCTCCGACCAGGCAATCCTCTCTGCAAGGCTTCCAAACTCCTCCGACGGATTGTATACTGTCAAATACAAAATTTCCTTCTGGCAAACTTCTCCTTTGCCCGCTCACAGGTCATTACAGGTCAAATCCTTTCTGTAAATCTCCGTCTCATAAACCTCCCCGTTCCTGGGATCTATCCTCTGCTCCAAACGCTGACAGACCAATCCGCAGCACAAGGCCAGCGCCCTTGAAGCCTCATTGGCCGCCCGGGTGGAATAGAAAAACTCCGACCCGCCCAGAGACCTGCAGTATTCCATCAGCCGCAGCAGCACCTGTCTCCCGTAGCCTCTGCCCACATACTCCGGCCCCAGGGCAATCCCCGTCTCCCCGTAACTGTCAGGCCCCAGCCGTTCCACACCGCAGAAACCAACCGCCTCCCCGCTGCCCTTTACGCACACCAGCCAAACATCATGGGTCTTCTGCCAGGCAATGGTCCTCTCTATCCGCTCCCTGGCACCCTCCTCATCAGCCGTCACCTTCCAGACCATATATCTGGCCGTCTCCGGCCTTGACCAGACATTTAAATACATGGATTTCCAATCCTCATAAACCGCTTTCCTGAGAATAAGGTCCCTTGTCTCCATCACCGCGCCCTCATCCCCCATCCTGCCCAAACATCCCATACACAGTCACCCTTTTTCCATTTCCAGGCCAATAAACGCCCGCCGGATCCGCCAGATCCCACACAGCCGTCCTCGAAAGCCCCGCTCTGCCAAACCCATAAACCAAAAAAACGCCTGCCCTTCTCCTCTCACTCCACCTCATATCCCGCCTTCTTAAGAGCCTGCAAAGCCCTTTCCCGGTTGTCCCTTTTCGTCAGGATATAGTCCGTGTTGTAGGTGGACAGGGCAAAAATCCCGATCCCGCTGTCCGCCAGCACCGCCGATATCCGGGACAGTATCCCGATCAGGGAGAAATCCAACACCCCCCATATCCGAAACGCCCTCCACCCGTCGTCCCGAACCGTCACATTTTCCGGCACATCCTCTGTCAGACAGACCAGAGACTTCTCCTCATCGGTCTTCCCGATAAAACAATACTCTGCCTCAAGATTCACCTGGGAAAAATCCCGCACCTTGCACACGGAGAAATCCCCGTCTATTGGCTCTATCTTAATCTCCATTGCCCGCTTCCCCTTTAATGAATATTATCTCTCCTCTTCCCCACCATATCCGTAACCCTCATTCTGAGAACCCTGGTCACCTTCATCATATCCGTATTAAACTTAAAATCCTCCGCGTGGTACTGCCTCATCAGGATCTTCAATGCCTCATACTTGTCCTCATCCGCCACGGTCTCTATATACCCGTGGCCAATAACGCTTGCGTACCCCATGGTACAGCTCATCCGCTCCTCATAGAGGATAAACCTGTGGTCGCAGTCCATCTCAAAAGTCGCCCGGTTATCCCGTGCGATCAGATCCAGCTTCTTCCCCTCCATAGCCGCGTGGAAATAAAAATACACCTGCTCCCCCTCCACGTCCAGCCCGAAATTTAAGGGGACGATGTAGGGAAACCCTTCGTCGTTCAGCGCGATCCTGCACACATCGCATTTTTTGATGATCTCAATGATCTCCTGAAAATCCGTGATCTCTCTGTCTTTTCTTCTCATAGCTTCCTCCTAATCGCCTAACCCTCCTGTGTCCGGATATACCCGGACACAGTTTTCCATCTCCTCCGTATCATTTGGGGAAATATAGATCTCTGCCGCCTCCAGCAGATGATTTCCCGCAAAAGTCTCCTCCCCAAACAGCCGGACAATGACCGGCCACTGCTCTGCTGCTGATTCCGTCTTCAGCCAGATTCCCAGAAGAGGCCCCGGCTGCCCCTCCTCCCCGTCAATATAATCGTACCCGTTATCCTCCACAGCCTTTTCCGTCACCTCCTCAATCCGGTCCGGAATCGTATACCGCAGGTCCAGATCCGGATTCTCCATCTTCCCCGGATTCAGCACAATGATAATCGTCTCCATATAAATTTTCTCCTCACTCTCACTTCTCCTGCCCAAATGTAACCCTGCAAACCTGCCTCCGCCAATCTCCTACCGCATCTCCCTCTGCTCATCCACGATCTCCGCCTCTGTACTCTGCTCCACAAAGCGGACGATCTCATCCATAACGCTGTCCCCCTGAGCGCTGTGGGCCACAATAGCCGCCGCGCTGATGACAATGGACTGGTGAACATCCTGATCCCCCGTCTCCCCAATAGACACATGAAACTTATTCCGGATCTTTGCCGTAAGGCTCTTCACCTCCATCCGCTTTTCCTTCAGCGAATGGACCCACGGCGCATACAATCTAAGCGTTAAAACAGCCACCTTTACCATACTGTCACAATCACTCCCCGTCATCCCTTCTCTCCGGGTACTCCCTGTCCTTCCAGTACCACCATTTCAGTTTTTCCCTCTCCCGCTCCTTATTCTCCGCAAAATACACGGCGCAGCGGAACACATATAGCACACATCTGTCGTCCTGGTACCCCTTTTCCACGCAATCTTTCCGATACAGCTCCTCCGGGTCCTTCCCCACCAGATCCTCCACGTAAAAGATTCCGATGTTGTTCAGGTGCCGGGCCATATTGTCCCCTATCCCCGGGATCACCGTCAAGTCAGTCCCCCTGGCACCGGAATTTGGGGATACAGGCGTATGTTCGGACATTTTCATCCTTTTCTCTCCTCTCATCTCTGTGCAGTTAAAACCGCTCCTGTCACCTTTTCTTCACGCTCCTGCCCTTCCCTCCATACTCCGAAAGAAAAAGCCCTGCCACCGCCAGGGCCATCCCCAAAGCCGAAACCCAGGTAACCGGCTCCTTTAAGATCACCGCGGATGTGACAACCGTGATCACAGGCACCATGTAGATGTAAACGCTGGTTCTCACCGCCCCCAAGGCGCATACCGCAATATTCCACGTGACAAAGCACATGGCCGACGCCCCCAGGCCAAGGTAGACCATGTTCAGCACACAGGTCACATCCTTAAACCGCCAGAGCCCGGGCTCAAAGTGAAACAGCCCCAGGGCCGGCAGCATAAAAAGGATTCCATAGAAAAATGTCCTTCGGGTGGTGAGAAGAATCGGACAGCCAAAAGCGCTGATCTTCTTAGACAATACGGAGTAGCACCCCCACACAAAAGCCGCAAGGACCGCCAGCAGATCCCCCACAGGGCGAAACTGCATCCCGGCCCCGTGAAAACTCATCAGGGCGATTCCCGCCATCGCCACCCCAAATCCCAGAAAAAAACCGGCTCCCAGCTTATCCCCCGCTCCCCCGGTTTTGTCCGGAATCAGCCGGGACAAGATGGCTGTAAACATGGGGGCAATGGATATGATGACCCCCACATTGGAGGCCATGGTACAGGTTAAGGCCACATTTTCCAGCAGGTAATACAGACAAATTCCGCACAGCCCCGCCAGGGCAAAGGTCATCTCTTGTCCGGCGCTGACGTTTTTCAGCCTGTGGGGACAGGCTAAAAGCAGGGCTCCGTACCCCATGACAAAACGGAAAAACAGAATCTCCACAGGCTTAAAATCCACCAGCAGCACTTTGGTGGAGATAAAGGTTGTCCCCCAGATAATGATGGTAAATACAGCCGCTGCATTTCCCGCAAACCGGGATCCACCCGCCCCGGCTCCTCTCTCACGCTCCATGACTTATCTCCTCCTTTGTCCCTCTTCTCAAAACCGGTTCCCTGCACCATTCCTTCAAAAACCCGGCAATCCGGCTGAAACGATCCCTGATCGGTCATCCCACCCAGCGTCCCCCATTCCCTCACCTTTCTTCTTGCCCTCACCTTTCTTCCGGTTCAAAAAACAATCCACCCAGAATATCCACAAACATCCCCTCCTCCTTCAGCCCATGGGACCTGCCTCTCCACCACACCCCGAAGCGGTTTGCCTCCACCGTGATCTCACCCCCGCCTTTCATGCGGTAGATCACTTTCATGGCAGGAGTTCCCTCCGCCTTCCCAAAAATCCGGTAATTCAAAAGCCCCGCCGCCTTTACCGCCAACTCCACCTGCTCCCGGTCCTCAACCACCCGCTCCTCTTCCCCCCACAGGATCGCGACACTCTCCACCTTATCTTTGTCCGGCAGCCCCCAAAGGGGAACCCCGTGGAAAGAAATCCACAGGCAGCCATTGACTATGCAGGACAAAAACACGGTCCACAGTACCAGCCTGACCGTCCCAAAGGCGGCCCCTCTCCTGACAAAATCCGGATTCTCCCATACGCCCTGTCCATCCCTGCCGGACAGTCTCCGCCGCCTCATTTCCATCCGTTCTCCCCCTTTTTACAAGTGATTCCTGTTTTTGAGTTGTATTTTTGCCCATCCGGCGCCCGGACTAACTGTCATTGCCCGCGAATTGCAGCTCCATCTCCGACTCCATGGGTACAAACCCGTACCGCTTATAGAGGAATCGCCCCTCATCCGTCGCCTCCAGGGAAATATGACAGATCCCCCTGCTCTTTGCGTCCCCGACCAGCAGATCAAGAGTCTTTGTGGCGATCCCTCTTCTCCGGTACTTCGGGGCGGTATACATATTCATGATGTAAGCCTTCCACCCGGTGGGATTGTGAACCGTTGGCATGACCCTGTAATAGCTGACCCCTCCGGCCCCCGCAAACGCGGAACCGTCAAAGACCAGATACGCCCTGTGGCTGCCGTCCTCCAAAGCCTTTTCGTAATATTCCCTGGACATACGGCTCACAAAACTCAGATCTTCCTCCTCCCCCAACCCGTTGGCCGCCCGCAGCACCTGTATCCGCGTCTCTGTTAAAAGATCCAGATCCTCAGGCCCCGCTGCCCGAAACGTCAGACTCTCCCCCAGAGGAGACCTCCAAGTCTCCCGAATCACCGTATCTTTCAGCCCCTCACCGCTCATGTCTTTGCCATCCTTTCCCATATACGGCAGAACCTAAGCCCCCGCCCCATCTGCCAGCCTGTTCTGTCTCTGCCCTTCTATCTCCCGCCGATCAGCACCGTCTTCCCCCGAAAAGCAAACCCGTACTTCCGTATCTTTTCCTTTGGCACTCCCTTTTCCGTCAGCACGCTCTCATACTTTTGCCTGTCAATCTGATCCAGAGCCGCCTTCACCGTATCCCAAAGCTCCCTCTCCTCATCTTCATCCTGCACCTTAAACTCCAATAGAATCCCGTCGTCCTCCCGCCTCCTTGGCTCCAGCATCACATCGTACCTCCCAAACCCGCTCTCACGGTTGGAGGTCAGGACATACCGGTCCGCAAGCTCCACCATCAAACCCAGAACAAAACCGTGGTAGAAACGCTCCGGCTCCTCTCCGGACGGATTCTTCCCTGTGTCAAAATAGCTGAACGTACTCAGGGCCACTTTATTCATGTAAGTATTCATGGCCTTTACATCGCCAAGCAGCAATGCCTTGATAAAGTCATTGTAATCGTCATCCGTCCTGGCAAACCACTCATGCACCATGGTCTCAAACATCAGGCTCACTTCCCGGTTGGTCAGGCTCAGGCGGTAATTCCACCTCCCTGTCCGCTCCACAAACTCTGTCCCTGCCACTTTCAGATAGCCGCTGGCCAGCAGCAGACTCCAAATGCCGTTTCGCTTCACATCCAGCTGATCATACACGATCTGTTCATCAATCTCAAGCTCCAGGATCTTCCCCTGCATCAGCTCCTCAAACTCCTGCTTAATCCTCTTTCCGCCCTCACGGATCAGTTTTCCCACCAGACTGTTGGAACTGGAATTGGCCCAGTAAGGCGCCACCTTCCTTTTATCCAGATAATTTAAGATAGACCAGGGATTGTAGATATCTGTCCGGTTCCCGAACGTGAACCCGTCGTACCAGCTTTTAACCTCCTCCTTTCGATCAGACAAACCGTATTCATCAAGAGACTCAAAAACCTCCTCCTCCGTAAATCCAAAACAGTCCCCGTATTTCTCCGAAGTCGTAGTCACCACCTCCAGATTGTTCAGATCCGAAAAGATAGACTCTTTACTCACTCTTGTAATCCCGGTCATAATCCCACGCTCCAGATAAGGATTGGTCTTAAAGGTGGCATTGAACAGATTACGGGTAAAAGACACTAACTCCTCCCAATACCCGTTTACATAGGCCTCCTGCATCGGCGTATCATACTCATCCAGAAGGATGATCACCCTTTTGCCGTAATAGCGGAAAAGGTATCCTGCCAGCGCTCTTATGGCTCCTGAGACCTCATAATCCTCCATATCAACCGAAACATTCTGAAAATCCTGCTTCTCACTTTCACCCAGCAGCTCCCCATCCAAAAGGAAACGGTATTGGCTGTACAATTCTTTCACGATCCTGCATATCTTTTTCCTGGCCTGCTCAAAGGAGTTCTCCTTCACATCCGCAAAACTGATAAAAAGAACCGGATAAGTCCCCTGCAGATTCCTGAACTTCTCACTCTCCCAAATTTTCAGCCCCTGAAACAGTTCGCCTCTCCCCGCGTACCTCACAGAAAAAAACGCCTCCACCATGCTCATGGTCAAAGTCTTCCCAAATCTTCTTGGCCGGGTGATAAGGGTTACCTGGTCGCCTTCCTCCCACCACGCCCTGATAAAATGGGTCTTATCAATATAAAAATATCCCTCTCTCCGTATCACCCCATAATCCTGATTCCCGATCCCTATGGTCTTTGCCATACCTCTGCTTCCTTTCTCCCCCGCAGTTTAAACCGTAAATCCTATTTCCAATCGCTGTCTCTGCCCTTCTACCTCCCGCCGATCAGCACCGTCTTCCCCCGAAAAGCAAACCCGTACTTCCGTATCTTTTCCTTTGGCACTCCCTTTTCCGTCAGCACGCTCTCATACTTTTGCCTGTCAATCTGATCCAGAGCCGCCTTCACCGTATCCCAAAGCTCCCTCTCCTCATCTTCATCCTGCACCTTAAACTCCAATAGAATCCCGTCGTCCTCCCGCCTCCTTGGCTCCAGCATCACATCGTACCTCCCAAACCCGCTCTCACGGTTGGAGGTCAGGACATACCGGTCCGCAAGCTCCACCATCAAACCCAGAACAAAACCGTGGTAGAAACGCTCCGGCTCCTCTCCGGACGGATTCTTCCCTGTGTCAAAATAGCTGAACGTACTCAGGGCCACTTTATTCATGTAAGTATTCATGGCCTTTACATCGCCAAGCAGCAATGCCTTGATAAAGTCATTGTAATCGTCATCCGTCCTGGCAAACCACTCATGCACCATGGTCTCAAACATCAGGCTCACTTCCCGGTTGGTCAGGCTCAGGCGGTAATTCCACCTCCCTGTCCGCTCCACAAACTCTGTCCCTGCCACTTTCAGATAGCCGCTGGCCAGCAGCAGACTCCAAATGCCGTTTCGCTTCACATCCAGCTGATCATACACGATCTGTTCATCAATCTCAAGCTCCAGGATCTTCCCCTGCATCAGCTCCTCAAACTCCTGCTTAATCCTCTTTCCGCCCTCACGGATCAGTTTTCCCACCAGACTGTTGGAACTGGAATTGGCCCAGTAAGGCGCCACCTTCCTTTTATCCAGATAATTTAAGATAGACCAGGGATTGTAGATATCTGTCCGGTTCCCGAACGTGAACCCGTCGTACCAGCTTTTAACCTCCTCCTTTCGATCAGACAAACCGTATTCATCAAGAGACTCAAAAACCTCCTCCTCCGTAAATCCAAAACAGTCCCCGTATTTCTCCGAAGTCGTAGTCACCACCTCCAGATTGTTCAGATCCGAAAAGATAGACTCTTTACTCACTCTTGTAATCCCGGTCATAATCCCACGCTCCAGATAAGGATTGGTCTTAAAGGTGGCATTGAACAGATTACGGGTAAAAGACACTAACTCCTCCCAATACCCGTTTACATAGGCCTCCTGCATCGGCGTATCATACTCATCCAGAAGGATGATCACCCTTTTGCCGTAATAGCGGAAAAGGTATCCTGCCAGCGCTCTTATGGCTCCTGAGACCTCATAATCCTCCATATCAACCGAAACATTCTGAAAATCCTGCTTCTCACTTTCACCCAGCAGCTCCCCATCCAAAAGGAAACGGTATTGGCTGTACAATTCTTTCACGATCCTGCATATCTTTTTCCTGGCCTGCTCAAAGGAGTTCTCCTTCACATCCGCAAAACTGATAAAAAGAACCGGATAAGTCCCCTGCAGATTCCTGAACTTCTCACTCTCCCAAATTTTCAGCCCCTGAAACAGTTCGCCTCTCCCCGCGTACCTCACAGAAAAAAACGCCTCCACCATGCTCATGGTCAAAGTCTTCCCAAATCTTCTTGGCCGGGTGATAAGGGTTACCTGGTCGCCTTCCTCCCACCACGCCCTGATAAAATGGGTCTTATCAATATAAAAATATCCCTCTCTCCGTATCACCCCATAATCCTGATTCCCGATCCCTATGGTCTTTGCCATACCTCTGCTTCCTTTCTCCCCCGCAGTTTAAACCGTAAATCCTATTTCCAATCGCTGTCTCTGCCCTTCTACCTCCCGCCGATCAGCACCGTCTTCCCCCGAAAAGCAAACCCGTACTTCCGTATCTTTTCCTTTGGCACTCCCTTTTCCGTCAGCACGCTCTCATACTTTTGCCTGTCAATCTGATCCAGAGCCGCCTTCACCGTATCCCAAAGCTCCCTCTCCTCATCTTCATCCTGCACCTTAAACTCCAATAGAATCCCGTCGTCCTCCCGCCTCCTTGGCTCCAGCATCACATCGTACCTCCCAAACCCGCTCTCACGGTTGGAGGTCAGGACATACCGGTCCGCAAGCTCCACCATCAAACCCAGAACAAAACCGTGGTAGAAACGCTCCGGCTCCTCTCCGGACGGATTCTTCCCTGTGTCAAAATAGCTGAACGTACTCAGGGCCACTTTATTCATGTAAGTATTCATGGCCTTTACATCGCCAAGCAGCAATGCCTTGATAAAGTCATTGTAATCGTCATCCGTCCTGGCAAACCACTCATGCACCATGGTCTCAAACATCAGGCTCACTTCCCGGTTGGTCAGGCTCAGGCGGTAATTCCACCTCCCTGTCCGCTCCACAAACTCTGTCCCTGCCACTTTCAGATAGCCGCTGGCCAGCAGCAGACTCCAAATGCCGTTTCGCTTCACATCCAGCTGATCATACACGATCTGTTCATCAATCTCAAGCTCCAGGATCTTCCCCTGCATCAGCTCCTCAAACTCCTGCTTAATCCTCTTTCCGCCCTCACGGATCAGTTTTCCCACCAGACTGTTGGAACTGGAATTGGCCCAGTAAGGCGCCACCTTCCTTTTATCCAGATAATTTAAGATAGACCAGGGATTGTAGATATCTGTCCGGTTCCCGAACGTGAACCCGTCGTACCAGCTTTTAACCTCCTCCTTTCGATCAGACAAACCGTATTCATCAAGAGACTCAAAAACCTCCTCCTCCGTAAATCCAAAACAGTCCCCGTATTTCTCCGAAGTCGTAGTCACCACCTCCAGATTGTTCAGATCCGAAAAGATAGACTCTTTACTCACTCTTGTAATCCCGGTCATAATCCCACGCTCCAGATAAGGATTGGTCTTAAAGGTGGCATTGAACAGATTACGGGTAAAAGACACTAACTCCTCCCAATACCCGTTTACATAGGCCTCCTGCATCGGCGTATCATACTCATCCAGAAGGATGATCACCCTTTTGCCGTAATAGCGGAAAAGGTATCCTGCCAGCGCTCTTATGGCTCCTGAGACCTCATAATCCTCCATATCAACCGAAACATTCTGAAAATCCTGCTTCTCACTTTCACCCAGCAGCTCCCCATCCAAAAGGAAACGGTATTGGCTGTACAATTCTTTCACGATCCTGCATATCTTTTTCCTGGCCTGCTCAAAGGAGTTCTCCTTCACATCCGCAAAACTGATAAAAAGAACCGGATAAGTCCCCTGCAGATTCCTGAACTTCTCACTCTCCCAAATTTTCAGCCCCTGAAACAGTTCGCCTCTCCCCGCGTACCTCACAGAAAAAAACGCCTCCACCATGCTCATGGTCAAAGTCTTCCCAAATCTTCTTGGCCGGGTGATAAGGGTTACCTGGTCGCCTTCCTCCCACCACGCCCTGATAAAATGGGTCTTATCAATATAAAAATATCCCTCTCTCCGTATCACCCCATAATCCTGATTCCCGATCCCTATGGTCTTTGCCATACCTCTGCTCCCTTCCAAATCCGCTGCCCCGGCTTCCCATCTCCCCTTTAGTATAGCGAATTATCCCCCAAAACACAATTCATTCTTTCGCGCACCAAAAAATAGATCCCAAGGAGCTTTGCCTTCCATGACACAGCTCCTTGGAATCTATGACTGCCTTGTGTTACTCCTACAACCCTTCGCACATCTCCCAAAGCCCCGCGGCCCCTATGATCCCGGCTTCATTTCCCAGGGCCGCCGCCACGATCCTGGCATTCTTCCGGGAGCTTCTGGAATACACCAAAGGCGCCGTCCTTTCCCTCAAAGGCTCCAAAAGCTGATCCCCCGCGCCGCTCAATCCGCCTCCAACACACAGAACCTCCGGCTGAATGATGTTGATGATATTGGCCACGCCCACAGCCAGGTGATCCACAAACGCATCCATCACCTGGACAGCCGCCGGATCCATTGCCTTTGCCGCCTGGAACACCATCCTTCCGTTCATCTTATCCGGATCTTCCCCGCACAGATAATTAAGGAGAGAATCCGACTGCCTTTTTGCCGCCTCTCTGGCAGCCTTCACCAGGGCAGAAGCCGAAGCATAAGCTTCCAGGCACCCTCTCCTCCCGCAGCTGCAAAGGTTTCCATCCTCTCTGATGACCATGTGGCCAATCTCCCCGGCTGCCAGATTGTACCCTGCCAAAAGCCGGCCGCCCAAAATGATCCCGCCGCCAACGCCTGTTCCCAGAGTCACCATCACCATAGAGCTGCTTCCCTGTCCGGCGCCTGCCAGATATTCTCCCCACGCGGCCGCCTTGGCGTCGTTCTCCGCAAATACCGGACACGGAAACAGCTCCTGGACCATGGTTACAAAAGGCACATGATCAAAACCGAAATTATTGGCGTACTCCACCATGCCTGTCTCCTGGTTGACTGTCCCCGGAATACCGATTCCCGCGCGTTTCACATCCTTAAGATCCATTCCATGGTCTTTTAGCATATCCTTTACCATATCAAAGACAGCCCGGGCCAGTTCACCGGCAGGCCTTGGCAGACCTGTTGGAACCGAATGTTCAAACAAAAGCTTATGATTCTTGTCCGTCACCCCTGCCGCGATATTTGTCCCGCCCAGATCGATCCCCACATAGTATTCCCGGTTATTCTCTGCCATCTGTTCCACTTTCCCCTCTCTTTTCTGATTTTCGATGTCTCAATCCGTCATCCGGATCTGAACATGTTTCTCCAAAGGCGTATAGCCGTTGCAGTAAATGGTATACCCGAAGGCATTGATCTCCTCCCCCGAATAATGGCCCTGAAATTCATGCTCCCCAAACCCAGGTCCCATGACCATCCCCTTGCCTCTGTCTCTGACAGTCACATACCCGTCCCGCAGGATCATGGCCTCCCCAGCCCCGGCTTTCAGCCAGAAAGACGAATGTTCCACCACCGCTCCCGCGGGAACGCACACCTCCAGCCGCAGCGGCAGCCGGTCCAGCCCGTCCGCTTTTATCGTCAGCTCCAGCCCGTCCTCCAGCTCGTCAATAACCACCTCCGTGTCCAGATGGCTGTTAATCAGCTTCTCCCGCTTTCCATGATCCATCTTCCACCAATCGGAGGTCCCCGGCGACTCCTTAAAAGGCAGATAATACCACCCGTCTGCCCCGGCCCTCAGCCTGCAGCAGTACCCGGCCGGTTCCCCTGTCTGCTTCCCCTGGGCCTCTCCAGCCTGCCGCATCACCTCCATCTCTGGCTCTGCTGCCTGTTGCTTTTCCACCATCTCCGGCGTCGCTCCTGCCGCCTGCCGCTTCTCTGACATCTCCGACGTCGCTCCTGCCGCCTGCCGCTTCGCCTCCGGCTTCTCCAACCGTGATCCCGTCCTCGGTCCCGTCTCTGTCCGCTTCTCCACCGTGATCTCCTCTGGGACAAAATTCCTGATATCGCAGTAACTCTCCCCCAGCTTCACATGAACCATCAGATCTCCCCGCTTCACATAGAGAAAGGCCGTCTTGCCCCTCATGACCGTGTAGGTAAATCCCGGCCTCTTCACCCGAAGCACACCGGAATTGGGATAAAAGCTCCGGTACTCATCCAGAAACCCATAATGGGTAAACCTATGACTCATCATCTCCTTATGGGCCATAACAATATGCAGGCAGTCAGGAGCCAGGCCGCCCCGCTCCATATTATCCTTTATGATCTTGTGGGCCGCCCCGTCAAACGCAGGCTGATCCTCCCTGCTGCACAGATAGAGGTACTGATAAAAATACTTGTCCGCAAACTCCTGCTTTCCTCTGTCCTGTCTGGTGGAATTCTGGGTAAAAATCGTGTCGTCCGGGTCAATATACGTCAGCATCATATTCAGGTTCCGCCTGACATACCCCAAAAACTCCTCATTGCCTGTGGCCTCAAACATGGCCATCATGGCATTGTTCACCACCGCGTTGTAATTGCCTGTGGACCGCTCCGCGTACTCCCCGTACTCATCCCCGTCAATGCCCTCGGCCAGATACTGCCCCGCCCGCTCCCGCAAGCTCCGGGCAAACTCCTCCTCCCCCGCAAAAAGCTCCGCGCCCTGCAACAGAGCCGCCCCGATCCCCCACCGGTGATTAGGCGTATGAAAACCACCCTGCCGGATAAACTTAAGCGCCTTTCGCATCACCGCCAGATATTTCCCCTTAAGACTTCCTATCTCCGGCAGATCTCCTTCATTATACAGCTCCAAAAGCCTGTAAGCCCCAAACAGCCTCTTAAAACAAAACGCCGTGTCTGCCCCCGACTTAAAATTGCAGGAAGGGTAATCAAAACTTCCGTCCTCCCTCTGAGTCCTGGCCACAAAATCCAGGCCCAGTTCCATAGCCTCATACAATCTCCGGTCATGAAACAGTTCACTATCCCCGTTAAGCCACACCGCCGCCGCTGTAGCCAGCCCGTAGATCGTAGGCTTCGCCTCCCAGATATCCCCCCGGATCCCTCCATACTGAACGCTGTCCTTATCCCTCACCTGCATATCCAAAAACTGTCTGGTCCGAATCTGGGCCCCTCTCAAAAGATGCGCCATATAACGCTCCATAACAACCTCCATTCCGCTCCAAGGCCCGCATCCCTCAAACGCCGCAAAACCTTCCGGCGCGATCCGGCGCAGAACCTCTTCACCATATAATTTCATCATAAACGAATACTCTCTGTCAATCCCCTAGCCCGGATAAACTGGAACTTTAATTTTGGGTGTATAATTGAGTGAGGATGGGGCGAGGGTAGTCGTGATGCCAGTCAGAGAAGGGAAGGATGGTCCTGTCCGGG
>CAJUFP010000108.1 GCA_910585645.1 uncultured Hungatella sp. | reverse complement strand
ATACCGCAAAGTGGGGCGTACAGATGGCGGGAATGAATTTTCAGACACGCTCTAGGGCAGCCAATAAGAAAATGGCTGGGTCTGAGATAACCTGGGCTACAAACACTCGAAGGAGTCAATATTATGGAACACAGCAGGAAGATACAGCGAAATACAGGCCTGGCCACCTTTTTTGTCAGCGGGATCTGTGTGATCAGCGGCGGGGTGGTGGTGAGCCTTCTGCAGGAAAAGTACGGGTTTGCCTACAGTATGACGGGAACCCTTCTGTCTATGATGAGCATCGGCAATCTGATCGCCGGTTTTTTGGCGGGAATCCTGCCCGGGAAGATCGGCATGAAGCGAACCATGGTGATATTGACCAGCGGGTATGCCCTTGGGTATGGGGTGATGACCCTGTCCGGGCGGCTGTGGGCTCTTTTGGCAGCCTTTTTTATCGTGGGCATTGCCAAGGGAAGCACGCTGAACTGCTGCACCATTCTGGTGGGGGATAATTCGAAAGACAGGACCAAGGGCATGAACGTCATGCACGCGTGCTATGCTATGGGGGCCTTGCTGTGTCCCTTTGTCATAGCCGGGGCCTTAAAGGGCGGGGACTGGCTTGTGATGACGGTTCTGGCCCTGTGCGGACTTTCGGTGTGGGCGGCTTTTCTGGCCGTGCCGGTGAAAGAGGCGGGAAAGAAGGGAAGAAAGGGGACGGATTGGGGATTTTTGCGAAGCCGGAAGTTTTGGCTTTTGACAGGCCTTTTGTTCTGCCAAAACGCGGCGGAGACCAGTGTTACCGGGTGGCTGGTGACGTATTTTAAAGGCAGCGGCCTTCTGTCCGGGGCGCTGAGCGCTTACACGGTGACCGTCATGTGGAGCGCCACCTTAATAGCCCGGATGCTCATCGCCTTTGTGATCCCTCTGAAAAACGCCTACAAAGCCATGATGGCCATGGGGATCTTCTGCATCGTCTTTTACATAGGGCTGATGATGGCAGGCAGCCAGATGACGGCCATTGTCCTTCTGTTCGCCTTCGCCTTTGCCATGGCTGGCATGAACCCCACGGCGGTGGCAAGCGCCGGGAAGATGACCAGCGTTGCCAGCATGGGAATCATGCTGCCTGCCGCCAGCAGCGGGGCTATCCTCATGCCCTGGATCATCGGCGTTATCGCGGAGCGGTTCGGCATCTGGGCCGGTATGGCCTCCAACATCATCCCCTGTGTGGGCATGTTTCTGTTCAGCGCCGCGGTTTGGCGTCTGTCAGGGAAAGAGCAGGCTTAGGCCTGCTTTTCTGCTCTCAGCCTGTCAAATTCCTCCTTAAAAAAGCGGCCAAACAGCAGTTTTGCCTCCTTCTGGCCGGAAGTTTCCCGGCGAAGAAGCCCCACCTCCCAGGAGTATCCCTCCAGTCTGCGAAACTCTCCCTGTTCATAGAAAGGGGTGTCCTCTTTCAGGATGTCAAAAACAAAGACGTGGTTGTGGACCATCTGGTAAAACGCGTCGATGGTGTCGGGAACTACCTCGAACCATAATTGAACGCCCTCCTTTAGGCAGGCATCGTAAAAAGGGCGCAAGGTCTTTTCAAGGCTGCCCATGCCAATACACAGCTTTCCTTCCAGGTCCTTTGGGCCCATCGGTCCCGGGGGCAAAAGCTCACACTCCTGACAGCTGATGACAGCGTCATAGGAGGTCAGAACCTCCATGGTGAGTCCGGGGCGGGAGCAGGGCATCTGGATGATAAGGCCCCAGTCAGCCTGTCCAAGGTTCACGGTCTCTATAGCTTCGTCGTTGGACATGGGCAGGACCTTTAAGCAGAAGGCCGGATACCTGGCCTGGAGCCGTTTTAAAAGCTGGTCCAGGTCCGGGATCATAAAAGGAAATAAGCTTTTTGACAGGGCCAGGGTGAGAACTGTCTCCTGTGCAGTAAAACGCTTCATCCCCTGACAGGCCCTGTCAAAGCTTTCCACTGCCTCCGTCCCCGCCGTCCGCAGGTATTCCCCTGCCGCGGTCAGGGACAGCTTGTTGCGGCGGTTTATAAACAAGGGAGTTTCAAATTCATGTTCCAGGACCGACAGGGCCTGGCGGAGAGCCTGACGGGAGATATACAGCTGTTTGGCCGCTTTTGTGTAATTGAGAGTTTCCGCCGTGGCGAGAAAATAGCGAAGTTGCGTGATGTCCATGGTCCTCCTTATGTAAAATGCAGGTTTTTCTTGCGTTTATGTACTGATTATATCTACTTTTTGCGATCCTGTAAAGATGGTAAGATAAGGCTGTAAAATATCGATACAAATCAGGGGAGGGAGCACAATGAAGAAAACAATGAAGAAAAAAGAGATTTCCCGAAGAGATTTTCTGAGAGGGACGGCCGCAGGGGCTTTGAGTATGGCAGCGGCTGGCATTTTAGGGGCCTGTGGTTCACAGGCCGGGGATACGGGCACAACACAAGCCGCAACCCAGGAAACAGAGACAGAGAGCGCCGCGGCCCAGACCGAGGCTTTGGAGACATCAGCTTCACCGGCTGACGAGACAAAGGCAGAGGAGACTGAAAGCAGCCAGGGGTACGTTTTTGGCAGCGGCTGGCTGGGGGAAGCTCCGGTCATTGAAGAGAGCCAGGTGATAAAAACCTATGACACAGAAGTCCTGGTAGTAGGCAGCGGCACTGCCGGTCTGTTTGCCGCCTGCGCCGCCGTGGAGGAGGGCGCCAAGACCATTCTCATCGAAAAATTCGGCGAGGCTTTCGGCGGTTCCGGCATCCGGGATACTTTGGGCGCCATAGGCAGCAAGCAGCAGATCGCCAACAACGATAACCCGGACAAATTCGATGTGATCACGGAGCTGTACCGCCAGAGCAACGGCTACGGGGACCAGAGACTGTACAAGGTCTGGGCGGACCATTCCGGGGAGGCCATTGACTGGTACGCGGATCTTTTGGAAAAAGCCGGCATACCTTTTCTCCATGAGGTGGACGACCACTCCAGAGATGTCCGCTATCCTGTCTATGATGTGGGCCATTCCGTGCAGATGAGCGCCACCGGAGGAGAGGAAGGCGTTACCTCCAAGGTGGTGAAAGAGTATGCCGCAGGGCTGGGCCTGGAGATCCACTATGACACCGCCATGGTGGAACTGATCAAGGAGGGGGATACAGTCACCGGCCTCTACGCCTCCGTGGAAGGGGGATTTGTCCGCTACAACGCTTCCAAGGGCGTCATTGTCTGCAGCGGTGGTTACAGCTTAAACAAGGAGATGCTTGGGGCTCTGCAGCCGGAGACCACGAAGATGATCAACATCAATTATTCCTATCCGGGCAGCCAGGGGGACGGCATCAAGGCTTGTCTGTGGGCCGGCGCGGCTATGGACGAGACTCACGCCAGCATGTTATTTGACCGCGGGGGGATCATGCCGAACCAGGTGGGGTGTGAGACCAGGGGCGTATTGTTCTGGATGGGATCCCAGCCGTTTTTAAAAGTGGATCTGGAGGGGAACCGTTTTACCAATGAGAGCGGGTGCTATGATCATATCCTTCACGATGCATTCAACCTGCCCGGCATGACCTACGCCATGGTCTGGGACGCTGACTATATTGCGGACATGGAGCGGTTTGACAGCCACGGCTGCAGCCGCATGTTCCCCCACGCCAATGGCGCGGAAGCTGTGTGGCCCCTGGAATTTAACGAGGGGGAATTTATGACCCAATATCGCCAGGACGGGTACGTGGTCACTGCGGACACCATCCAGGAGCTGGCAGAAAAGCTGGGGCTTCCCGCGGAAAATTTCAAGGCGACTGTGGACCGGTACAATGAACTTTATGACATGCAGAAGGACGAGGACTTTGGCAAGGAGGCTTACCGCCTGTCCCAGATGCGGAAAGCTCCTTTTGAGGGAGTTCGCTTAAGCGGAGGATACTTTATCTGCACTCTGGACGGCATCCGGATCGACACGAACATGAACGCCGTGACACCGGAGGGAAAGCCTATAGAGGGGCTGTATGTGGCCGGAGACTGTTCCGGCGGATATTTTGCCACCAGCTACCCCAACCTTCTGGCCGGAGCCGCGGCGGGGCGTAGCGTGACTTTTGGACGTCTGGCTGGAAAAAACGCGGCTCATAGAGTATAAGGACTATTGTTTTGTGAGCAAGGACATCAATATGACGAACTTAATGTTCCGGTTTAGGGAGCGGACCTTTCAGGTCCGCTCCCTTATTGACAAATGTGGAAAATACGATAAAATAGACGTGTCAAGATCAGATGGAAAGATTTCGCGCAAGGGAGAGAGGGTGAATGCCTATGACAGAGGAGAAGACCAATGTGACGCGTCTTCTGGATAAGAAGAAGCTGCCTTACAAGAGCCATTTTTATCAAACCCGGGAGGCCCTTTCCGGGGTGGAGGTGGCCCGGATTTTGGGGCAGGATGAAAAAAGGGTGTTCAAGACCCTGGTGACCCAGGCAAAGAGCGGGAAAAACTACGTGTTTGTCATACCGGTGGCAAAGGAGCTGGACCTTAAGAAGGCGGCCAGAGCAGTGGGGGAGAAGTCCATTGACATGATAAAGGCCAAAGATCTGCTGCCTCTGACCGGGTACATTCACGGCGGCTGTTCCCCCATTGGCATGAAAAAGCTCTTTTTGACCACTATAGACGAGAGCGTTCTTGCGTGGGAGACCTTCTGCTTTAGCGGCGGCAGGATCGGCTGTCAGGTGGAGATGGCGCCCGGGGACTTAGAAAAGATCGTCCCTTACCGCACGGCAGACCTGACGGTGGAGCCATGAGGCGGTACCTGGCCCCCATGGAGGGGATCACAGGCTATGTGTTTCGAGGTGTGTACCATCGCTGTTTTGGAGGAATGGATAAATATTTCGCCCCCTTTGTCTCCCCCAACCAGACGGGGAAACTGGGGCCCAGGGAAAGGCGGGATTTAGATCCGGAAAACAACCAGGGCATGTACACAGTGCCCCAGATTCTGACAAACAGCGGGAAGGACTTTATCAGGACAGCCAGGACCTTAAAGTCCATGGGCTACGGGGAGGTCAACCTAAACCTTGGATGCCCGTCCGGGACCGTGGTGTCAAAAGGGCGGGGCTCCGGATTTCTGGCATATCCGGAGAAGGTGGACCAGTGCCTGTACCAGATCTTTTCGGAACTTGACATGAAGATCTCCGTCAAGACCAGGCTGGGGATGAAGGACCCGGAAGAGTTTGGGCCACTTCTGGACATTTACAATAAATATCACATGGAAGAATTGATCATCCACCCTCGGGTCAGGGAGGATTACTATAAAAATACGGCCCGCATGGACGCTTTTGGACAAGCTTTTGGGCGCAGCAAAAATCCGGTGTGCTACAACGGGGATCTGTTTCAAAAAGCGGATATCGAGAACATGGAAGGCAGATTTGACGGTCTTGCGGCCGTGATGATGGGTCGGGGGATCGTGGCATACCCTGGGCTTTTATCCGGGGAAAAGGACCCGGACAAGGCAAAGGAGCGGTTAAGGCAGTTTCACGACTGCCTCTACGAGGCCAACTGCAGGGTCTATCTCAGGGAGGCAGGGCCAAAGGTGGTGCTCCTTAAGATGAAGGAGGTTTGGTGCTACCTGATCTACGCCTTCAAAGACAGCCAAAAGCCTGGAAAGCGCATCAAGAAAGCCAGGCAGATGGAGGAGTACCTGGCAGCCGTGGCAGACATATTTCGGGAGTGCCAGGTGGATCCAGGCGGAAATTACCACGGCGCTATTTCAAAGTAGTGTTATCATAGAGTCTTATCATAAGAAAAGAGGGATTTTTATGCGGTTATATCCGGCTATTGACATGAAGGGCGGAGCGTGCGTCCGTCTGACCCAGGGACTTTTTGACAAGGTAAAGGTGTACTCAGACAGCCCGGCGGACATGGCGAAACTTTGGGTCTCAAAGGGGGCTGCGTTTCTCCATCTGGTGGATTTAGACGGCGCTTTGGCCGGCAGATCGGTCAACGAGAAGGCCATCCGGGCCGTGGTGAAGGCGGTGGATGTTCCGGTGCAGATCGGCGGGGGCATCCGAAGCCTGGAGGCTGCGAAGAACATGCTGGATCTGGGGGTCAGCCGTGTCATCATCGGCACCAGGGCCGCGCGGGAGCCGGGGTTTGCGGGGCGGCTGGTGGAGGAGCTTGGCGCTGAGAGGATTGTGGCAGGGATCGACGCGAAGGACGGCATGGTGGCAGTGGAAGGCTGGGGACAGGTCAGCGAGAAGCGGGCCGAAGATCTTTGTATGCAGATGAAGAAACTGGGGATCCTCCATGTAGTGTACACGGATATCTCCAGGGACGGCATGCTGTCAGGCCCTAATGTGGAGGCCACCAAAGCTCTGACACAGGCCACAGGCATGGACATCATCGCCTCAGGAGGGGTGTCCTCCATGGAGGATCTAAGACGCCTTCATAAAGAGGGGATCCGGGGGGCCATCATCGGAAAGGCCCTTTATGAAAACAGGATCGATCTTGCGGAGGCGGTAAAGGCCTTTGAGGATTGACAGGGAGGAATGGCAGATATGGAATATAAAAAATTGATCCCAAGTTTTGGGTGCAGAGACGGGCAGGCCCTTATCCTGGATGAGGGCCGGGAGTATTTCAGCGATGATGTGGTGACTTTAAGCCGCTATTACAGCGACAACGGGGCGGACGCCCTTCTGATCCGGGATCTGTCGGACACGGACGAGGACCATGAGCGGACGATCCTGATGATCAAGGAGGCGGCCAGGGCTGTGGACATCCCCATCTTTGCAGGGGGGCGTATCAGGCGGCTGGAGGACATTAAAAAGTATCTCTACGCCGGCGCGGGCGCCGTATTTCTGGACGGGTCCAATGAGGACAATGTGGACCTGATCAAGGAAGGGGCAAGCCGCTTTGGCAGCGAGAAGATCTATGTATGGCTTCCCGGAGTACAATATCTGGAGCGGGCGGAGGAATTTGGCCAGCTGGGAGCTTCGGGAGCCATTGTGTACGACTGCTGTGAGGGGCAGGAGGGCAGGCCAGGACAGGAGGAGGATCCTGTCTCCTCCAGGGACGGGATCTGCATGGCCCTGTCAGGCCGCCGGCATATACCTCTGTTTGTGTACTGCGACCAGGACACCCCCGAGGCTGCGGCGTCATTTTTAAGGATCCCCGGGGTCCAGGGGGTGATCCTGACGGTTCCCGAGGAGTATGAGGGCAACTGCATGAACCTGAAGCAGGAGCTGAAAAAGCGGGGGATCGCCGTGGATACGTTTGAGAGCGAGATCGGGTGGGAGGAGTTTACCTTAAACCCCCAGGGCCTGATCCCGGTGGTGGTCCAGGATTACAAGACGTCGGAAGTGCTGATGGTTGCCTACATGAACCAGGAGGCGTTTGACGAGACTTTAAAGACCGGGAAGATGACTTACTACAGCCGCAGCCGTCAGAGCCTGTGGCTCAAGGGGGAGACCTCGGGCCATTTTCAGTATGTGAAATCCCTGCGCTTAGACTGCGACAATGACACTATCCTGGCAAAGGTGCGTCAGGTGGGGGCGGCCTGCCATACCGGGGCAAGGTCCTGCTTTTTTAAGACGCTGACAGAGCGGGAGTACAAAAAGACCAATCCTCTGGACGTGTTTGAGGAGGTATTTGACGTGATCAAGGACCGGAAGGAACACCCAAAGGAAGGGTCCTACACCAATTATCTCTTTGACAAGGGGCTGGATAAGATCTTGAAGAAGCTGGGCGAGGAGGCCACGGAGATCGTCATTGCCGCCAAGAACCCAAACCCGGAGGAGATCAAGTATGAGATCGCCGACTTTTTATACCACATGATGGTGCTCATGGCGGACAAGGGCATGGGCTGGGAGGAGATCATGGAAGAGCTGGCCAACCGGTAGCCGCCGGAAAGGGCCTGTGAGAAATGGCAGGAAAACATTTGCAGATCATGAAAATCAGTAGGAGGTAGAATGTTATGGAGACAACCGTATTAGAGCGTTTTCTTAGGTATATTGCCGTGGACACCATGTCCGAGCCGGAAAAGGAGAATATCCCCAGCACAGAAAAGCAAAAGACCCTTGGGGCCATGCTGGTTCAGGAGTTAAAGGACATGGGGGCAAGTGACGCGCGGATGGATGACCACGCCTATGTTTACGCCGCCATCCCGGCCACCACAGACAAAAAGATCCCGGTCCTGGGCCTGATCGCCCACATGGACACAGCCTGCGCCTGTTCGGGAAAGGACGTAAAACCCAGGTTTGTGCGAAATTACGACGGCGGCAGTATTGTCATGGATCCCAAGTCCGGGCTTTCCATGGGGCCGGACCAGTATCCGGAGCTGAAAAACTATGTTGGCCAGGATTTGATCACCACCGACGGTTCCACCCTTTTAGGGGCTGACGACAAAGCCGGGGTGGCGGAGATCATGGCCATGGCCGAGTATCTGATAAACCACCCGGAGATCCCCCACGGGACCATCAAGATCGGATTTACCCCGGACGAGGAGGTGGGCCGCGGCGCGGACCTGTTTGACGTGGAGGGCTTTGGGGCTGACGTGGCTTACACCGTTGACGGCGGGGCTTTGGGGGAGCTGGAGTACGAAACTTTCAACGCCGCCTCCGCCAAGGTGACGGTCCACGGGTTCAGTATCCATCCGGGCTCTGCCAAAGGAAAGATGAAGAACGCCATCCTTATGGCCATGGAATTTCAGAGGATGCTGCCTGGGTTCGACACGCCGGCCTACACCCAGGGATACGAAGGATTTTTCCACCTGACCAATATTACAGGCCATGTGGAGGAGACGGTTATGGATTATATCATTCGGGACCATGATGCGAGGAAATTTGAGGAGAAAAAAGAGTATATCCGGAAGGTGGCAGAGTTTCTGAACCTGAAATACGGGGAGGGGACCATTGAGCTTGTCATGAAGGATTCCTATTATAATATGAAGGAAAAGCTAAAGGATCACATGTACCTGATCGACATCGCCCAGGAGGCCATGGACGAGCTGTGGATAATTCCCGTCATAGAGCCTGTAAGAGGCGGCACCGACGGGGCCAGGCTTTCCTACATGGGCCTTCCATGCCCCAACCTGTGTACCGGAGGCCACAACTTCCACGGAAAATTCGAGTATATCCCGGTGCAGTCCATGGAAAAGGTGACGGAACTTCTTGTGGAGATCGTGAAGAAGTTTGAGGAGAGGGAGTGGTAGTATAATTGAGTGAGCAAAGGGGGCGAGGGTTGTCGTGAAGCCAGGGAGGGAAGGGAGGCTGTGTGCCGTTCGGACGGGACATCTCTCCTTCTCTGTCTGGCCCCACGACACCCCTCGCCCCATTGCTCACTCAACAACATATCAAATTTAAATCCCCGCCAATAATAACGCCACCCTGTTTATGCTAACATGTTTACACGGAAAAACATTGTCAAATCCCTCTCCTGGTATTATAATATAGGGAGAATATTTGGGACGCGAAAAGGCACGGGAGGGGAGAATGCTATGACGGGAAAGGTGTACGCGCTGTCGGATCTGCACGGGCATTACGACGCCCTGATGGCCATGCTCAAGAAGATTCACTTTTCGGACAAGGACCGGCTCTACATCCTGGGGGACTGCAATGACCGGGGGAAAAAGGCCATGGAGATCTACCACTTTATCCAGCAGCACCAGGACAATATTTTTCTCTTAAAGGGCAACCATGAGCTGATGATGCGGGATTTTCTCATGAAGGAGGACTGGGAGTGTCCCCAGGGCAGGATCTGGCAGTGCAACGGCGGCGACAAGACCATGAAGGACATGGATCATTTTTTAAAGAAAGCGTGCGGAAGCGACAAAGATTTTCAGTGCCGGAAAAAGGAATTTCGCAAGTGGCTCATTGACTATATCAACCACCTTCCCAGTTTCATCGAGATCAACGTGGGAGGGCAGGCCCTGGTGCTGATCCATGCGGGCATTGACCCGGAAAAGCCTCTCCACGACCAGGACGAGGAGATCTGCGCCTGGATCCGGGAGTGGTTTTACATGTCCCCGGCCATCAAGGGGAAGACCATTGTGTTCGGCCACACGCCTCTGTGCCATCTAAACGGCGGCGAGAATTTTAATGTCTGGTTCGATCCCTACTACGAGGATAAGATCGGCATTGACGGCGGGCTGGGACCCTTTGAAAACGGACAGCTTAATTGTCTCTGCCTCAACGATATGTCCGTCACAGTCATCAAGAAAACGGACATGGCAGAGAAAAAGGAGGCAGTATGAATATGGATGTGTTGTTGGCAAGGATCTTAAAGTATTTAAACGGAGCCCTGTTCTATGACGACTCCTACAAGTTCTGCACCTATCTGGTGGATCACTACCTGGAGATGGAGACCATGACAAAGGAGCGGATCCTTCGGGAGACGGGCATCAGCGAGGAGAACATGGACGACTTTGTCAGCCGTCTGGGGTGCAGCTTTCAGTGGGAAGATTTTCACAAGACCTTTATGGAGCACCACTACACCAGGCTGGACCAGATCCGGGGCAGGATGCTGGGGCTAAAGACCTCGGACATGGTAAAGGCCATGGAAAAAGACATATCGGACCAGGAGATGCTTGATTGCCTGTCCATGCTCTGCGAGCAGATGGAAAAACACAGAAGGATCGTCCTTGTGGGAGCCCTCTACCCCATGTCCATTGCCGTGGAGTTTCAGACGGATCTGATCACCTTCGGGAAAAATGTGGTCCAGTTCCACAATTACGACCCCACCCTTACCTTTACGGAGGAGGACATGCTGATCTTCATATCAGCCACAGGCAGGGCCATGAAAGGATTTTTAAATTTCCGGGGGGATCTGAGCCCGGAGAGGGCCACCAGCCTTCTGATCACCCAGAATCCTGTGTATATGAGGCCGGAGCACAAGATCAGCGACTATATCCTGCGGCTTCCGGGGCGGTATGACGGGGTGAATTTTAATTACCAGCTGATGCAGATCTTTGACCTTCTGCGGATCCAGTATTATCAGCAGTATTATTTGGGAAATGCTTGATCGAGCAAGCAGGGGCAGTTTGTTTTCCGGGACGGGGAATGGGCTGCCCTTTTTATAAACGAGGACGCGTTATGGGAAAATATTTCAGTGACATTGTTGAGAAGGCGATCAGCGACCTTTACTACTGTTATGACAACCACAGGGCAAGGCAGGCGGCGGACGATCTGGCCCTGGCCGCCACGGAACAGGAGGACGGGGACGCCTGCTATATCCTGGCCCGCTGTTTTTCCAGGGCATGCCAGGCCTGGAAGTACCATCCCTTTGAGGAGAACCAGGGCGCGGTCTACACCATGCTGCGCAAAGGCATTTTTCTGGGAAGCGCTCCCGCCGTGGTTGGGGCTTTGCGCATGGGGGCGCTGAATGGGGAGCTTCTGGAGATCATGCCGTTTTCCAGTATCAGGGAACCGTGGGACATGGTCCTTGAAAAGGCAGAGGACGGCTGCCCCTTCTGTCAGTACCTGGCTGGCAGTACATTCTACTATCTGGATATTAGGAAGATTCGGGAAACAGAGGAACCTGATTTTGCTGCCCAGGAAGACTGGGAAGAGTGGCAGAGACAACAGATCCTGGAGGGCGTCTCCTGGTATGAGAAGGCCTTTGAAAACGGCATGGGTCTGGCAGGGCGCAATCTGATCCATTATTATGACAACGGAAGGCCAGGGCTTATACCGCCGGAGCGCCAAATGGTCCGTCAGGTGGCTGAAAAAGGGGCCCAGCTGGGGTACCCGGACTGCATGTTTGATCTGGCCCTGGATCTGTGCCGCGGGGATCAAAAGGAGGAAGGGCTTTCCTGGGCCCGCAGGGCGGCCGAGATGGGGCATCTGGAGGGATGGCGGCTTTTAGGGGACGCCTTTTACCGGGGCTGGCAGGGCGAGCCGGATCTGGCCCGGGCCCTGGAGTGTTATGAGAAGGCGGCGTTAGCCGGGGACGACCCGGATTCCAGCGGCCAGGCGGGGGAGATGTACTTCCTTGGCCTGGGAGCTGACAGGGATTACAAGAAGGCCGTGGAGTACCTGGAGCAAAATTTTTTTCTCCAGGGAAAAGAGGGCAGGCAGGATATTCTTGGGCTGTGTCTTTTGCTGGGATACGGCTGTGAGCAGAACCCGGAGAGAGGCAGACAGCTTTTGGAAGAAAGCAGGGATACCAGATACCGGTCATACGGCCTTGGGATGATGTACGCCGACGGCATCGGAGTGGAAAAGGATATAAAAACCGCCGTCGGATACCTCAAGGCGGCGGGAGACTATGAGCCGGCCAGGGGGGCCCTGAAACAGTTTAAGCGGGGGCTTTTTGGCGGCTGGAAGCGCAGATAACACACGCCGGATCATTTGTACGAAACCAGGAAAGAGGTGAGGGACATGGCAGTGAGGGAACAGATAAAGGAAGAGATCAAAAGCAGGATCAAGGAGCCGAGACAGTACCAGGTTCTGATCTACAACGACGATTTTACACCTATGGATTTTGTGGTGGAAGTCCTCATAGAGGTATTTGACAAGGAGGAGGCCGCGGCTGTGTCCATGATGCTGGACGTCCACAGGGGAAACTATGCCGTCGCCGGCATCTATCCCAGAGATATCGCCGCCACAAAAGCTGCCCAGGCGGTTCAGTGGGCAAGGTCAGAGGGATATCCTCTGAAGGTGGAGGCAGTGCCGGAGGGGTAAAGCGGGGCCATATCGTTCTGCCGGCAAGACCGGCTCTGAGGGGCCGAAAACGGCGGAAAAAGACGATCTGCGTCTTATTTATTGGACAGCAAGCGAAGAACAGGGTGAGAGAGATGGAATTCAGCAGAGATATGCAGAAGATCATGGAGCGGGCCGTGAAGCTGGCGGGAGAGCAGCGCCACCGGTATTTTATGCCGGAGCACATGATCTACGGCATGACCTTTGATCAGGGGTTCTGCCGGGAGTACGAGACATTTGGAGGCAATGTGGAAAAGCTGCGGCAGGATATCCTGGCCTTTCTTGAAAAACAGGCGGGAAAAACCAGGGATGAAAACGCGGTGCTGACCGCTGACACGGACCGGGTCATACGGATGTCCGAAGGACAGGCCCGGGCCAGCGGCCGCAGCGCCATTGACGTGAGCCATTTTTTGTCCGCCGTCATGCAGCTGGAGGAGTCCTATGGCGTCTACTATCTGGCCGTCCAGGGGGTGGATCTTGTGGAGGTGGCCGGGGAGATGTCCAGGGACAGCCTGGCCCGGGAGCGGGAGCCCGGCTCAGGATGGAGAGGGGAGCCAGATGGGAGAGGTCAGGGACCGTTTTATGGCGGCGGGCCAAAAGAGACCGTAAGTCCTGACGGGGAAACGGACCGCCAGGACCAGAAAGGGACCGGCCCGGCAGGGCAGTGGAGACGCTATGTGGAAAATATGAACCAGACCTGCGGGGAGAAGAATCCCCTTATCGGCCGGGAGTCTGAGCTGGAGCGCACGGTTCAGGTCTTGTGCCGCAAGGATAAGAACAATGTGCTCCACGTGGGGGAGCCGGGGGTGGGAAAGACGGCCCTGGCCTACGGGCTGGCCAGAAAGATTATATCCGGCCAGGTTCCGCAGCCCCTGAAGGAAGCTACCCTATACAGTCTTGACTTAGGGGGCCTTCTGGCCGGGACCCAGTACCGGGGAGATTTTGAGAAGCGGTTTAAGGAGATCATGGACGGCCTTTTAACTGAGAAAAGCCCTATCCTCTACCTGGACGAGATCCACACCATTGTGGGAGCCGGGGCCGTAGGGGGAGGCAGCCTGGACGCGGCTAACCTGCTAAAGCCTTATCTTTCTTCAGGCCATATCCGCTTTATGGGCGCTACCACCTATGAGGAGTACAAGAAATATTTCTCCGCCAGCAAAAGCCTGGCACGGCGGTTCCAGAAGGTGGATGTGGGGGAGCCTACCTATGAGGAGGCGGTGGAGATCTTAAAAGGGTTGAAATCCGGCTATGAGAAGTTCCATGGGGTAAAGTACGGTCCCGGGGTCTTGGAGCACGCGGTCTCCATCAGCAGCCGGTACATCAACGAGCGGTTTCTTCCGGACAAGGCCATTGACCTTATGGATGAGGCCGGGGCGTGGCGCCGCCTTCACCCTCTGGACCAAAAACGGCAGACCGTAAACAAGGCCCTTTTAGACCAGGTCCTCTCAAAAACCTGCAACATCCCCCTAAAGAGCGTGGAGAAGGATGAACTGGAGGGGCTGGCGTCTCTGGAGGAGTGTCTGCGGGAACAGATCTTCGGCCAGGATGAGGCGGTGAGAGAGGTGGTCAATGCGGTTAAATTCTCCAAGGCTGGGCTCAACGAGGAGGGAAAGCCCATCGCGTCCTTCCTGTTTGTGGGAGCCACAGGAGTGGGGAAGACGGAGCTGGCCAAAGTTTTGGCGTCCCGGCTTGGGATCTCTTTTATGCGGTTTGACATGAGCGAGTACGCGGAGAAGCACACGGTGGCCAAGCTGATCGGCGCGCCGGCCGGGTATGTGGGCTATGAGGAGGGCGGCATCCTGACAGAGGAGATACGCCGCCATCCCCACGGAGTCCTTCTTCTGGACGAGATCGAGAAGGCCCATCCCGACATTTTTAATGTGCTTCTCCAGGTAATGGATTACGCCACCCTGACGGACAATC
The DNA here is from genome assembly GCA_910585645.1 of uncultured Hungatella sp. Taxonomy (GTDB): domain Bacteria; phylum Bacillota; class Clostridia; order Lachnospirales; family Lachnospiraceae; genus UBA3402. The sequence continues at coordinate 556 of CAJUFP010000108.1, read as the reverse complement.
AGGGCCGCAAAGCGGATTTTCGCAATATCATCCTGATCATGACCTCCAACGCCGGAGCCAGCCAGGTGGGAAAGAGCCGGATCGGCTTTGGCAGCAGCCGGATAAACATGGACGCCCTGACAGATGCCGTGGACCGGACGTTTCAGCCGGAATTCCGCAACCGTCTAAGCCGTATCGTGACCTTTCGAGCCATGGATGACGACATGGCAGGGCGGATCACGGAAAAGAAGCTTAAGGAGCTTTCCCGGAAGCTGGCTCCCAAAAAAGTGGAACTTTCGGTAACGGACGCAGCCAAAAGCCATGTGCAGAAGGCGGGGATCACCAACGAGTACGGCGCCAGGGAGATCGACCGGGTCATTGACCGGGAGATCAAGCCCCTGCTTGCGGAACGCCTGCTTTTTGGAAAGTTAAGGCGGGGCGGCAGGTGCAGGCTGGATGCGCGGGACGGGAAGCTGGTTGTGGAGGAGGGGACGTGAGAGACGAGGTGATCTATTTCTTATTTTGTAACAGTTCAAGGGTCATCTGAACTGTTAGTGCGCCCAGCAAAGGGCATGGC
>CAJUFP010000107.1 GCA_910585645.1 uncultured Hungatella sp. | reverse complement strand
CCGACTGGTTCCCGCTTTAAGGGCTCATCGGAATGCTTGGCATATCTGAACCCGGGCGGGACATCTCTCCTTCTCTGTCTGGCCCCACGACAATCCCCGCCCCCCTTTGCTCACTAAACAATACACCAATTTCATTATTTTTCCATTTTATACAAGAACTGGTTCTTAAGAGCCTAAGTCACAGGATTTCGCACCTATACAGACGGGCGGACAAGAAAATTAGCCTCCAGAAATAAGCATTATAGGTTGATTTTTCAGAGATTTGTGGTAAACTAAACAAAAGCTGGCAGTTTCCAGACAAGGTTCTTGGGGCGGCCTGCAAAAAACACAGCGGAAAGCAAAGGTGAGAAAGGAGTGAAACAAGATGGAAGGCCGAAGTTATAAAAGAGAAGCAGAATCAGCTTATCATGAACGTATGAGTATGACGGCGGGAGCGGACCTTAGGAATGCGTGCTGTCTTGTTGTCACTGCCTGGTATTACTGCTTTCGGCGGTGGCTTTAAGGCTGCCTGAGTGTTTTGATCTGCGTTTGTGATAGCCATTTCCCGATTGCATGCGGGGATGGCTTTTTTGTATGACCTGATTCTGCCTTTCATTGGCCGGGATGGTTAAGACGGACAGGTGCTATGGGTAATGACCCAAAAAGCGGCCGTCAAAACTTGTGAGCACAGGTACATGAAAGGAGGACAATGATAATGAGAATGGACAGGATGAGAGAGAACCGGATGTGTGGGAGAGGGGGATTTGGACATGTCTTCCCTGGTGCGGCAAAGAGGTTTCGTTGGTTTTTAGGGAACCGGGGGATAAGTGGCAGGAGCGTTGGGACGGTTGACGGTCTTGTGGATGAAAAGCCATATCTGGAGACCAGCGTGTTTTCCCTTGCGAAAAACCGGATCCTGTGGCTTTTGATCCTTATGGTCAGCAGCATGATCACAGGGGGTATCCTGGGGAAGTATGAAGACGCGTTTGCGGCGTTTCCTCTGCTGGTGACGTTTATCCCCATGCTGACGGACACTGGAGGCAATGCGGGAAGTCAAAGCAGTACCCTGGTGATTCGGGGCATGGCAGTGGGGGAGATTGAGTCAGGGGATATATTTCGGGTATTTTTAAAAGAACTCTGTGTGGGAATGATCGTGGGGGTGATCCTGGGGGCTGTAAATTATGTTCAGCTGATCCTCCGGTTTCCTGGCAATGAGGCAGTGTGTTTTACAGTTGTGCTGAGCCTGTTTTTGACAGTGACCCTGGCCAAGACCGTGGGAGGGATTCTACCTGTGGCGGCAAGGCTTTTGAACCTTGATCCGGCTATTATGGCGGCGCCTTTGATCACTACCATTGTGGACGGATTCAGCCTGATGATTTATTTTCGGATCGCGTGCAGGATGCTGAAACTGGGATGAGCCGCTGGCTGTTGTGGGCGAATGGCTGACTTACGGCACGAAGCGTCCCACTGTGAAGAAGCCTGTGTTATGGCGTCTCCTTTGGGGTATACTTTTTCAAAATGGCCTGGTATTCGCCGCTGATGCGCTCATAGGTTTCCCGCAGGGGTCTGCACTCTTCATCTGCCTGGGCCATGATCTCATCAAAAAAGGTTTCCATGGCGGTTACGGTCCGCGGGTCCAGCTTTCCGTTTTCCAGCATATCCCGAAGAATGGAAAGGCACTGTTCTTTGGAGAAAGCCTCTTTATAGCTGCGGCTCATGCACAGGGCGCTGACGATATCAGCGGTGGTCATAAGACGCTCCGGAAGGGTGAGATCCTCCTCCTTAAGGCCCAGGGGATAGCCGGAGCCGTCCAGTTTTTCGTGGTGCCTGAGGGCGATGCGGGAGACGGTCTCATCCACGCACCCATCAATGATCTGGCCGCTTAAGACTACATGGTTCTGCATGATGGCTGTCTCCTGCGGCGTCAGCCGCCCGGGCTTTTCCAGGACTGATACAGGGGTGCCGATTTTTCCCAGATCGTGGAGCATGGCCCCATAGTAGATCTTTTGGCAGTCATCCTCAGGGATGCTCATCCTCTGGGCAAGACGCAGCCCGATCTCCATGACCCCCATGGTGTGGGTTACTGTGTCCCGGCTTCTGAAATCAATGGCGTGGATGACCATAGCCAGATAATCCGTTGCCTCACTGTCCGTAAGGCAGCAACAGTTCAGGGCGGCATCCAGACAGCGGCTGTCGTCTATCTTTTCAAAGGTTTTATATTCCTGGCACTTGAGCCAGAGGCGGACAGCCTCCGGTGAGAATTTGGTTCCCATGCCCAGGGAAAAATGCTTGTTTAGCTGGTCTTCTGAGCGCTTTACCTCGTCGTGCCACACAACGGCCCGGTCGGCAACGTGGAGCATCTGAGCATAACGCCGGATGTGTTCCGGCTGATTGGCCACCTCCTGGCAGTCCGCGTGGTGGTAGAGTACCACCTTAGCCAGCTCTCCCAGGGGAGTAAATTCTCTCAAAAATAAATATCCGTAGATGGAATGCTGCCACACATCACCGATCTCGAATTTTACCAGATCATCGATCTCTTCCGTGCGGTAGGCTCCCACATCGTGGAGCAGGGCCAGAAGGCTTAAGTTTTTCTTAAGTTCCATGTTCTGACAGCCCTCCGCCTTTAGCATATCCTGGAGCACGACCATCACCTTAACGCCGTGCTCGGTCAGCCGCTTGTCTATAAGGTTCAGACTGCGGCGTATGATGGTTATGATCTTATTGCTATGTATGATCTCCATATAGTTACCCTCGTGTTATGGTTTATACAGAATATAAAATAAAAGCGCCGAAGATCCTGAATGATCAGGCCACCGGCACCTTTTCTTTTAGTCGGGGAATGGGATTTGAAGTTTATCTCGATTAAAAAAGCCTGTAAATACAGTCTTTTTCGACCACAAAATGTCAGTGTACTCAAAGCTTCAAATTTATAAACATTCTAAGCCTGTAGAAGCAGGGATAATTCGCAATTTAGCCTGATTTTGAAACATCGCAATAACTAAAGTATAGTATCATTTCTGGTCGATGTCAACAATAATTAGATTTTTGTGTTGGCTGATTTTCACAGACCAGTAACCGTTGAGATAACCTTGAACCAACATCATGACATTGGGTCAAACACAGTAACAATTCAGATAGGTCTGCGGCTGTGCGGAGAAATTCGGGTCATATTCCCTGCGGAGTCGGAAGGCTGTTATATGTCATTTTTTCGCTAATAGGCAGAAACAAAAGCCAGAGGACGTTGTGAAGACGCCCCTGGCTTTACCTATGTGTTATTCTGCAATGCGGAACCGGTTTGTGATATTACACATTACTCCACATTAATCCGTTCAATTTTGAAAATAACCGGCCGCGTTCCGTCGTTACAGCAGGCGATCATTGTTTTTTCATCATTCGTCCATCCATTCATAATAGAACCGCCCTGCAAGGCAGCATATACATACCGGCTGATGCAGTCCCATGCCTCGGCGCAAAAACGGCCATTTAACATATGCCAAAAATCATCATTTTCTATCATGAAAGTATCTCCCGCTTTAAACAAGGGGCAGGCGCCCACTTTCGGATCTGCCAGATATTTTTCTTGCAGCTCAGGAAAAACTTTCGCCTCTAATACCGTAATCCTGCATTTGTATTTCATGTGAATTCCCTCCATATTTGTTTTTTCAGGCCATGAGGCTCTCCTACAAAGTTTCTCCATTGGACAAAATCACCTTTTGATACCAGTAAAAAGAATCTTTTTTTCGGCGGGTATAAGTTCCGGTTCCGTCATCCTGTTTATCCACATACACCATCCCATATCGTTTTCTCATCTCGCCGGTTCCGGCGCTTACAAGGTCAATGCTCCCCCATACGGTATATCCTAAAAGCAGGACGCCGTCTTCCGTAATTGCCTGCTCCATGGCCCGAATATGCTTTCTGAGATAATCAATCCGATAGTCATCATGGATATTTCCATTTTCATCAGGCTTATCCATAGCCCCCATGCCGTTTTCCACAATAAACAGCGGAAGTTGATAGCGGTCCATAAACCGATTCATCAGAATCCTCAATCCGTCCGGATCGATGAGCCACCCCCATTCCGTCTGTTCCAGATACGGATTGATAATGGAAGTACACATATTGCCGGAAGTCGTTTCCGTGTTTGGATCACAGGAAACGCAACTGCTGGAATAATAGCTAAACGCAATATAGTCTACCGTTCCATCTTTCAGAATCGCATCATCCCCGTCTTCCTTTACAAGATGGACGCCGTTTCGCTCATACTCTTTTTCTTTCCAGGCAGGGTATACGCCCCAGCACTGAACATCGCAGTAAAAGTACATGTCCCGTTCTCTTTCCATGACCAGCAAGGCATCTTTCGGGTTCGCCGTCATGCCATATGCCACTTGCCCGGCAATCATCATCCCGACTTTCATGTCAGGAGCAATCCTATGGGCCAGTTTAACTGCCATAGCGCTTGCCAAAAATTGGTGATAGGACGCCTGGGCCCGGGACTGTTCATCTATCTTCAATAATCCGCCGGCATACATGGGAAGAAAGTTCATATTGTTAATTTCATTGAAGGTAATCCAGTATTTTACTTTGTTTTGATAACGTTCAAAGACGGTTTTACAGTATTTTTCAAATTCATTTATGCAGGCACGGTGGACCCAGCCGCCATATTTATGAACCAATCCCAGGGGAGTTTCAAAGTGAAAAAGCGTAACCACCGGCTGAATTCCATATTTCAGGCATTCGTCAAATACCTTGTCATAGAACTCCAGCCCCTTTTCATTTGGCATAGGGTCATCTCCGTTAGGATAAATTCTGGTCCAGTTTATGGACATCCGGTAGCATTTAAATCCCATCTCCGCCATCAGGGCGATGTCTTCTTTATAGTGATGATAAAAATCCACAGCCTCATGGGTGGGATAAAACTCATCATCAAAACATTTTAAAACGGCCCCGTCGGGTATTTCAGACATAGGGAATACCTGACAGCTCCCCTTTGAGCCATCCGGCATTTCATAAGTAACACGGCGCTGGATATTGTGAATGCCGTCTCCGCTGGTTATGACATCCGCGGTGCAAAGCCCCTTTCCATCTTCCCTATAGCCTCCCTCGCATTGGTGGGCGGCTGACGCGCCGCCCCATAGAAAATTTTTTGGAAAACTCAATTTACTAACCTCCTTTTGAAAAAGAATAATGTGGGTCATGACATTCCTTTGATGGCCTCTATTATAAAAAAATAAAAGAAGCCCGTAAATATCCCTGACTTCTCTTGTTCTTAAGTTTCATATCTATAGTCGTTTTTTCTTATCATTATGATGACTTTGTTTCATAATCCTGTGATTTTTTCAAATTCACGGCATTTAATACATTATAGTCATATTCTGCCGTCATCGCTATGAGAAATAAAATATCCAGTATGTAATTGATAGATGTCGAATAAGTAAGGACATCTAAATTCAGAAGCTCCCGTTCAGCACGAACACTAATATATTCGTGACAGCACTCTCTTAAATCGTTATATTGAGTTCCGCCTATCCCTACGACAAAAAAGCCTTTGCCCTTTAATATTTTGGCGGTCTTTACCATGCTGACGTTTCCTCCGGTCATAGAAAGAACAAGGATCAATTTCTGCTTTCGCTTCCTGTCCGCAAATACATAATGCTCGTTCAGAGAATCATAAGCGCTGCATTCTTTTCCCAGATTCAGAAATTTAAAAGAAGTGATCTGTGCGGTATGGTACATGATTCCCGTACCATAAATATCAATATTTTGAGCCTTTTTCAGCCGCTGCGAAATGCGTAGAATACAATTTTTATCAAGATCCATTTTTGTCTTTCTGATTGACGCATCATAAAGCGCGGGTATCACCTTCACAATATCGTCATAGGAACTGGCCTGATTCACAGGCTCGTCACTGCTTATGCTCCGGATGCGGAACCATTCCTCGCTTTCCAGAACAACGCCCTGCCTGAACTCATGGTAATTTTTAACACCCAATTTTTTACATAACCTTGAAACAGTCGCCTTGCTGGTGTAAGTTTCCTGTGCTAACGTTTCTGCGGTCAAGGTATTTAGATGATTTACATTTTTTAATATGTAATCTACAATCGTGCGTTCAGAAACTGTCAGGTTTTCCAAAGTCCTCATTTTATCGATCAGCATCGTTTTTCCCCTTTTCCTTCTTTTATATACGATAATCTGTTAAATAGGCATTGGGCGCCTGATTGATATAGCGTTGAAACAGCCGGCAGCGTTTGCTCCCGCAGACAGCTCCGGCGCTTGTTTTATATAATTGTATCTGATTTTAAAAGGTTTTTCAAGAAATCCATGATGCAATATTGATATAAAGCACGAAGCGGGACAGCGGCCATTCAAAAGAAGCTTAATCCCTACACCCTGCTTGCAAAGCAGTTTTTCCAGTTTCGTACTAAGGACGTGACAAATCGTGGCATGGCCGCGCGTCTGACAGCCCCGAAAGAAGGGGCTTTTGACTTTCTTGCGTATGGCTCCAGAGATACTTATACACTTCAGCCCATTTCAGGACACCTAAGTATTTCGTATACAGGGCATCCATGACACCCCCGTTTGTCATTGACTATATTCTACAAGTGGAATATAATCGGAGGAGAAGGGAGGACAGCCCTATGCTGAAACACGGAATTTTAGGATTGCTCAACTACTGCGATATGACCGGATACGAGATTGCGCAGACATTTAAGATTTCTCTGGATTTTTTCTGGAAAGCACAGACAAGTCAGATTTACCGGGAGCTGCAGGCGCTGGAAAAGAATCAATGGGTAGGGAAGACGCTGGTACACCAGCAGGGCAGGCCGGACAAAAACGTCTATTTTGTCACGGACCAGGGCAGAGGCGAGCTGTTGAGGTGGCTCTGCCAGGGCGGCCTGGAGTTTGGCCCCCGCAATCCGATGCTGATGAAGGTGTTCTTTATGGGGGAGCAAAGCCGGGAAGAAAACATACGCTGCTTCCAGGAGCTGCAAGAGCGCTGCAGGGCATTTCTGGAGGGCCTTGGGCCGGTGGCGGATTACATAGAAACCTACAGCGCCTGCCTAAATGACAGAGAGCAGGCCCTGTACTGGAACATGACAGTGGAGTACGGGCGGAAAAATATGCAGATGTGCATGGAGTGGGCCAAAGAGTGCATAGACCGATTGGAGGGGAGGGCTGTATGAACATACTGGTGATCAACGGAAGCCCAAAAGGGGATAAGAGCAACACCATGAAGCTGACGAAAGCGTTCTTTTGGGGGATGAGAGAGCAGGGGGAGTCTGTGGGAGAAACCCTTGAGATCCGGGAAATTCAGGCAAACAAGCTGCATATCAGCCCGTGCCTGGGGTGTTTTTCCTGCTGGAACAAAACCCCGGGAAGGTGCTGCATACCGGACGACATGGAGGAAGTCATCGAAAAGCGGCTGTGGGCGGATGTGACAGTCTGGAGCTTCCCCCTCTACTACTATACGGTTCCCGGAACATTAAAAAATCTGATGGACAGGCAGCTGCCTATGGCGCTGCCATTTATGGAGGAGCAGGAGCATCAGACCGGAAGCGGAGGCCATGCCAGCCGCTATGATATGAGGGGAAAACAGACGGTGGTGATCTCCACCTGCGGCTTCTACACGGCTAAAGGCAATTACGACGGCGTGCGCAGCCTCTTTGACCATACCTGCGGCAAAGGCGGGTATACGGCCATATTCTGCGGCCAGGGGGAGCTGTTTCGGGTGCCGGAGGTGTCCGAAAGGACCAACCAATATCTGGAGTATGTGAGGAAGGCGGGGAGAGAGTACGTGTCAGGAGGCATTCTTTCGGACACATGGGAGAACTTAGACCAGCTTCTGTACCCCAGGGAAATCTTTGAGAACTGGGCGGACCAAAGCTGGGGCATTGATAAAGAAACCGGGCAGCGGGAATCAGAGGCCCTGACTTTTACCAGGCAGATGGCAGGGCTTTACCGGAAGGAAAGTTACAAGGGCAGACAGCAGGTGCTGGAGATGTGTTACACGGACAGAGACGAACGCTATCACATTGTCATGGGAAAAGAGGGCAGCCAGGTGATCACGGACGGTTCCGTGACCGGAACCACCAGGATCGAGACGCCTCTGACTGTGTGGAAGTCCATTGCCGCAGGGGAGATTCGGGGCGATGAGGCGCTGATGAAAGGACTCTACAAAGTGAAGGGGGATTTTAATCTGATGCTCCGATGGGACGATTACTTCGGAGTCCCCCAGCCTGCTGCCGGGGCGGCAATTCAATCAAAAGAGGCGGACAAACTTCACATTCCCCCAAAAGAGACCAATATGAACCATATGCTGATCCCGTGGATCGTTTTCTGGATCGGAGCCGGGATCCACAGCCGCGCAGGCAGTCTGGCCGCCATGGCCGTCTGCGCCATGGTCCCGCTGTTGTTCTATCGCAACAAGAAGACCCTGTACGATGTGGTGAGCACAGCCCTTGTCACCCTGTTTTGTGCGGCGCTGCTTCTTGAAATGCCTGCGCGGCTCATCATTCCCCTGTCATATCTGTCCTTTGGCATTATGTGGACCGGTTCCTGTTTCAGAGAGATCCCTCTTACGGCCCATTACTCCATGAACGGATACCGCGGAGAAGAGGCCCTGGAAAACCCGCTCTTTCTAAAAACCAACCGGATCCTGACCCTTATGTGGGGGGTTTTGTATCTGGCGACGCCGATCTGGACCTACGCGCTTATGGGAACCGGCATAGGGCCTTACACAGGTGCGGTCAATTCCGTTTTGCCCGCGTTTATGGGCCTTTTCACACTTTGGTTTCAGAAATGGTATCCCGCAAAGGTGGCGGAAGGAGGGGGTTTTTGTTTTAAAAATAAGCAAATAAAAAAAGAAAAAATTCCCCCTGTACAGAGCCCGAAAAATATGGTATAATACCAACCACGCTGATGCGTACACAGGGCGGAAATGGGAGACCAATCATCTGAATAATAGACGAGATTGCGAAGGCGCAGAGTTCTCAGCCGAAAGACTGAGGGCTTGCGTCTTTTGTACATACGGAGCCTGGCAGGTACGCCGGGCGTTTCGGAACCCATGCCGCCTAATCGGCGGCGGACTTTCATAGAAAAAATTACGAACCAGGAGGTAGAGATCATGGTATCACTTTACGAAGGCGGAGTCTATCTGGTTAAAGGCACAGAACTTATCCCCGAAACGGAGAGCGCCAGGGTGAAGGCCCTGACAGGACGGGAGGCAGACAGGGAGTCTGCGAGAAAGGAGACCATCGCCTACTCCATACTTAAGGCCCACAACACATCCGAAGACATGGAGCATCTGAAGCTCCGTTTTGATTCTATGGCATCCCATGACATTACATTTGTAGGGATCGTGCAGACGGCAAAGGCGTCGGGCATGGAGAAATTTCCCATCCCCTATGTGCTGACCAACTGCCACAATACCCTGTGCGCCGTGGGAGGCACCATCAATGAGGACGACCACATGTTCGGCCTTTCCGCTGCCAAGAAATACGGCGGCATCTACGTTCCGCCCCACATCGCGGTTATCCACCAGTATATGAGGGAGAGGATGGCAGGCTGCGGGCAGATGATCCTGGGGTCTGACAGCCACACCCGGTACGGGGCCCTTGGAACCATGGCCGTGGGAGAGGGCGGCGGCGAGCTGGTAAAGCAGCTCCTTAAAGACACCTATGACGTAAAATACCCGGAGGTGGTGGCCGTGTATCTGGACGGCGCGCCAAAGCCGGGGACCGGGCCCCAGGATATCGCCCTGGCCATTATAAAGGCCGTGTTTAAAAACGGCTATGTAAAAAATAAAGTCATGGAATTTGTGGGGCCGGGAGTGGCCTCCATGACCACGGACTACCGCAACGGCGTGGACGTGATGACTACGGAGACCACCTGCCTTACCTCTATCTGGAGAACCGACGAGGACACAAAGGCATATCTGGCAAAACACCACAGGGAGGAGGCCTACCGCAAGCTGGCTCCGGGGGATACGGCCTACTACGACGGCTGCGTGTACGTGGATCTGTCCACAATAAAGCCCATGATCGCCCTGCCCTTCCATCCCAGCAATGCCTATGAGATCGATGAGCTGAAGGCCAATCTGAACGATATCTTAGGGGAAGCCGAGAAAGAAGCCGGGAAGGTGTCCGGCGGCAAGGCTGAATTTACCCTTCTGGACAAAATAAAAGACGGGGAACTTTGGGTGCAGCAGGCCGTCATAGCAGGGTGCGCCGGAGGCACCTACTCAAACCTTATGGAGGCGGCCCAGGCGCTGAAAGGCAGAAGCTGCGGCTTCGACGAATTTTCCTTGGCCGTGTACCCCTCCTCCCAGCCCGTATTTGCGGACCTGGTAAAGAAAGGGGCAGTGTCAGACCTTATGGATGCCGGGGCCATTGTCCGCACCGCGTTCTGCGGGCCATGCTTCGGAGCGGGGGATACGCCCTGCAACAACGGCTTAAGCATCCGCCACACCACCAGGAACTTCCCTAACCGGGAAGGGTCCAAGCCGGGAAACGGGCAGATGGCGGCAGTGGCTCTGATGGACGCCAGGTCCATTGCCGCTACGGCGGCAAACGGCGGGCGGCTGACCTCAGCCTGGGAGATGGACGGCTGGGATCAGGTGCCGGAATACCAGTACGACGACAGCTCCTACCGAAACCGGGTGTACAGCGGATACGGCCGGGGGGACGAAAAGAAGGAGCTGGTCTACGGGCCAAACATCAAAGACTGGCCTGACATGAGCCCTCTGGCAGAAGACATTCTTCTGAAAGTCTGCTCTAAGATCATGGACCCGGTGACCACCACCGACGAGCTGATCCCGTCCGGGGAGACCTCCTCCTACCGGTCCAACCCCTTAGGCCTGGCAGAGTTCACCCTGTCCAGAAGGGACCCGGAGTACGTGGCCAGGGCCAAGGCCGCGGACAAAGCGGAGAGAGCCAGGCAGGCAGAGGGAGCCGCGGGGGCATTTGCCCTTGATGGATCCCTTGAGGCGGTCTTTCACCGTATCCGGCAGATTCCGGGCCATGAACACACAGAGGCGGACAAAGTGGAGACAGGCAGCATGATCTACGCCGTAAAGCCCGGCGACGGCTCCGCCAGGGAGCAGGCCGCCAGCTGCCAGAGAGTCATCGGAGGCCTTGCCAATATCTGCAGAGAGTACGCCACAAAGCGGTACCGCTCCAATGTGATCAACTGGGGCATGATCCCCTTCCAGACAGAGGAGGAGCCGGAATTTGAAGTGGGGGATTACATTTACGTTCCACACATCCGCAAAGCCCTTGACGGGGACTTGAAAAATATCACCGCTTATGTGATAAAAGGGGGAAATAAAGCTTTGACGGACCAGGACGCCTGCGTAAAAGAACTTCCGCTGTATATCAGCGATATGACAGCCGAGGAGAGAGAGATCATCAAGGCAGGCTGCCTGATCAACTATAACAGAAACAGAAAGAAAGGATGACAGCCTATGATCAGAAACAGTTATCTTGCCCAGTTTTACGGAAAATCCCAGAACTACACCGAGATCCCCAATGAATGGTACAAAGAATACAATGTAAAAAAAGGCCTGCGCAACGAAGACGGAACCGGCGTGCGCATCGGCCTTACCAGGGTATCCGACGTGGTGGGCTATGAGGAGACGCCGGAGGGCATCAAGGCAGCCCCCGGAAAGCTGTACTACAGGGGCTACGACGTGGTGGACCTGATAAAAGGAAAGAGGGGAAGCCATTTCGGCTACGAGGAAGTCTGCTTCCTTCTGCTCTTCGGATACCTTCCCAAGAAGCAGGAGCTGGACAATTTCTGCGGCATCCTTCGGGAATTTTACACCATACCCGACGAATTTGTGGAGATGAATTTGCTGCGCATGCCCGGCACGAACCTGATGAACAAACTTCAGGACGCGGTGCTTACCCTGTACAACTATGACCCGGACCCGGACAACATAGGCGTCTACGAGACCCTGGTAAAGGGCATCAGCCTGTTAGCCAAGCTGCCCAGCATCGCCTGCTACGCCTACCAGAGCAAGGTCCACTACTATAACAGGGACAGCTTAGTCATCCACTACGCCAACCCCCAATACTCCATTGCGGAGAATTTCCTGAGCCTTCTGCGCAAGGACCAGAAGTTCTCCATCAGGGAGGCAGGGCTTTTAGACACCATCCTGATGCTCCACGCGGACCACGGCGGCGGAAACAACTCCACCTTTACCACTGTGGTCATCTCCTCCACGGACACGGACATCTACTCCACTATGTCGGGAAGCATCGGCTCCCTAAAAGGTCCCCGCCACGGCGGCGCCAACATAAAGGTGGCGGAGATGATGGACGCGGTGCTGGAGGAGGTGGGAGGCTATGAGGCCGACGACCGCCAGATCCGAAAGGCAGTGGAAAAGCTGATGGACGGGGAACTGTACGACCGCACCGGGCTGGTCTACGGCTTCGGCCACGCCGTTTACACCATCTGCGACCCGAGGGCCGACATACTGAAAGCCTGCTGCGAGGCCGTGGCCAAGGAAAAGGGCCTGATGACAGAGCTAGAGTTCCGCACCCGGTTCGAGCAGATCGCCAGACAGGTGGCAGAGGAGAGAAAAGGAAAGTCCCTTCCCGCCAATGTGGACTATTACAGCGGATTTGCCTACGAGATGCTGGGGATCCCCAGAGATCTGTACACGCCTCTGTTCATGTGCAGCAGAACCGTGGGCTGGCTGGCCCACAACATTGAAAACAAGCTGTATGACGGCCGCATCATGCGCCCGGCCACCAAGTACGTAGGCGGTGAAAATCAGGAATACGTGTCAATGGAGGAGAGATAACGATGAGCGATACGATTACGGTATTTAAGGGGGACGGCATCGGCCCGGAGATCACGGACGCCGTGCTTAAGATTCTGGACGCGGCGGGAGCCGGTCTTACCTATGAGATCTTTTCCGTGGGGGAGGCGGAGTATGAGGCCCACGGGGAACTGATTCCGGCTAAAGGGTTTGCCTCCTTTGAGAAAAACAAGGTGCTGTTAAAATCCCCCATCACCACGCCTGTTGGCAAGGGGTTCCGCTCCCTCAACGTGATGATGCGCAAAAAATACGATCTCTACGCCAACATCCGCCCCGCAAAGTCAAACAGCGCCGTGAAGACGCCCTTTGACAATGTGGATATCGTCATGTTCCGGGAGAACACGGAGGACCTTTACGCCGGGGTGGAGGAGATGGCAGATCAGGACACGGCCCACTCCATCAAGATCATCACCAGGAGATGCAGCGAGAGGATCATAAGAGACGCCTTTGAGTACGCCATGCGCCAGGGGCGGGGGAAAGTAACCTGCGTACATAAAGCCAACATTATGAAGCTGTCCGACGGCCTTTTCCGGGATGTGTTCTATGAGGTCAGCAAAGAATACCCGGGCATTGAGGCCGAGGACAAGATCGTGGACAACGTGGCCATGCAGCTGGTGATGAAGCCCCAGCAGTTTGACGTCATCGTGACGGAGAATCTCTACGGGGACATTCTCTCCGACTTGACCAGCGGGCTCATCGGCGGCCTGGGCCTTCTCCCCTCCAGCAATCTGGGCTGCGGGTACGCCATGTTCGAGGCCGTCCACGGAAGCGCCCCGGACATCGCGGGAAAAGGCATTGCCAACCCCACGGCATTCTTGTGGTCCGCCTGCATGATGCTGGAGCATATGGGCAAGACAGACATCGCGGCAGGCATCCGGCGGGCCGTGGATCAGGTTCTGGCGGAGGGGAAGGTGAAGACCCCGGATCTGGGAGGCACGGCGACCACAACCCAGTATCAGGAGGCGATCATCCGGCGGCTGTAGAAGCTGCGGGTTATGGTTCATGGTCAATGTTGTAACTTAAGCAGCCGCCAGGCCGCGGTTTGCCGGGAGCCGGTGAACGGTGATGTTGCCGGCCCCATGAGCCATGTCCTGCCCAGGGGCAGAAATGCCAAATGTTCCGAAGAACCCGAAAACAGCGACAGGCTGTGAGGCGAGGTGCTGAATATGGATTTTTTAGAATCATCCTCGGTCCTGGTTCCCGCCCTGACCGGCATGGCGTTGACCATCTACGGCGGAGGATCAGACACGCTCAGTCAGTTTGAAGATCAAAACTGCTTTTCTCCCCAGCTGCAGAAGATCTACACCGCCAAAGGGCTGGAATCCTTTCTGCGGCAGGCTGCCGGGGAACGGCTCTACGACCTGGAGGAACCTATGGGAACCCGGCTGGCAGCGTTTAAAGCCGGAGAAACGTGGGTGCTGCTGGGCCCCTATGTAGAGGCAGGATGGAATGAGCGGGCCGCCCGGCTTCTTCTCATGAGACTGGGCGCATCGGAGGCAGTCCTGCCGATGTACAAAGCCTACCGCTGCAAGCTGCCCATCATCGGGCCGGATTTTGCCCTTAAGACGGCGTTTCTGCTGTCAGAAAATCTGGGCGGTCAGGCCGTCACCGTGGAAACCTTTCGCATGGAGCCGGAAGAAAAACAGGGGGCTCTGACATTTTCCGGCCTCTACGCCAACGGGGAGGAGGTAAACCTGCGCTATCAGCTGGAAGACCGTTTCCTGGAAGCCATAAGCCGTGGCGACGCAAAGCAGGCTCACCGGGTCAAAAGCGCCTTTGGAAAGGTCCAGTCAGACCTGCGTTTTATGTCCGACAGTATGCAGGATAAACTGGTGGGAGCCGCCATTATGCGGACCCTGATCCGCATGGGAGCTAAGCTTGGAGGGCTCAGCCCGGTGCTCATAGATTCTGTCAGCCAGGAATATGCCCAGCAGATGAAAGAGACCGGCTCCGGCCAGGAGATGGAAGAGCTGACAGTCCAGATGTGCGGGCGGATATGCGACGAGATCCGAAAGCGGAAGCGCCGGGGCTGGTCCCCGTCCGTTCAGCGGGCAGCGGACTACATGGAGCTGAACGTAAGCAGGCCCATGACCACAGAGGAGATCGCCAGGGCCGCGGGGGAGAAGAAGCGAAGCCTTGTGAACCGGTTCCTTCAAGAGACGGGCATGACAATAAAAGAATACCTGGCAAAGACCCGCTGTGCCATCGCCGCCCAGCTTCTGGCAGGCAGCGACGCCAGCATCCAGGAGATCGGGGCCTACGTGGGGTATCTGGACAACAACTATTTCTCCAAAGTATTTAAGACCCACTGGGGAATGTCCCCACAGTCCTACCGGAACATCCATAAAACGTAATCGTCAGGAGGGGCTCTATGATTAAAATTTGGCGCTAGTATGACCATGTTGGCCGCCGTATTTTGACCATATGAAAAGATCCTGTTTACGGCAACAGGCAGGATCCGCTCCCATAAATATAATGCGCAAACCTTATGGCCGATAAAACAGATATCTTTCCGCTACGGAGTCGAAACCGCGACCCTTACCGGAACCACCTAGAGTGAGCAAATCCCAGCCAGCGAATTCTGGTTTTGCCAGGGAGGGAAGGGAGGCTGTG
>CAJUFP010000106.1 GCA_910585645.1 uncultured Hungatella sp. | reverse complement strand
AGCCCTCCTGTTTCCCTGGTCTCATCTCCATGGCATAAATTCACCCGGACAGGACCATCCTTCCCTTCTCTGACTGGCAAAAGCAGGATTCGCTGGCAAGGGTTTGCTCACTTCAGGTGTTTCCGGTAGGGTTGTGGTTTCAACGCTGCAGCGGAAAGATACCTGTTTTATCAGCCGCAGGGTTTGTGCGTCATATTTATCGAAGCGGATCCTGCCTGTCATATTTGGAGTACAACATCGCCTAACAATACTCAACAATATACTGAGGCCATAAAAAGCAGCTATCTTTCCGCCGCAAGGTTGAGGCAGCATCCCCTACCGGAACCGCCTAAGTGAGCAATTCTTAGCCTGCCAATTCTGGTTTTGCGACTAACGCCGACTTTACTCACCACCCCATCCCCGGCACCGTAACCGCATTGTAATCCCTGGAACAGTCGCCGATCATAGCCCGCAGATCCTTTGCCTGATCGCTCTGGGGCCAGCAGTTCTCCCACTGTCTGTACTCCCGGGAGCGCATCCGCTCCCTCTCGTCGATCTCAACCCCGGCGCAGTAATCCGCGTACACGTCCGCATAGATCCCGGCCATCTCCTGTGCCGTCTTCTCCCGCACCTGCTTTGCCTCCCCCTTGATCTGCTCCTCCACAAGCTGTCGGATGTAGGCCGCCCCGTAAGCGGAAAAATTCAGCAGATTCTCGTCCGTCTCCCCGTGATCCGCTGCCCAGGACTCCACGTCCACCGGGCGGGTGCGATAGTCCATATCCCGGTTTTCCATCCAGGTCAGGACCCCGTACTGGCAGGGAGGGATGCTAACAGCGTCGCTGACGATCTCATAGATGCCGTATCCCGTATCCCCAGGCCCCTTTTTGTGCTGGTTCGTCCTCTGGAGATGAAGGTGGCCGCTGACATACAACGGCACCTGATACCGCTCCAGAAGACTCACCATATCCCTCCCGTTCTCCAGAGTACACATGGTGGTAAACATGCGGCTCTCCGAAAGAAGATTGTGATGCCCCAGGACAATGACCTGGATGCCCTGCTCTTTTGCCCCCTGCAGATTCTCCTCCAGCCACGCCATGGTCCCGGGCCTGACCATCCCCTCCACCAGATTTCTGGGCTCATACTGGGCCGTGTCCAAAAGGGCCAGCCAGATATCGTCCCGAAGCTCATAGATATAGCTGAAAGACCCCTCATCCCGGCTGATGGCCTGGTCAGGCCCAAAACCGCCGTAGATCTCCCAAAATCCCGCCGGGTCCACCCCGTCTGCTTTGTCCGCTTTGTCCCCAAAATAGACGCCGGCGTCCGGGTTGTTGATGTCATGATTTCCCGGGATCACCAGCACCTGAACCCCGGCCTCCTTAACCTTTGACAGCTTCCGGGCCAGATCCTCATGGTTGATCCGCTCCCCATTCATGGTAATGTCCCCGGTCAGCACAAGGGCGTCCGGTTTCTCCCTGACAGTCTCCTCCAGAAGCGCATCCAGAACCTGAGGCAGATACCTTATGACTTTCCCGTCGCTCTTGGCTTCAAAGGTCTCAAAGGCTTTCCCGTAATCCGTGGCAAGAGCTGACATATAGTGCAGGTCAGACAAAAGATAGATCACCGGCGGCCCTGGCGCCTCTTCCTCCTGATCCGGCGTCTCCTCCCGGCCCGTCAAAGTATGATCCGTCCTTTCTTCCCATCCGGCGTCCTGTTTCCTGGCCAGGATCTGTCTGGCCATTTCCACACTTCCCTTTAAAAGGTTTTCAAGTCCCCGAGAGAGGGCGTCCCTTTCCCCGCTTTCTTCTGGAGACGTCTCCTCCTGCAAAGAGCCCTCCCCATTCTCCCCTGACTCCCCGTCAGTTTCCACAACAGAGATAGCAATCTTTGTATCCTCTGGATTTTCTCTGCCATTTTCTCCGTCAAAATGCGCAAAATTTCCTCCGCGCTTCCCCCATGCGATCAGCAGGCAAATACCTGCAAAAACCAACAGCCTGTGCAGCCATCTAAAATAATCCCGTCTTTTTTGATTCTCCACGTTTTTGGTATCTCTTTTCTTTTTATTTATGCAGCTGTGCCATGTGTTCATGCTATCTATAAAATTTCCGGATGTTTTTCTCCATGCCTCGACATTATACGTGGAAAATCGCAGATGGTCAAATTAAGAAAGATTTAAGAGCGAGTTAAGGGAGAGAAGAGCAGCGGAAATCTTGACGTAACCTTTTTTATTTATCTGTTTTTCTCTTTAACCTTTCTAATTATTTTAAGGTTACGCTATAACCTATCTTTTATTTCAAAATAACCTTCTATATTATCTGACTTTATAAAAATATTATGTTTATTTTTCAGACTATTTTCGCTTTTTAGGTTACATTCAAATGTACCCTATTTTATATACAAAAACAGGCAGGAAAGCCTTTTTCGTGCTTTCCCGCCTTGATTTTCTAAATCTGTTTACAAGTTCTCTTCTATAAAATGAACAGCAGAGTTATATACGGCAGACCATCTTTTTTCACTTGTTCTATAACCGCTTTCCCCGCTTCCGCAACAATTCCCTGATGCCAAACTTCCTTGCGAAGTCCCTATCCGAAATCGTGATGTTCTTCCATATCCTGTTCCTTGAATTTTCTTAAAATCAAACGCTCCGTTTCTAATCTAGGCGTATTCATCTTTCCTGATCTCCTTCTTCTGCTGCTCCGGCAGCGGCCGAAACTCAATACCATCAATACAATTCTCATATAAAAACTGCTTAATCTCTGCCATATCATTGGATTCGTAAAAATGGATCAGCATTCCTGTAAAGGCTGGCTGAAGTTCTATGGGAACAGAGATGATACCGCAGCCGTTTGATATCATCACATGATTGCCTGCCAGCATTGAGCTTCTTTTATTGCCGTCTAAAAACATCTGTTTCCGTACAAGGTAGAGCATCATCGTAAGCGCCCTGTCCGTCGGATTCTCGATCTGGCTGATCTCTGCCATTTCCTCCTTAATCTGTGATTCTATGGGCATGTCTGGCTTCCATGTTGTACCACCGATACTGACCGGCATGTTTCGCAGATACCCGGCCCGAATGATCAGATTGTCACCACCTACGTACTGGTTAATTTTACAGACAAACGGATAGTCCGTGGGGTAGTCCAGTGTGTCCAGCACAAACTGCCACGCGTGTTTTAAGTTGTTCACTGCCACAATATCCGATACCTTCACCCCCTGAACGCTCAGACCGTTATAGATCGCCTCTGTGTCCGGATATGTCACAGCCAGTCCTTCCAGCCTTGCGCTTTTCCAGATATAATCCACGATATTCCTTTTAGCGACAAAAATGTTCTCTTCCCGTGTCATATGATATCTTGCTTCCAAAACAATCACCTCTCTCCATAAATTGAATCGTTCTGACCTCAGATCCTAAAGATCCTCTCCGGTTTCCGAGAATGCTCAAAAGGGACAATACCCGGCACACGCTTCCATTAAGCCCACGCCCATTACTGTCCCTGTTCTTTCGCTAACTTTCGTCTTTTCTCTTTTCAGCAGCGTCCTAAAATGCGACTCAGACCGCCGCCTCTGATACGCCTCCAAGGATCACAGAAAATCCCGGATCCGCTTGCTCCGCACCGGATTTCTCAGCTTCCGCAGAGCCTTGGCCTCGATCTGCCGGATCCGCTCCCTGGTAACATTAAACGCCTTTCCAACCTCCTCCAGAGTCCTGGGATGGCCGTCCTCTAAGCCGAACCGCAGCACGATAACCTGCCGCTCCCGCTCCTTCAGATCTCCTAAAAGGGCGTCAATGTGTTCCTTCAGCATCACAGACTCCACATTGCCCTCCGGAGTCAAGACATTGCTGTCCGCCACAAAATCACCCAGATTAGAGTCGTCCTCCTCGCCGATAGGCGTCTCCAGGGAAGCCGGCTCCCTGGCAATCTGCATGATCTCCATCACCTTCTCCTCAGACATCTCCAGAGCCTCCGCCAGCTCCGCCACAGAGGGCTCATACCCCAACTCCAGGGTCAGCTTCCTCTGCATCTTGGACATCTTGTTGATCGTCTCCACCATATGCACCGGCACCCGGATGGTCCTGGCCTGGTCTGCCAGGGCTCTGGTCACGGACTGACGGATCCACCAGGTCGCATATGTACTTAGCTTGTACCCTTTTGTATAGTCAAACTTCTCCACGCCCTTGATCAGGCCCAGATTCCCCTCCTGGACCAGATCCAGAAAGCTCATCCCTCTTCCCGTATACCGCTTGGCAATACTGACCACCAGCCGCAGGTTGGCCTCGATGAGACGGTCCTTGGCCCTCTCGTCGCCGTCCGCCTTCCGCTTGGCCAGCTCCAGCTCCTCGTCTGCGTTCAGAAGAGGCACGGTGCCGATCTCCTTTAAGTACATGCGGACCGGGTCCTCGGTGCCGATGCCCTCCAGAAGGTCAATGGCTTCCAGGTCAATGTCCTCCTCCTCGGCATCCTTCATAAAGCTGTCGTCAAGATCGTCGTCAAGGAGCAGCGGCTCCTCCGCCAGGATGCTCTCGTCAATAACAGGGATGACATCGATCCCTCTCTTCTCAAGATAGGAGTAGATCTGTTCCATCTGCTCCGTGGAAAGCTCATCCCCGGTAAAGAAGTTGTTAATCTCTGTTACGTCCAGCGCATTGTGTTTTCCCTTTGCAACCTCTACAAGTTTGCCCAGTTTTTCCAAAAAAATATTTTTTTCCACCAAACAACGCCCTTTCGCTTATGGTTTCTTTCTCATGACAATATATAACTAACTTATTATATACCACAACTCCCGATATTTCAACCATTTTTTTCATAAGACGACAAAAAGACGACAAAAAAATTCACCGCGCTGTAACAGTTCAGACGACCCTTGAACTGTTACACCGTCACTCCAGAGTCACGATACCGGAGTCACGATGCAGATCTTTCTGGTCAGATTTTCGATCTCCACCTCTGTCCTGGAGCCGCCAAACTCCCCGTCTAGCACCCAGTCCGCCGGCTCCTGAAAGGACAGGGAAAGGCGGGAGGTCTTAAAGCGGTACACGTACTCGCTCTGCTCCTCCTTTAAGATCATGGAAGACAAAATATCCTTAAGCTCCAGCGCCGTCCTGGGCATCCGGATCATCAGCACCTCAAACAGCCCGTCGTCAAGGGCCACGTCCCGCTTCACCAGGCCCTTAAAGCCGCCTACGCTGACCGTATTGGTCACCATGCCAAAGACAAAATCACCCTCCAGGGTCATCTCCTCCGACTTAAGGGTCATGGCGTAGGACTTTAAGTTGGTCAGGCTCTTCATGCCCTCCAGCATGTAGGCCTGATGGCCCAGAAGATTTTTCTTCTCCTGGGGCGTCATGTAAGAGACCTCCGTAAGCATGCCGAAAGCCGCCACATACACAAAATTCCGCTCCCCGCAGAACTGGCCGATATCCACCGCGAACGGTTTTCCGTTTACCACGTTCCCCGCCGCCATGGCCATGTTGGAGGGGATCCGGAGACTGGAAGCAAAATCATTGGTGGAACCTGCGGGGATATACCCAAGGACCGGCGGCTTTTTCAGCTGCACAATGCCGGAGATGGTCTCGCTCAAAGTGCCGTCGCCGCCGCTGCACACCACCATATCCACCTTTTCGCCCCTCTCCCTGGCCGTGTCCATGGCGTCCAGAGGCTCCTGGGTGGTGTGTACCTCCACCTCCCACCCGCCTTTGATGAAAATGTCCACAATGTCCAGAAAATGAGATCTGATCTGCCCTTTTCCAGCCCTGGGGTTGACGATAAAAAGCATTTTTCCCATGGCTTTCCCTCCTCTTCTCATGATTCTCCGATCAACACGTTTCTATACACAGAAAACGCGTTGGGAATGGGATATTTTTCCCGCAGCTCTTCCTTGTCCACAAACAGATAGGAATCAATGGCATGTTCCAGGGCGATCAGGTAGCCTGTCATATGCCATTCCACATGGCTGAAGATGTGTTTAGCCTTCCCCGCCGGCTCTAAGCCGGTCACCCGGCCTCCCATAGACTCTAAAAGGCGCCGCGCATCCTCCCCTGTCAGATTCCCCTCCACATTGGGAAACTGGTACAGAGACGCCAAAAGGCCCCGATCCGGCCTCTTTTCAATGGCGATCCCATCCCCTGTACGCACGAGGAGCACAGTCCTCTCCTCCACCTTTCTGGGCTTCTTTGGCGTCTTCACCGGGATGGTATCCAGAAGCCCCCGCCTTCTTCCAAGGCACAGGGAAGCAAACGGACACTCCCCGCACTTTGGCTGTCCGTTTGGCACGCAGACCATGGCCCCGATCTCAATCAGGCCCTGATTAAAGGCGCTGGCCTTATCCTTTGGCATGGCCTCCTTCACATAGCCCTCGATCTTTTGCTTTACCGCCTGCTTCAGCACATCCTCCTCGCTTGCCAGAACCCTGGAAACCACCCGCAGCACATTGCCGTCCACCGCAGGCACAGGGATGTTGAAGGCAATGGAAGCAATGGCCCCCGCCGTGTAGCTGCCGATTCCCGGAAGCGTTAAAAGCTCCTCATAGGAATCCGGCAGCTGCCCTCTGTACTCCTCCATCATCACCTGGGCCGCCTTTTTTAAGTTTCTGGCCCGGTTGTAATACCCAAGACCCTCCCACAGCTTCATCAGCCGCTGATCCTCCACCTGGGCCAGAGCCTTTACATCCGGCAATGCTTCCATAAAACGGTGAAAATACGGCTTAACCGCCTCCACCCTGGTCTGCTGCAGCATGATCTCAGAGATCCACACCCGGTAGGGGTAAGGCTCCTCTCTCCACGGCAGCGCCCTGGCATGGCTTTCATACCAGAAAAGCAGAGGACCTGCCCCGGCCCTGAGCCGGCTGACCGGGGACAGCGTCTCATCCCGCTCCAGTATGGGAAGCGCCTCATACAGCTTTCCAGGGGACAGTTGAGCTGTATAATTCCCGTCTGTCTTTCTCTCCTCACACATACCCATAGATCCCCCGCACCGACACTTCCCCGGAAAGCACCTGGTACACGTCCCCGTTTTCCCGCTCCACCAGAAGCTCTCCCTGGCTGTCGATTCCGCGGCAGATCCCGTCCCAAGCCCCCTCCCGGGCCAGAACCGTCACCCGCCGGTTCAGATTTACCAGCCTCTTTTCATACTCCTCCTTCAAAAGGCTCAGATCCTTTACTTCCAAAAATCGCTCATAATACTCCCCCAGCGCCTGGGCCATGGCCCCGATAAGAGGCCCTCTCTTCCACGTCCGCCCGGACTCCAGATACAGAGAGGACGCCCGGTCCCGGATCTCTGTGGGAAACCCGTCCGTGTTCACATTGATTCCCATACCCACCACCACATACTGGATGCTGTCCAGCTCTGTGGTCATCTCCGTCAAGATCCCGCAGATCTTTTTCCCTGAAAGCACCAGGT
This sequence comes from uncultured Hungatella sp., assembly GCA_910585645.1. Taxonomy (GTDB): domain Bacteria; phylum Bacillota; class Clostridia; order Lachnospirales; family Lachnospiraceae; genus UBA3402. The sequence continues at coordinate 8,919 of CAJUFP010000106.1, read as the reverse complement.
CATTTGGCCATTTGATGCCAGGCATAATACCTGTGACCCTGTTTATGCCCTCCGAGACCCCTAAAGCCGCCGCCAGAGTCACCATAGACGCCCGGGAAGGCTCCATGTCCGGCCGCAGGATCACGCTCATCCAGATACCGCTTCCAGGCGGCGAAGACCATCCCCTCCCCCGCCGCCCCTTTCCGGCATTCTGTTTTTCGGCAACTACTAAAGTCCCCTCCGGCGCGCCCTCCTCCGCCAGAGCTTTTGCCCTGGTGTTGGTGGAGTCCGTCTCCTCAAAGTACACAACCCTGTTTCCAACAAGTCCGCCCTCTATGCAGCTTTCGATCTCCGCCCCGGACAGCCTGTCCGACATCTCCACCAGGCGGTATCCCTTATTTCTCACAGCTTCGATCCCATAGCCCTCCGCCTCCAGCTGCTTTATGACCTTCCACACAGCGGTGCGGGACACGCCCAACCGCTGGCACAGCTCCTGGCCTGACACATACCCCTGCCGCTCTTTCAGCACTTTTATGATATCCGCTTTCATCCCCGCCTCCAGATGCTGAAGGCGCTGATTGCCATAACCACCAGGAGAAACACCGCGATCCCCATAAGCCCCATGGCCGACGCCTTTTTCCTCTTGTCCCTGCCGCTCTGCTGATACCGGTACACGCCGTTGACCATGTTTAAGACCGCTGCCAAAAAAAAGATAACGGGAAACAGGATCATATTGTCTTCCGGATCAACAAACGCGGCCACTGCCATGATGACCACCAGCGCTCCTGTGATGATGTGTACCCAGTCCAGGATCAAAGACGTGTTTCTGGGACTGTTCCTTCTTGCCTGTCTGTATCTCATAGATCACCGCTCCTCATTAAAATGGGCCGGACTGGCATCCGCTCCCCGGTCCGCCGCTTAAAGGTTCTCTGCTCCCAGGGTGGCCGCCATCACTGCCTTGATGGTGTGCATCCGGTTTTCCGCCTCGTCAAACACCTTGGATCTTGGGGATTCAAATACCTCGTCTGTCACTTCCATATCTTTGATGGAAAACCGCTCGCCCATCTCTTTCCCGATCCTGGTCTTCTCATCATGAAACGCGGGCAGACAGTGGAGGAAAATAGCCTTCTCCCCGGCATTGTCCATGACAGCCTTTGTCACCTTGTAGGGAGTCAGCTCCCGTATCCGCTCCTCCCACACCTCATCCGGCTCCCCCATGGAGACCCACACGTCGGTGTAAACCACATCCGCCCCCTTGGTCCCCTCCGTCACATCCTCTGTCAGGGTAATCGAAGCCCCGGACCGGGCCCCAAAGGTCCTGCACAGTTCCACCAGTTCCTTGTCCGGAAAATATTTCTTCGGAGCACAGGCCACAAAATCCAGCCCCATCTTGGCGCAGGCCACCATCAGGGAGTTGCCCATGTTGTACCTGGCATCCCCCATGTACACCAGCTTTATGCCCTTTAATCTGCCGAAATGTTCCCTGATGGTCAGAAGGTCCGCCAGCATCTGGGTGGGATGATACTCATTGGTCAGACCGTTCCACACCGGAACCCCCGCGTACCTGGCCAGCTCCTCCACGATCTCCTGTCCGTACCCCCTATACTCAATGCCGTCGTACATCCGCCCCAGCACTCTGGCCGTGTCGGCAATGCTCTCCTTCTTCCCGATCTGGGAACCTGACGGATCCAGATAGGTAGTCCCCATACCCAGATCGTGGGCAGCCACCTCAAAGGCGCACCTGGTCCTGGTGCTGGTCTTCTCAAAAATCAGCGCCACGTTTTTCCCCCGGCAAGCGTCCACCAGGATCCCCTTTTTCTTCTTGTCCTTCAGATCAGCCGCCAGATCCAAAAGATAGGCGATCTCCTCCGGCGTGTAATCCTTAAGCGTCAAAAAATGTCTTCCTTTTAAGTCCATTGCAAACAATCCTCCCTTGTCATCCATTGAATATACAAAATAATAGTATATTCTGGTAAAATATGCAAGTATATCCGTTAAAATCCTGCAATATTCATACCCACTTTTCTCTCCTCTGAATCTCCCCAAGCAATTCCCCTGGCCGAAACACCCGAAACCGCCCAATGCGCCTGGTTCTTGCCCCGTGTTCCAGGATCGTCAGATACAGCTCCTTGTAATCCCAGTCTTCCCCCATCTTCCAGAACTCCGCCAGTCTGGGAAACACGGTTTCCGTATACCCCCGAAATCCCCGCCCCAGCTCATCCTCCACTCCTTTTATAACCTCCTGCGGCATCAGCCTTTTCAAGATCCCCATCTCCCCCACAAGCCGCTCAAAATAGTAATCCTCCGACTCCGGCGCGTCCAGGTAGTACCATTTTCCCTTAAGACCGTACAAAAGCCGAAGACCGTCAAAATACCCTAATCTCATATTCTTTTTCGCCTGCTTTTTGTCAAACTGGAGAAGCCCTCCCAGACTCTGTCTGGGGGCGATGTGATAAACGTTCACATCCTCCGGGATCTTCGTCACCTTCTCCGAATCAAATCCCAGTCCGTATATGCGGATGATGATAATATCCCGGTACCCCTCCTCCAGCAGAATATCCACAGGCACATTGTTCCACCCGCCGCCGTCCAGATACCGCTTCCCTCCCAGCTTTTCCTTCTTAAACACAGGCAGATAAGCGCTGGCCATAAGCATATCCCCAATCTCCCCCTTTGGAACCTGCTTGGCGTCAACAGTCAGAAGCTTCCGGTCGCTGACCGAGTAGGTGGTGATAAAAAGCTCCCGGTCAGAATCCCGTATCATGTCCTCATCAACCACATCCTGGATCAGCTGCCGCAGAGGAGTAATGTCAAATCCCTTATCCCGCAGGACCCGCTTGGCCTCCTGGGCCAGCGCCGCCACATTGACCCCTTTCCAGTCCAGCTGCCGCACCGTCTCCACCACCTGGTCATCAATATCCATGACCCTGGAATAGCTGATATTCTCCCAGATATACTCTGCCTTCCCGGGCTCATCCATACAGATCATAGCCCCATTCAAAGCCCCCACAGAAGCCCCGGCAATCCCCCTGATCGAGAGTCCCGCCTCCCTTATGGCCTTCCAGGCCCCGATCTGATAAGATCCCTTAGCCCCGCCTCCCTCCAACACCAACCCATACTCCCTCTCCCCATCCAACACCAGCTTCAATCCCTTATTTCCCTCCATCTCCATTTTCCAAAATATTTAATAAGGCGCAGAACCTCAAATCAAAGCCCGCGCCCTTAAAAAGCAAATCGTAATCATATTATTCCCTAATCCGGATAAATCGAAACATTATTGAGTAAGCACAGGAGCGAAGGTAGTCGTAATGCCAGGCAGAATCCGCTCCGATCAATATGACGCGCAAACCTTGCGGCTGATAAGACAGATCTCTTTCCGCTACGGAGACGAAACCGCACCCCTACCGGAAACACCTTCCGTGAGCAAATCTCAGCTGACGAATTCTGTTTTTGCCAGGCAGAGAAGGAGGGATGTCCCGGCAGGGAGCGTTTATGCCATGGAGATGAGACCAGGGAAACAGGAGGGATGATACCCGACTGATTCCCGCTTTAAGGGCTCATCGGAATGCTTGGCATATCAGTGACCGGACGGGACATCCCTCCTTCTCTGCCTGGCCTCACGACTAAATCCGCCCCCCTTGCTCACTAAACATCCCCCGCAATCTCCTTCACCGAACTGATCAGTCCCGCCAGCCCCTGGATCTCCGACGGAATGATAATCTTCGTGGCCTTCCCGTCAGCCGCCTTCGCAAAGGCCTCCAGCCCTTTGAGCCTTAACACCGCCTCGTCAGCCCCCACTTCCTTAATATACCGAAGGCCCTCTGCCGTAGCCTGCTGGATCTTTAAGATGGCCTCTGCCTGACCTTCCGCCTCCTTGATCCGCTTCTCCTTCTCAGCCTCGGCCCGAAGGATGGCAGACTGCTTATCCGCCTCCGCGTCCAGGATCACGGACTCCTTCTTGCCCTCAGCCACCAGGATGGTGGACTTCTTCTCGCCCTCGGCCTTCAGGATCGCCTCACGCCGCTCCCGCTCCGCCTTCATCTGCTTCTCCATAGCGTCCTGGATGGCAGCAGGGGGGATGATGTTCTTAAGCTCCACCCGGTTCACCTTGATGCCCCAGGGGTCTGTGGCCACATCCAGAGACGCCCGCATCTTGGTGTTGATGGTCTCCCTGGAAGTAAGGGTCTGATCCAGCTCCAGATCGCCGATGATGTTTCGCAGCGTGGTGGCTGTCAGGTTCTCAATAGCCATAATGGGATTCTCAACCCCATAGGTAAACAATTTCGGATCCGTGATCTGGAAAAACACCACGGTGTCAATCCTCATGGTAACATTATCCTTGGTGATCACCGGCTGGGGCGCAAAATCCACCACCTGCTCCTTTAAAATGACCCGCTTTGCCACCCGGTCAATAAACGGCGCCTTCACATGAAGACCCACAGACCAGGTCTCCCGGTAAGCCCCCAGACGCTCCACCACCATGGCCTGAGCCTGGGGAACGATCTTCACGCAGGACGACAAAATGATCAAGATAATGATCGCTAACACGATAAACCCGGTAAATCCAACTAAAAATCCCATACTACACTTCCTCCTTCACAGCTTTGACAATCAACTTTACCCCCTGTATGGCGCATATCTCAACAGTCGCGCCCACAGTGTACACGCAGTCCTCCTCCTTGGCCCTGGCAGTCCATTCCTGGCCGCCTACCACCGCCGTCCCGGTACCCAGAGCGTTGTTCACTTCCTCCGTAACTCTGGCCCGCCTGCCCACCAGGCTGTCCGCGTTGGTCTTCACTGTATGCCTGTTCACATGCTGCAAGGCCCAGGGTCTGGTAAAGATAAGAAGCACAAAGGACACGAGCACAAACACGGACAGCTGGGCGTTCACGCTAAGTCCCGCCTTGGCCACAAAGAAAGCCGCCAAAGCCCCGCCGGCAAACCACACGGTAGTCAGCGCCATAGTCGCCGCCTCCACGCCTGCCAGGATTACAAACAAGATGATCCAATATACCGACGCCATGGAACCCCTCCTTTTTCCTCCGAATCGCTGGAGTTTTCTGTATCAGTTCAGATAACCCTTGAACGGTTACAGTTTTCTTACAACTATTATAAACAATTATAGAGATTCCATCAACAAAACATTTCTTAAGATTTCATCCTCTCCTCTGCCTTGCCGCCTCAAACATAAGGAGAGCCGACGCCACCGCCGCGTTCAGCGACTCCACCTTCCCCTTCATCGGGATACGCACCCAGGCGTCCGCCAGATCCGCGGTCTCCCGTTGAAGCCCTCTGGCCTCATTTCCCACAAGGAACCCGCAGGCCCCCCGGTAATCTTCCCGGTCGTAGGCGTGTTTTCCCTCCAGATGGGCCGCGTACAGCCGCAGTCCGTCGCCCTTAAACTTCCCCGCCGTCCCGCCAAGATCATCCACACACAAAAACGGCACCCGGTACACAGACCCCATGGTGGAGCGTATAACCTTGGGATTGTAGATATCCGCGCTCTCCCGGTCCATAATAACCCCGGTGACGCCCGCGGCCTCCCCGGCCCTAAGGATCGTCCCCAGATTCCCCGGGTCCTGGATCGTCTCCAAAAACATCACAAGGGGCTTTTCGCCGCTGTTTCTTATATCCTCCATAGAATACCCGTACTGCCTGGCCACGGCGGCCACCCCCTGAGGCGTCTGGGTATCGGAGATGGCTTTTAGCACCTCCTCGGTCACAAGGACCACCTTTTTCTCGTCTATCCCCTTGACCATCTTCTCATGGTCCGGATCCCCCAAAAACCGCTCAGTCACAAACACCTGCTCCACCCGGTCCTTAGGAAGCTCCTCAAACATCTTGGGGCCTTCCACCAGAAAGAGGCCTGACTCCTTTCTGGCTCTGGCCCTTTTTCCCAGAGCCGCGGCCTGCTTTACCTGGGCGTTGCCTGTGCTGCTGATCATGACAATCCCTCCACCTGCAAAAGCCACAACCTTCCGCTGGCGTCGCTGGGCATCCGCAGATCCCCTCTGGGGGACACGGCCACAGAGCCCACCTTCGGCCCGTCGGGCAGACAGGACCGCTTAAACTGCTGGGAAAAGAACCGCCGGTAGAACACCTTCATCCATTTTAAGATCGTCTCCCTGGGGTACTCCTCCCCAAAAGCGTGAACCGCCATGCGAAAGATCCTGGCCGGCTCATACCCAAACCGCAGCACATAATATAGGAAGAAATCGTGGAGCTCATAGGGGCCCACCAGATCCTCGGTCTTCTGGGCAATAACCCCTTTGTCCGGCGGCAGAAGCTCCGGGCTCACAGGCGTGTCCAGAACATCCAGAAGCACCTCCCGAAGCTGCGCCTCCCCACAGGTATCCGCATAGTATCTGACCAGATGCCGAACCAAAGTCTTTGGAACCGACCCGTTGACCCCGTACATAGACATGTGATCCCCATTGTACGTAGCCCACCCAAGAGCCAGCTCCGACATATCCCCCGTTCCGATAACCAGGCCTCCCACCTGGTTGGCCACATCCATGAGAACCTGGGTCCGCTCCCTGGCCTGACTGTTCTCATAAGTCACGTCATGGTTGTCCGGGTCATGGCCGATATCCCGAAAATGAGCGGTCACCGACTCCTTAATGTCAATCTCCCGAAGCTCTGCCCCCAGCCGCCTTGTCATGACGCAGGCATTGTGGTAGGTCCTGTCCGTGGTGCCAAAGCAGGGCATAGTCACCCCATGGATCTGATTCCGGGGCAGTCCCAGGCTGTCAAAGGCCCTGGCCGTCACAAGGAGGGCAAGGGTCGAGTCAAGGCCGCCGGAGATCCCGATCACCCCATGGCCCGCGCCGGTGTGTTCCAGCCTTTTTTTCAGCCCCATGGCCTGGATGGACAAGATCTGTTCGCACCTTCTGCTTCTCTCCCCCTCATCCCTTGGCACAAAGGGATAGGGGGCAATGTACCGGTCAAGATCCAGAGGCTCCACCTCCAGCCGAAACTCCACCGTCATGTGATCTCCCGTCCCATCCTCACAGGAAGGCCCATGGGTGTTCATCCGCCTCCGCTCGCTGGCCAGCCTTCTAAGATCCAGATCCCCGTAAATACATCCGTGGCCAAACCGTTTGGACTCCCCAAGGCATGTGCCGTTTTCCGCGATAATATTATGGCCTCCGAACACCAGATCCTGAGTAGACTCTCCCTCCCCCGCGTTGGCGTACACATACCCGCACACCAGCCGGGCCGACTGGCCGCAGATAAGAGAACTTCGGTAACTGTCCTTTCCCACAGTCTCGTCGCTGGCCGAACAGTTCGCGATAACCGTGGCCCCGGCGCAGGCATGGCGGATGGAGGGAGGGCAGGGAACCCACACATCCTCGCAGATCTCCGCCGCCAGCACAAGCCCAGGCACAGTGGCGCAGGAAAAGAGAAGATCCGCCCCCATAGGGACCCTCTCCCCCTCAAACTCCACCCACACCGGCTTTCCATTGCCCGGCGTAAAATGGCGCAGCTCGTAAAACTCCGAATAATTGGGGATGTTTTGCTTTGGCACCAGCCCTAAAAGCCGTCCCCCCGCCACAACGGCAGCCACATTGTACAGAGCGCCGTTATGCTGAAACGGCAGCCCCACAAACCCTATAACATCAAGATGGTTGGAGTCCCGGACGATCCTTGCCAGCTGTTTTCTGGCAGCGTCTAAAAGGGCGTCCTGCAAAAACAGATCCCCGCAGGTATACCCGGTCAGACACAGCTCCGGAAACACCATAACCTTTGCGTGATCCTTTACCCCCTGCTCCATCAGCTTAAGTATCTGCTCCCCGTTGTACTCCGGATCCGCCACCCGGATCTTCGGCGTCGCCGCGGCCACCCTTACAAATCCCTGTTCCATAGCTATTCCCTCTTTTTTCTTTTATTATGGGTCTATTGTGCAGGGTTTTCAAAAAGATGTCAAGAGGGATCGTGAAATCTGTTGACAGAGAAAGGAGCCGATGATTATAATAAGCCGTAGTCGCAGCGCGCGAAAGGGACGGCACATGTGATCCCTTTCGCCTGTTCTATCAACACAGAAAGGCAGATATGGATACCCTTAACTCTTTAACACCCAGCCCATTTTCCAGAACGGAGATGCTCATCGGCCCCCAGGCCTTTGACCGCTTAAGCTCCTCCTCCGTCCTGATCTTCGGCGCAGGCGGCGTTGGCTCCCACTGCATCGAAGCCCTGGCCCGCAGCGGCACGGGACGCCTTATGGTCGTGGACCCTGACAATGTGTCCGCCACAAACATAAACCGCCAGAGCATTGCCCTCCACAGCACCGTGGGCCTTCCCAAAACCCATGTGATGAAAGAGCGGATCCTGGACATCAACCCCCACGCCCTTGTGTGGACCAGCCAAACCTTCATCCTTCCGGAAAATCTGGAGGCCTTTTTCGCCGGTGTTCCGTGGACGCCGGACTACATCATCGACGCCATTGACACCGTAGCCGCCAAGCTGGCCATAGCCGCCTGGGCTTACAGCCGCCAGATCCCCCTGATCTCCTCCATGGGAACCGGCAACAAGCTTCACCCGGAGCTGTTTGAGATCGTTGATATCAATGACACCTCCGTCTGTCCTCTCTGCCGGGTCATGCGGCGGGAGTTAAAGCGCTTGGGAATCCCGGCCCTGAAAGTCCTCTACTCCAGGGAAGTCCCCCTAAAACCTGTCTGCCCCACCCGGGAAGAGACCGGGAAGCGCTCCGTCCCGGGAAGCGTCTCCTTTGTGCCTCCCGTGGCAGGTCTTCTCATCGCCGGCGAGGTGATCCGGTGCCTGGCAGAACTTTAAGTGCCGGTTACCGTTCATGGAGATATATAATTGAGTGAGCAAATGGGCGGGGAGTCGTGAGGCCAGTCAGAGAAGGGAAGGATGGTCCTGTCCGGGTTCAGATATGCCAAGCATTCCGATGAGCCCTTAAAGCGGAAATCAGTCGGG
>CAJUFP010000105.1 GCA_910585645.1 uncultured Hungatella sp. | reverse complement strand
CATAACCGGAGTAGTTCGACACCCCGTAAGCACACATGGCTGCACTCCAATCGTATTTGAGATAACTAACATAGACACTGTTGAGCCGCAGATGGATCTGTTCATTCCAGAACCCACGCTCAATGCGCAGGTGCCGGAAACTGCCTGTTTCACTTCTCTGCGCAAAGGGGTAATACGGACCGCTGCTCCCATCCCCCAGGACAAAGCAGCAGGCTTTGTCAAACTCTTTCGGGGGAAAGATAGACCGAAAACCAGTAAAGTGTTTTTCGCCAAATTCGATAATTTCTTTTTTGCAAATGATACAGCGTTTCATTATGCGCCTCCATTTTCTATCAATTAAGATAAACATAATCTACACGTCTTTAGGGCGACGCAGGCAAAGATCCCAGCGTGTATCACCCATTAGCATATCAATCAAGTGGGAAAGCTCTCAAACTGCACATACTTCAAGGTCTTTACATTCCTCATAGGTGCATTTAAGGAGTTCACAACTTTATGTATTCCCGATAAAGAAATCATGCTCTGAAATAAATTTAAAATCAAACGGCCATCCGCCATAACCTGCACCGCCTCGTCTGCCCTTCTCACTAAAAAGTATTTTCGGCAAGTGAAATGTCATAAGCCTTTTTCTCCAGGTACTCCCAATCTCCATTCCCGACCGATTCATAAGATGTCCATGCCACTTTAAGCTGGTTTTCGGATATATAAAATTTAACACGGGTTTTAACTCCGTCGCCTGTGTCCATATCAGGCTCTGCCGCATAATCAAACGTGTAAACCGTGTGTTTCTGCGTCCAGTCCGAAGTATCCCTGTAATAGATTACCGCATTTTCCCCAGGTATCTTTATCAGGCCAAACAGCTTCTCCTTTTCTTCTTTTCCGGGAAGATAGAAATAGCATCGTGTTCCATTTGAGGTGATGTAAAATTCATTTTCTCCTGCCTTGCCCTGAAACAGAATCTCGCCGCCACTCAGATCAATCAAGAGCAGATCGCTTTCTTTCAGCCAGCCTTCCACATAGCCATTGTGGTGTGGAGCCGTCCAATGCTCCGCGCAAATCCAGGCTTTTCCGTCTTCCCACACGCTCCCACGCATGGCTTTGCTCCCCATATCAGGATATTCATATAATACAGAACCATTTTCATCCAGGATATGTATATCGTAGTCATAGGTTTTTTTGTAGTCATCCGCTTCCTCCCAATGAAGAAAACAGGAACTTCCCTCAATGGGAGATTCTTCATCATAAGCATAGGAATCCCTGCTGTAACCGGACGGATAAATTACCTCATATTCTGTTGCGCCTCCTGCCGGATTACAGCCAGTCAATAATAGAGCAACTGTTGCTGCCCAGCATAGAGAAACACCATGGCGCATAATCCTTCCTTTCATATCTGCTTCGTTCTCCTTTTCGTGCCGCCTTTCACGCACCATGCTATCGCATACAGCAGAACATAGGCTCCCATGTACAGTTTGGATATACCAGACCACCGCTATTGGGGAAACTCAAAGCGGCCCCAGACATTCCGCCGTATGCCCGGCCTTTTGAAACCGATTTCTGCCAATACTCTGCCCAAAGCCGGCACTCCATTTTCCCTATCATTGCCGAATGGCATAAAGGAATGTTCAACAGGCGCCTCCTTATACAAACAGCATAGCGGAATGAAAAAGCTGAATACCACCCCATACAGAAGATTGTAAAAAATAAAATATCGTATGGGCGTTGGTTTGCTGCCTCCTTCATCCCAGCCACCCCTGATAAAACGCGGCCGCTCCCAAAATTGCGCCTGCGGCCATCGCCGCCAATGTTACAACAAGAATGACCGGATGCTCTTTCATCAGTTTCCCTAATTCTTTTAAATCGTTCATTGAACTTCTCCTTTGTCCCGCAAACTGAAGTTATATAATTTGAAACCCTGTTCCCTTGCCGCTTCAATATCTTTTAACCGCTGTGTATATTCCTTTAAAGGATGCAGTCTAAACGCTAAACCATTTCTTTTTATCCGGCAGTCATTTATCTCGAAATATCCTCACTGATTTGCGCTCCAAGCCCGGACGATACATCTATGCGCAGTTCCTCCCCGCTTTCAATGACTTTCCCCGCGCTGTCATATGGTTTAAAAACATACTCTTCGGAAACCGTTTCCAGCTCGCCGCTTACGGCGTTTCTTTCCATAACATGTTCGTACCATGCTTCAAAGGCTTCGCCGTCGGTTTTCACGGAAGCAGCGTCATAGTAATGTCTAATCTGTTCATCGGATAAAAAAAGTCCTTCTTCCTCATAATAATGGATTCTCACAATCTCACCGTCAATATACTGGTAGGTTGAATAATAATGATTTACCGCTCCGCTGCGCTCCATACCGTAAATAAGCTGTTCTTCCTGATCAAAGCCAGCAAGTGAGATTTGATTCAAACGGGTATCATTCTCAAACTTTTGTTCTTCCACATTCCATACAAGATAAATCCACTCCGTCCGATAATTTCCGTTTAACGTATCAAACAAGCGAATGTCCTGGTATCCATCGAAATTTACGTCCTCTAATTCAAATCCCAGGGTGTCCTGTAAGGAATCAAGAATGCATGTCTCGCCTCCCATCGTAAGCTCCGGTATTGAAATAATCTGCAGCCGTGTATCGTCCTGATAAACCTCGACGGTTTGCAGCGCGTAACTCTCCCTCTGCAAATCATAATATGCGGTTAACCGGAACTGAAACTCCGGCATGTCTTCCCTAAGCCTTCCCGTCTGCGTTACCGTAATCAAATCATCCTGCCTTTCCTCGCAAAACCGGTTTTTTCCCAAATCAAGTTCCTCAAGCTGTGTAGGGCCGCTTAACACAGATATGTCTGAATTGCCGCAGTTTCGCGCAAATAGCGCTTTAAGGTTTGTCAGGTTCACAGCAAGCATTACGTCAATTTCCGGGGAATGGAACATGATTCCCTCTGATAACGGCTCTTGTTGGATCGGTTCGGTTGGATTTTGCGGTTCCATATTTGTTGTATCCCCTGCATTGCCACAGGCACCAAGCAGCAGGCTGATGAATAATGCGCATAGACCGTGATATTTTCTCATTGCTTCCTCCATTTTGCGTTTGTACAGGAAGTGTCCTGACATCCAATATGACCCCCGCCAATTCTTCTCCCGCAGCTTTTGCAAACCGGATTTACCGGAGCCGCTTAGTTCAGCCTCTATCTGCTCCGGTAAAACGCTCTGCCAAAGCAGCCAACTGATATATGACCGATTCATCTAATAAAACTCAAAATATATGCATACAGGCAGAAGGTCTCACTTTATATCATTGTATCATCTTTAAGAACTTCTGCCAAACTAATTTTTCGTGTATTCCGCCATCTACAGCATTCAACTTTAAAAAGAGAAAATACACCAAGACTCTTCTGATTCTCAATGTATCTTCCCTTTTATTATAATCTCATTATTTAGTTTTTACGAATCTAAAATTTCCAAAACGTGCATAAAATCAAGGTTTTTCAATCACTCACGCATCATTTATAGCCGCCTGAGCCGCCGCCAACCTAGCGATCGGAACTCTAAACGGTGAACAGGACACATAATCCAGCCCGATCTTATGGCAGAACTCCACAGAGGACGGATCCCCGCCGTGCTCGCCGCAGATACCCACGTGCAGCTCCGGACGAACCGGCTTGCCCAGCTTAATCGCGGTCTCCATCAGCTTGCCCACGCCGATCTGATCCAGCTTCGCAAATGGATCATTCTCAAAGATCTTGGTGTCATAGTAAGCGTTCAGGAACTTCCCTGCGTCGTCACGGGAGAAGCCATAGCACATCTGAGTCAGATCGTTGGTACCGAAGCAGAAGAACTCAGCCTCTTTTGCGATCTCGTCAGCCGTCAGAGCGGCTCTCGGGATCTCGATCATGGTACCAACCTCATACTTCAACTCAACGCCCGCTGCCTTGATCTCGGCGTCGGCAGTCTCCACAACTACCTTCTTGACAAACTTCAGCTCCTTGATATCGCAGATAAGCGGGATCATGATCTCCGGGCATACCTTCCAGTCAGCGTGAGCCTTCTGAACATTGATCGCCGCGCGGATCACAGCCTTGGTCTGCATTCTCGCGATCTCAGGATAGGTAACAGCCAGACGGCATCCACGATGGCCCATCATGGGGTTAAACTCATGAAGGGAAGCGATGATGGTCTTGATCTGCTCAACGGTCTTGCCCTGAGCGTCAGCCAGCTTCTTGATGTCCTCCTCGTCGGTGGGAACGAACTCATGAAGCGGCGGATCCAGGAAACGGATACATACCGGGTTGCCCTCAAGAGCCTCGTACAGCTTCTCAAAGTCGCCCTGCTGTACCGGAAGGATCTTCTCCAGAGCAGCCTCTCTCTCCTCAACGGTGTCGGAGCAGATCATCTCGCGGAACGCGTCGATCCTGTCTCCCTCAAAGAACATATGCTCCGTACGGCAAAGGCCGATGCCCTCAGCGCCCAGCTCTCTGGCCTTCTTGGCGTCGGAAGGAGTATCCGCGTTGGTTCTGACTTTCAGTCTTCTGTACTTGTCAGCCCAGCCCATGATCCTGCCAAACTCGCCTGCGATGGCAGCGTCCACAGTGGGGATGATGCCGTCGTAGATGCATCCGGTGGAGCCGTCTAAGGACAGCCAGTCGCCTTCATGGTACTCCTTGCCGGCCAGGACAAACTTCTTGTTCTCCTCGTCCATAGCGATCTCGGAACATCCGGATACACAGCAGGTACCCATGCCCCTGGCAACAACGGCCGCATGGCTTGTCATACCGCCGCGGACAGTCAGAATACCCTGAGCCGCCTTCATGCCCTCGATATCCTCCGGGGAGGTCTCAAGACGAACCAGAACCACCTTCTCGCCTCTCGCGGCCCACTCTTTAGCGTCCTCGGCAGTAAACACTACCTTGCCGCAGGCAGCGCCCGGTGACGCGGCCAGAGCTCTCGCGGCCGGCTGGGCCTTCTTAAGAGCAGCCTGATCAAACTGGGGATGAAGAAGGGTATCCAGGTTTCTCGGGTCGATCATGGCAACGGCTTTCTTCTCGTCGATCATGCCCTCGTCAACCAGGTCACAGGCGATCTTAAGGGCAGCCTTTGCGGTTCTCTTGCCGTTACGGGTCTGCAGCATGTAAAGCTTCTTATCCTCAATGGTGAACTCCATATCCTGCATGTCTCTGTAGTGATCTTCCAGTTTATTGCAGATGCCTACGAACTGGTCGTAAACTTCCGGCATAACCTCTTTTAACTGGTCGATCTTCTGGGGTGTACGAACGCCGGCCACAACGTCCTCGCCCTGAGCATTCATCAAAAACTCGCCCATCAGATGCTTCTCGCCGGTAGCCGGGTCACGGGTAAAGGCAACGCCTGTACCGGAGGTCTCGCCCATGTTGCCGAATGCCATCATCTGCACGTTAACCGCGGTACCCCAGGAGTAGGGGATATCGTTGTCGCGGCGGTATACGTTGGCTCTCGGGTTGTCCCAGGAACGGAACACGGCCTTGATCGCCTCCATAAGCTGCTCCTTGGGGTCCGTTGGGAAGTCAGCGCCGATCTTCTCCTTGTACTCTGCCTTAAACTGCTCAGCCAGCTCTTTCAAGTCGTCGGCAGTCAAATCAACGTCCTGAGTAACGCCCTTATTGGCTTTCATCTTGTCGATCAGTTCTTCGAAATATTTCTTGCCCACTTCCATAACTACGTCGGAGAACATCTGGATAAATCTTCTGTAGCAGTCCCATGCCCAGCGGGGATTGCCGGATTTGGCAGCCAGAACTTCCACTACCTCCTCGTTAAGGCCCAGGTTCAGGATCGTGTCCATCATGCCGGGCATGGAAGCCCTTGCGCCGGAACGAACGGATACCAGAAGAGGATTCTCCTTGTCGCCGAACTTCTTGCCGGTGATCTCCTCCATCTTGCCGATGTGAACCATGATCTGATCCATGATCTCGTCGTTGATCTTCTTGCCATCCTCATAATACTGGGTACAAGCTTCTGTGGTAATGGTAAAGCCCTGTGGAACCGGAAGTCCCAGGTTCGTCATCTCTGCCAGGTTCGCGCCTTTTCCGCCTAACAGGTTTCTCATGCCCGCGTTACCTTCGCTAAACAAATAGACCCACTTGTTTGCCATGTGTATCTTCCTCCTCAAGTTGTGTGTAGAGCTTGTCTACATTTTCTCCCCGCCGGCCCTTCGTCCTTTCGCCCAAAAGCCCTTTTCACCCGGCCTGCTGCCCGGCCTTCTCACACAAAAGACGTCCCTTCATGCAATGCTTTCATGCCAAAGAATCCCCGCTGGCGGTTTGATAATAGTATAACACAATTCAGAATCTAGTAAAGAAGTTTTTTGGAAAAAATATGATGATTTTTGTGCGAAATCTATAGGTTCTCTTGTGAAAACGGTTGCAATTTTCGTCGTTAATCATATATGCGCACGCAATTCGTATATACGTTTTACATTTCTTCCCTGTTCTCCCACAGCCATTCCACGATCCTTTCCTGAGCCTCTTTTCCGTAAAAAAACACCTGATACTCATTTCCGCTCATGCTGATCTTTGTCTCTGCCCGGATCCCAAATTCCGCGCCCTTTTCGTTCAAAAACTTCCTTGGCCGCCCGCTAAAAATCTTTATGTCAAAACAGCCTTCCCGCGCCAGCCACCCCTCCACGGATTTTATGGTCAGCCGTTTCATGACAAACGCGTCCCGAAGATCATTGATCTGCCCCACAAAGTCGCTAAGCGACGTCTGTTCCGAATAATGGATCTGATCCCTCAGCTCCTGGGTCATGAAAAATTCTGTTTTCTGGGGCTTTCCCGTGGATCTTGCAGGCCCGATGGGGATCCCGTCAAAGTTGTCGTCTGCAAAAAACACTGCCTCTGACCCAAAAGACCGTTCTTCCGGGCCTTCTCCACCCTCCAGTTCCCCCACAAACTCCCTGACACAGCCTAAAAATCTCTCCCCGTACTTCTCAAACTTAAACTGTCCCACCCCTGACACAGAAAGCATCTGGGTCTTTGTTCTTGGCTTTATCACGCACATGGAAACCAGTGTCTTGTCCGAAAATACGATATAGGGAGGCACGCCCTCCCCCCTGGCAATCTCCGTCCGCAGAGCCCGCAGTTTTCCAAACAGCCCTTCCTCCTCCTCGGAGAGGGAAACGCCCGCAAGGCCTCCCCGCTTCGTCTTCTTTCCGCCGCTGTCCTTGGCCTGGCGCTCCTGCTCCTTTGCCATCTTCATCATCACCCTCTGGCTGCCCCCGGCGATCTCACCGGACGTTTCGGTAAGCTTCACCACAGCGTACTCATCATTGGTCACAGAAAGATATTCCTTAAGCATCAGATGGTTCATCACCTGCCGCAGCCTGAACACAGAGATCTCTGACAGAGTCCCGTAAAACGGATTCTCATCCATCCGGTACTGACGGATCTTTGCCGTATTGGCCCCGTGAACCGTGTCAACGATCACCGTTACCCCGTATCTCTGACGGCTTTGGGACACGCACCCTATCAGCCCCCGGGCAATGTCCGTCACATCCACCTCCTCAAACTGGGTCAGACAGTTCAGGCAGTTCCCGCAGTAATTAGAGCCGTACTCCCCAAAATACCGGAGAATATAGTCCCGCAGGCACTCGTTGGTAAAGCAGTAAAACGTCATCTTCCGCAGCCGCTCCCGGTCCCGCTCCTGAACGATCTGGCGGGTTAAAGGGTCCAGCTCCTGGTTGTCCTGGTTATTGTCTATAAACCTCTGGTTGGTGACCACGTCCTGCCCGCTGTAAAACAGGATGCACTCCCCCGGCTCCTGGTCCCTGGAACACCGGCCGATCTCCTGGTAAAAAGCCTCGATGCTCTTTGGCATATTGTAGTGGATCACAAACCGCACGTTGCTCTTGTCGATGCCCATGCCAAAGGCGTTCGTTGCCACCATGACCTGGCGCCTGTCGTAAATAAAATCGTCCTGGTTCTGACGCCGCTCCCCGTCGGTAAGGCCCGCGTGGTATCTGGTGACAGAGATCCCGTCCGCCCGCAGCCTGTCGCTGACCTCCTCCACCAGCTTTCTCGTAAGACAGTAGACAATGCCGCACTGGCCCTGATGGGTGTCAATGAAATTCTTCAAAGCCCCGTACTTGTCCTTGGGCGCCTGAACTCCCAGATAAAGGTTAGGCCGGTCATATCCTGTGGTCACCACCACCGGTTCCCGCAGCATCAGGATGTCAATGATATCCTCCCGCACTTCCCTGGTGGCCGTGGCCGTAAACGCGCTGACCACAGGCCGCCTGGGCAGCTTTTTTATAAACTCCACGATCTTTAGGTAGCTGGGCCTGAAATCCTGGCCCCACTGGGACACGCAGTGGGCCTCGTCCACAGCCACCATGGCGATCTTCGCGTTCAGAGCGAAATCCAGAAAGGCCTCTGTCTCCAGCCGCTCCGGAGCCACGTAGATAATGGGATACCTCCCCTGCTTGGCAAAATCCAACGCTTTAAAATACTGGGCTGTTGTCAACGAACTGTTGAGATAGGCGGCGTGGATCCCCGCCTGATTCAGAGTTGCAACCTGGTCCTTCATCAGAGAGATCAGCGGCGAGATCACCAGGGTGATCCCCTCCATGATCAATGCCGGTATCTGGAAACAGAGAGACTTTCCGGAACCTGTGGGCATGATCCCGAAAACGTCTCTCCCCTGCAAGATTCCGTCTATCAGGGGCTCCTGCCCCTGCCGGAACGTGTCATAGCCAAAATACTTTTTTAAGATTTCCTGTTTCCCGTCCATGTTAATTCCCGTTTTCCTCCGACTGCTCCCCCATAACCTTTAGCCGATCCCGAAGGAGTATGAGGCTGACGCCGGCCGGGTTTAAGATATAGCCCCTGGCATCCTTGATCAGGGAAGGCAAAAGCCCTTTAAACGGCACGGTTACCACCCGGAATTTCGACGCGTTGTTCCTGTTAAACTTCTGAAACTCCCACATATCGGAAAACAGCGGCTGGTAGATCTCCCCCTCCCCATTCTTCACATAGGGGATCTGAATATCCTGTCCGTGCTTTTTCGGGTCAAATTCCCCTTCCACCTTGCTGACGTCAATGGCCATAATGTACTGGGAGCGGACCAAGTTGGCCATCATCTCCTGCTCCATCTCCTGGAGACGTCTTCTCCTGTCCGGATCCTGGGGGTCCTGGCCCGGCCGCCGCAGCTCCTGGAGAAAATAGATCATGGTCAGCTGCAGGGTGTCATTCTTCCCCGGAAAACCGTCCTTCGCCCCCTCCGGATGCTTTAAGGACACGATCTGATCCAGGGGAAGGCCGGAAAATCCCGCCCCATTGTGAAACACCACCCGGTTAACTCCCATGAGATGAAAGCTGGTGTAAACCATCAGCATCTGATCCTTGCCCACTTTTACCGTAGTCAGCGGGATATTCTTCTCCCCGTACTCCTTGGCCCAGTTTTTCGCGTCGTCCTCATCCGCGAACAGGTACACCTGGTCGTCAAACGTCTCCTCGTCACACTCCACAAAGGGCATCCTGGTGGTCTGCGCAAAAGAGACAAACATCTCCTCCAGCCCCTGCAGTCTTTTTATCATAAATCTGTTATCTACTGACATGATCCAAACCTTTCCTCTTTATTTATGGTAGCCTGACACCCACATGCCGTCGCCGTCCACATAATACCCGTCAGGCGTCCAGCAGCTTGCCCACATGGCTCCGTCCTTGCCGCAATAATAGCTGTGGTCTTTCCAGTTTACCCATCCTGTGACCATGTATCCCTGGCTGTCAAAATAGTACCATTTATTGTCAATGTACTGCCAGTTTTCCGTGGTATAGCTGCCGTCCCGGTTGCGGTACCACCATTTGCTGCCTTCCTTGACCCACTCTCCCGCGCCATCCCCGTCCTGGGAAGCCGCGCTCCTTCCTGTGTAGTCCCGAAACTTCTTGGCAGTCTCCTCGTCCACCTCCCACTCGTCGGACTCTGTCCACTCTCCTCTGTGGGTATTGCTGTACACGGCCCGCACCTGGAACGTGTAGGTCCCCTTCTGGGTAATAAACTCTCCCAGGTCATAGTATAACATGGTGGCGTAGAGCGGAGATTTTGTCAAAAGATTCTTTCCCCGGTACACTTTCACCTCATAGCGATGGGCGTCCTCCGCCTCGGTCCACTGGGCGTACCCCGTATCTCCGTCCCAGCCCACATCGTTGATGCTCAGCTCATAGTCTCTTGTATAGGGAAAACCGCTCCCCAGATCCCCGGGAGCCGCTGCCGCCGGAAACGCCGTTCCCACTCCAAGGATCAGCGCCATGGCTGCTACTGTCTGCTTCCAACTTTTTCTCAATCCTCTCATCCTCCTTTTTTCCGTCTTCTCTTCCAACATCTGTATCTTACCACACGCCAGGCCAAAAAGGGTAACTATTTCTGATTCTTTTTGTGAAATTATTCTTAAAAATATTGGACGATCCGACATCCTGTCTTCTCACCCGCCCCCATACAGATCATAGGGCGTCTCCTGGTACACATAGAAGTTCAGCCAGTTGCTGTAAAGGGTGGTGGCCATATTTCTCCAGCACAAAACCGGCATGGAAAACGGATCATTTCCCTCAAAATAATTGCACGGGATCTCCGGGTTAAGCCCTTTGGCCACATCCCTGTGGTACTCATTGCTCAACGTCATGCGGTCATACTCCGGGTGGCCCTGAATAAAGATCTGGCTGCCGTCCCGCCTCATGATGAGAAACAGCCCAGCCTCCCGGGACTCCGCCAGAATCTGCAGATCCTTGTGCTTTGCCACATCCTTTTTCCTGACCTCCGTATACCGGGAATGGGGAGCCATGATAAAATCATCCATCCCCCGCACCAGAGGCACCTTCCCGTCCAGAATCCGGTGGCTGTAGATCCCGGAAAGTTTCTTATCCCTTTGGTACTTGGGAATCCCATAGTGATAGTACAGTCCCGCCTGAGCCCCCCAGCAGATGTGGAGGGTGGAAGTAACATGGGATTTGGTCCACTCCATAATCATGGTCAGCTCCTGCCAGTAATTGACCTGCTCAAACTCCATCATCTCCACCGGAGCCCCTGTGATGATCATGCCGTCATACTTCTTGTGGCGGATCTCCGAAAACGGCACGTAAAACTTGTTGAGATGGCTGGCCGACGTATTCTTAGACTTGTGGGTACTAAGCATCAAAAAGGAACAGTCGATCTGCAGAGGCGTGTTGGACAATGCCCGCAGAAGCTGGGTCTCCGTCTCCTCCTTTACAGGCATCAGGTTCAGGATCAGGATCTCCAGAGGCCGGATATCCTGGCTCATAGCCCGCTCCTCATCCATGACGAAAATATTTTCCGACTCCAGCACCGTCTTGGCAGGCAGACCCTTTTGAATTTTAATG
This sequence comes from uncultured Hungatella sp., assembly GCA_910585645.1. Lineage (GTDB taxonomy): Bacteria > Bacillota > Clostridia > Lachnospirales > Lachnospiraceae > UBA3402. The sequence continues at coordinate 5,124 of CAJUFP010000105.1, read as the reverse complement.
GGCATGGTACTCTCCTTCCAAAAGCTTTAGGAAATCTTCCTCCGACAAAATCGGTATCCCCAATTCCCTGGCTTTCTTGTTTTTCGAGGACGCGGACTTAACGTCATTATTGATCAGATAGGTGGTCTTGCTGGTGACAGAGCCGGTGGCCTTTCCCCCTTTGGATTCAATAAGAGCCTGCAGTTCTTTCCGGTTTTTAAAATGGTTTACGGACCCGGTGATCACAAAGGTCATCCCCGCAAATTCCCCGGTCTCCTCCTCTTCCTCCACCGGCTCTAAGATCAGCTGATCCAAAAGCCGGTCCACCATCTTCTGGTTCCCGGGATCCGCGAAATATTCGCGCCAGGCATCCGCCAATACCTGGCCAATGCCGTCTGCCTCTGTAAGAGTTTCGCTGTCCGCCTTTCGCATGGCGTCAAAATCGTACTTAAAGTGGCGGCACAGCATCCGGGCGTTGGCCAGCCCGATTCCTGCCACTCCCAGCCCGTACACCACTCGTATGAGCGTGGTATGCCTCCTGTCCTCAATGGCCTGGATCAGCTTTTCATAAGACTTCTGGCCAAAGCCCTCCATGGATATGATCGCCTCTCTGTGTACGTCCAAATGGAAAATATCCGCAAATTCTTTGATAAATCCCGCGGCGATAAATTTTTCAAGAGTCGCCTCTGAAAGGCCGTCAATATTCAAAGCATCCCTGCTGACAAACAGGGTAAAGCTTTTGATCTTTTTTGCCTGACACTGTGGGTTCGCGCAAAACAAAACCTTCACGTCATTGACCTGGCGAAGCTGGGTATCTCCCCCGCACACCGGGCAGATCTTCGGGATATCCTTCACCCCGCTTCTGGTCAGATTATCCGCGATCTGAGGAATGATCATGTTCGCCTTGTACACGGTGATGGTATCCCCCGCTCCCAGCTCCAGACCTTCCATAATACTGATGTTGTGGACGCTGGCCCGGCTCACAGTCGTCCCCTCCAGCTCCACCGGCTCAAACACCGCCACCGGGTTGATGAGCCCGGTTCTGGACGGGCTCCATTCGATATAAGACAGCGTGGTCTCCCGGATCTCGTCCTCCCACTTAAACGCAATGGAATTCCTGGGAAATTTGGCTGTCCTGCCCAGAGACTCCCCGTAAGCAATATCCTCAAAGGTTAGCACCAGGCCGTCGGAGGGAATATCATACTCCTTCACAGCCTCCGCGAAATACGCCACCGCCTCCGCCACATTCTCCCTGGTCACATGTCGGTGCTCCACTACCCCGAACCCCAGAGACTCCAGCCACTGAAACTGTCTGGTCCTGGAATTTTCAAAATCCACGCCGTCCGCCTGCACCAGGGCAAATGCCATAAAATTCACATGACGCCGGGCCGTGATCTCATTGTTCAGCTGCCGCACAGAGCCGGCGCACAGATTTCTCGGATTCTTATACTTTTCCTGGGTCTCCTCAATCTCCCGGTTCATGTTCTCAAAATCAGAGTACCGGATCACAGCCTCCCCCCGCAGCGTAAGCGTCCCCTGAAAACTGATCTTCAAGGGTACATTTTCAAACACCCTGGCATTGTTGGTGATCACCTCCCCGATCTCCCCGTTTCCTCTGGTGACGGCCTTTGTAAGGCTTCCCCCCTCATAGGTCAGCACAATGGTCAAACCGTCCAGCTTCCAGGACAAAAGCCCGGCCTGATCCCCCAGCCACTCCTCAAGAGCCGCCACCTCCTTGGTCTTGTCCAGGGAGAGCATGGCCGTGGGATGGGCCTCCTTGGGAAGATCGCTTAAGACCTCGTATCCCACCTTCTGGGTGGGACTCCCTGACAGCACAACCCCCGTCTCCTTCTCCAGAGCCAACAGCTCGTCATAAAGCCTGTCATACTCCAGATTGCTCATGATCTCGCCGCTCTCCTGATAATACACCCTTGCCGCCTTTGACAGTGTGGCGGTCAGCTCTCTCATCCGCTCCAGTCTGTTTTCTCTGTTTGCTTCATCGGTCTTTGCTAATTTCCGATCCATATCAGTCCCCGTTTCTTTCTTCTAAATATTGAACTTCCTGCCATTCTCCAGCATCTCTGTCAGCGTCTCATACTCCTGCCCGGTCACCTTCCGAAACGCGCCTGTCTTTAAATTGCCCAAACGCACATTCATAATACGGACGCGGACAAGGCTCCTGACGCTGTATCCCAATGTCTCACACATCCGCCGGATCTGTCGGTTCAGTCCCTGAGTCAACGTGATGTGAAACTCCTGTTTCCCTGTCACCAAGACCCTGCACGGCTTTGTAGTCACATCCAGCTCCCCAAGCCAGACGCCTGCCTCCATCTTTTTCACAAACTCCTCGGTCACTGGCTTGTTGACCTGAACCACATACTCTTTTTCGTGATGATTGGATCCCCGCATGATCCGGTTCACCAGCTGGCCCTGATTGGTCAGAAAGATTAGCCCCTCCGAATCTTTGTCCAGCCGCCCTACCGGATACACCCGCTCCTGATACCCGACCATCTCCACAATGTTCATGGCCCGGTCCTTGTCAGATGTGGTACACACCACGCCTCTCGGCTTATTTACCGCCAAAAGCACCGGCTTTGGTCTTAAAATCCCTCCCACCGGCTTTCCATCTAAGACCACCGCCTGGCCTTTCCTGATCTTCATTCCCATAAGCGCCGGCGCGCCGTCCACCGTCACTTTACCCGACTCAATGAGGCGGTCCGCCTCCCTGCGGGAACAAACGCCCATTTCGCTTAAATATTTATTTAGACGGATCTCTTCCATGTCCGCTGCTCTCCTGTCAGTCTTTACTCAATGTACATCGCGTCCCCAAAGCTAAAAAAGCGATATTTCTCCCTTACCGCCTCTTCATAGGCGCTCAGCACCTGCTCCCTCCCGGCCAGCGCGGAAACCAGCATCACCAGAGTGGACTCCGGCAAATGAAAATTGGTCACCAGGCAGTCCAGGATCCTAAACCGATATCCGGGATAAATGAAAATGTCCGTCCAACCGCTGCCGGGTTTCAGGATTCCATCTTCCCCCGCAGCTGATTCCACAGTCCGGCAGCTGGTAGTTCCCACACAGATAATCCGTCCTCCCGCCCTCTTGGCCCTGTTGATCTTCTCTGCCTCTTCCTCCTCCACCATGTAAAACTCGGAATGCATGTGATGATCCAGGATATTTTCAGCTTTTACAGGCCGAAACGTTCCCAGCCCCACATGGAGGGTTACATGGGCGATGACCACCCCCATATCTTCAATCTCCTTCAACAGTTCCTTTGTAAAATGAAGTCCTGCCGTGGGAGCTGCCGCGGAACCATCATGTTTAGCATATACTGTCTGATAACGGGTTTTATCTTTCAGCTCATGGGTGATGTAGGGCGGCAAAGGCATCTGCCCCAGCTGATCCAGAATCTCCTCAAAAATCCCTTCATAGGAAAACCGTATCAGGCGGTTTCCGTCCTCCACCACATCCGTGACCGTTCCCCTTAAAAGCCCGTTTCCAAAGGAGAGCCTTGTCCCTGGCCTGGCCTTTTTTCCCGGTTTCACCAGGGTCTCCCAAACATCTTTTTCCCTGCGCTTTAAAAGAAGAACCTCTATATTTGCCCCGGTTTCTTCCCTGACGCCATGTAGACGCGCCGGAATCACCTTTGTGTCATTAATTACCAGACAGTCGCCCTTTCTTAAATAGGATTTTAAATCCCTGAAACGTTTATGCTCTGTTTTCCCTGTATCCTTATGAAGCACCAGCAGCCTGGAGGACGACCGCTCCTCCAAGGGATCCTGAGCAATCAGCTCCTGGGGCAGTTCAAAATCAAATTCTGATACATTCATCTTATTTTCGCGCCTCTTTCTATAGGATTACACTCATCTCTGCCCTCCGATGATCACTTCTGACCCTTTGTCGTCTCCGTAAATCTTCTGCAGAGTTTCATCTGAACCAATGGCCTGCAGCTGCTTTGCCTGAATCTGAGCTATGACCGCTTTTACCTCCGGTTTTTCCCCTGCCCTGCGAATGTACTCCTTGGTATTTTCATCCGTCTCCCCAACTATGTGATACTGTCCGCTCTCATCCTGTTCCACATAGGCCCAGCTGACAGCAGGGACCAATGTATCCGTCTCCCGATATCGTATCTCATAGTAAGGGAATATCACATAGGAGCCTGTCTTTGGACCCTGAACCGAATAGCAGGATATATTCTCATAACTTTTTACGCTGGCCTTCACCAGTTCCATCTTTTCCCGCTCCTGTTCCTTTCTTTCTTCCGACCAATCCTTAATCCCGAACACCTGTGCCAGCAACTCCGGATCGCAGTTTGTCTTTGCCTCACAGTAAAGACGCACCAGCCCTGTCAGCTCCAGTAAGACATCTTGCTGGAGGGGCTGTTGAAACGGATCAAGAATCTCAGCGGGCGGCTCCTGATCCGGCTCCTGGCTGCCCAAAAGTTCGGCCTGCCCCCGGCCATCTTCATACTCCTCCATGTCTATTTTATCCGTTTCCCCGTAAGTTTCGGTTTCCGGATCATCCTTTGTCCTGTCTGCATCCTGGGGTTCTTTGCCCTCTGGCGTCTCTGCCGACAAAGAATCGTTCCGTTTCTTTTCCCCCTGATGGTCCGCAGCCATGATCACTGCAATCAGCAGGATAACAATCAACGGAACCAGCCCAAACTTTAAAAACTTCATGATCTCACTGTTCTGTTTTTTCTTTTTGTCCGCCCTCTTTCGATTTGACACATCCTTCACCTCCTGGCAAGACAAGTCTTGTTCTATTCTAACAAAAAGGGATTTAAAAAGCAACTGCTTCTGCCTGAGGGCCTGATGGTGAATGAGATGGCGAATGAGAAGACTTTCCTCAGAACAAAAAATGATGAAAATTTCAAATTTATGCTTGCAACTTCTTAAAAATTATAGTATTATACTGATATGCGTCTGTAGCTCAGTGGATAGAGCAATGGCCTCCGGAGCCATGTGCGGAGGTTCGATTCCTCTCAGACGCATTATTTTTTTGCCTTTTAGGAGCTTAAGAACGATTTCTTGCGCAAAATGGCAAAATTATTTAATTGGTGTATTATTGAGTGAGCAAAGGGCGGGGGTAGTCGTGATGCCAGGGAGGGAAGGGAGGCTGTGTGCCGTTCGGGTTCAGATATGC
>CAJUFP010000104.1 GCA_910585645.1 uncultured Hungatella sp. | reverse complement strand
GAATGTTTGGCATATCTGAACCCGAACGGCACACAGCCTTCCTCCCCTCCCTGGCTCCACGACTCCCCCGCCCTTTGCTCACTCAACAATATACCAATAGAACAAATTTAAAGTTCCGCTTTATCCAGTCCAGAAAATGTAATGGCAATGCCAACAGTGCAGTCAATCCCTGCCTTTTCTCCGATAATACATCCTCTGCCCATCCCGCAGTTGGAGATACCGTTTCATCCGCATGACATGGAGATGCGCCCCCTTCTGTGGCTGCTTCACTCCGCCACACAGCCGACGCAACAAAGCGCATAGAAGCTCAAAAAGACGGTACAGCCCTTATAATCGGGGTTGTACCGCCTAACCTGAAATGAAACCCTGTTTTTACCCATGACAGTCCGTGTGCTGTCCGGGTAAGTTTTGCTTATCCTACTTCGCCTCAATATACCCCTGGGCCGTCAGAAGCTCCGCGCACAAGACGGCGCCTCCCGCCGCTCCCCGGACCGTGTTGTGGGAAAGTCCCACAAATTTATAATCATAGACCGTATCCTCCCTCAGCCGTCCGATGGAGATCCCCATGCCTCTCTCAAAATCCACGTCAAGGCTGACCTGGGGCCTGTTGTCCTCCTCCATGTAGCGCATAAACTGCTCCGGCGCGCTGGGAAGGCCCAGCTTTTGGGGAAGCCCTTTAAACTGCTGTAATTTCTCGATCAGCTGCTCTTTTGCGGGCTTTTTCCGGAACTTGACAAAAGCCGCCGCCGTGTGGCCGTTTAACACCGGGACCCGGAGGCACTGGCAGGTGATAACCGGCTCTTTGGCCTTGACGATCACTCCGTTCTCGATCTTCCCCCACAGCCGCAAAGGCTCCTGCTCGCTTTTCTCCTCCTCTCCGCCTATGTAGGGGATCAGATTGCCCTTCATCTCCGGCCAGTCCTGAAAGGTCTTACCCGCCCCGGAGATGGCCTGGTATGTGGTGGCCACCACCTCGTAAGGCTCAAACTCCCGCCACGCCGTAAGGGCCGGGGCGTAGCTCTGGATGGAGCAGTTGGGCTTTACGGCGATAAATCCCTTTTTCGTCCCCAGACGCTTCCTCTGAAACGCGATAACCTCAAAATGCTCCGGGTTGATCTCCGGCACCACCATGGGTACATCCGGAGTCCACCGATGGGCGCTGTTGTTGGACACCACCGGAGTCTCGGTCTTTGCGTAGGCCTCCTCAATGGCCATGATCTCCTCCTTGGTCATGTCCACGGCGCTGAACACAAAGTCCACAAAAGAAGCCACCTTCTCCACCTCGTTTACATTCATGACCACCAGGTCTTTTACCGCCCCTGGAATAGGGCTGTCCATCTTCCACCGGTCCCCCACAGCCTGGGCGTAAGTCTTCCCCGCGGATCTGGGGCTTGCGGCCACAGCCACAACCTCATACCAGGGATGGTTCTCCAAAAGGGCGATGAACCTCTGCCCCACCATGCCCGTGGCCCCCAAAACGCCGACTTTTAATTTCCTCTTAAGCTCCATCTCTCATTCTCCTTAACCATTTTTGTGATCCTAAATCTATTCCCGTATATCCTACAACAAAACGACGAAAAAATCAACCATTTTCCGTTAAGAAAATACATCTGTTTTTACTACACATACATTTCTAGGCACTCTTTCACAAAAGAGCCAAAAAGGAGGCGTCCTCTTAAGAGAACAGCCTCCTGTAATTGTGGTACACGGCCTCCGTCAGATCCTCACATCTCATATCCCGAACCTTACAGATATAATCCACCACGCCGGCCACGGTCTCCGGACCGTGAACGGTTCCCGTCATAGATGTGGGAGCCTTAAAAGGACCGTTGCTCTCCACCAAAATCCGGTCTAAGGGAACCTCCGCGGCCACCTTCCTGGCGTCATCCTGTTTTGCTTCCAGGATGGCGGCCGGGGAAAAGGAGATGTACATCCCAAGGTCAAGAAAATCCTTCATGGCCTTGTAGCCGCCGCTGTACCCGTGCATAATGCCAGGCGCCTTTAAATGGCATTTGATGTACCGCCTGGTGTCCTCCGCCGCGTGGCGCATGTGGATAATGGCCGGTTTGTTTAATTCATTGGCCAGATCGATCTGGCGGATGAACACTTCTTTCTGGAGAACCTGGGGAACCACAGTCTCATAAAAAGAATAATCGATGCCGATCTCGCCTACAGCCTTCACTCTGACGTCCCGCAAAAGATCCATAAAGCGATCCCACTCCTCATAAGGCGTGTCCAGAATATCATTGGGATGCAGTCCCGCGGCAACGTCAAACATAGAATCCTGCCCCGCCAGGTCAAAGGCCCTTTTTGCCTCCTCCATGGACCTGCAGATGATCATTATCTTTTCAATCCCCGCATCTCTGGCTTTTGCGGCGATCTCCCGCCATCCGGGAAACAGCTCGGCTCCGCAGAGATGGGCATGGCTGTCAATCATTCCCCTCATTGGTTTCTCCATCCTTTTTCATACATTTCTCACCACATTTTCTCTGTCAATCTCACGCCAGTTCCAGAGCCACTTCCATCATATTGGTAAAGGTGGTCTGACGCTCCTGGGCCGTGGTCTCCTCCCCTGTGATCAGGGAGTCGGAAACCGTCAGGATACACAGGGCGTTGGCCCCGCCGTAAGCCGCGTTGCTGTAGAGAGCCGCAGCCTCCATCTCCACCGCCAGAACCCCCATCTTATCCCAGGTAACGCCCATAGGCGGAATATCCGGGTTATAGAACATATCGGAGCTTAAGATATTCCCCACATGGTAGGAAAATCCCCGCTCCCTGGCCGCCCTCACCGCCTTATCCAAAAGCTCATAGCTGCAGATACAGGAGTAATCCCCAGGCAGCCGAAACTGCTTCACATAATTGGACGTGGTGCAGGCTCCCATGCCGAACACCATGTCCCGCACCTTTACCTCCGGCCTTAAAGCCCCTGCCGTCCCCACGCGGATCAGATTCTTGCACCCGTAAAAATGGATCAGCTCATAGGAATAGATCCCAATGGAAGGGCATCCCATGCCCGACCCCATCACAGAGACCCGTTTCCCCTTGTACTCCCCCGTAAATCCCAGCATATTCCTGGTAGAATTAAACTGGCTCACTCCCGTCAAAAACTCCTCCGCAATGTACTTTGCCCTTAAGGGATCTCCAGGCAGCAAAACCGTCTCGGCGATCTCCCCCGCCTTCGCCCCAATATGCGGAGTCGGAACCTTGCTCTCACCCATACCAAAATCCTCCTTCTATAATTATTTTTTTGCGCTAAGCTTGATATTCGTATTATCCGTGGGTCTTATCCTCTGACCTTACTCCCTTTCCCGTCCCGCTTTCCGATCTTCAACCGGTTCAAGTGTACTTCTTTCTTCTTATATTGTACCACAGGATTGTCCCCAATTAAATACAAAGCTTCCAATTCGTCATCTTTCTCCAACTTAATCCCCCGGACTCCCCTGGAATTCTTCTTCATCTCCGAAATTTCGACCAAAGGAAACCGCAAAAACACCCCGTTTTTCGTCTGAATCACCACCTCTGTCTGCTGGCCCGCCACGGTCACATTTACCAGCTCATCCCCATCCTGCAGTTTGGTGGCGGCCACGGTCCGGTTGTTGGTCATAAATTCCTCTCCGTGTACCTGCTTCACCAGGGCCATCTTTGTGGCAAAAATCAGCTTTTTGCCCATGATCGCGTCCAGGCTGGTAAGGCACAAAATAACCTCTTTTGTCCCGTCGAACTTGCTCAAGTTATCCACAGGCACCCCTTTTTCCCGCAGTTTTGCTCCGGGTATATCTTTAACCTTGATCTGATGCAGGTTACCTTTGTCCGTAAACAGGCAGATCTTGTCCGTGTTCATGCACCGGATCACCTGGGGGTACTCCGTCTCAACGGTCTCCCGGTTCCGGTCAAAGGTTGCCTTATCTAAAACCTTGCAGTACCCGAACCGGTCCATGACAAAGGTTACCTCCTGGACTTCCATGGGGGCTTCCTCGTAAAATGCCTCCTTGCCGTCCTCAATATCCGTCCTGCGGAGAAGGGCAAACTCCTCTTTGATCCGGTCCAGATCGTCCATGATCACCTGGTCCATGGTCCCCTTATCTTTCAGGATCCTGGTGTACTCTTTGATCTTTTTCAGCGTCTCCTTGTACTCCCGCTCCAAAGCCAGAATCTCCAGCCCGATCAGCTTGTACAGCCGCATTTCCAGGATCGCCCCGGCCTGTTTCTCCGTAAAGCGCAGCTCTTTGGCGTCCTTTTCAAACTCCGGGTTTTTAAAGGTGATCCGGGAGGTGTCCCCGTTTATAAGGCAGGCCTTGGCGTCCTTCAGATTCTTTGATCCCCGCAGGATGGCGATGATCAGGTCGATCACATCGCAGGCTTTTATAAGCCCTTCCTTGATCTCCTTCTTTTCCAGCTCCTTATCCAAAAGGGCCTGGTATTTTTTCCGGTTATTGTCATACTGGAAATCCAGATAATGTTTTAAGATCCCCCGCAGATTCAGGGTCTCCGGCCGCCCGTTGACAATGGCCAGCATGTTGACGCCGTAGGTGTCCTCTAACTTAGTCTTCTTGTAGAGGATATTTTTCACCTTCTCCACATCCGCGTCTTTTTTCAGCTCCAAAACAATGCGGATGCCCTCCTTGCCCGACTGGTTGGAAATGTCCGTCACGTCGGTCAGCTTCTTTGACTCCACCAGGTCCGCCACATCCACAAGGAACTTGTTGATACCCGCCCCGATCATAGTGTAGGGGATTTCGGAGATGATCAGCTTGTCCTTGTCCGTCCGGCGCTTTCCCAGCTCCACTTCCATCCTGCCCCGCAGTTTGATCTTCCCAACGCCGGTCTCGTAGATCCCGGGAAGGTCCTTTTTGTTGGCAATGATCCCTCCTGTGGGGAAATCAGGTCCCGGCATCCGCTCCATCAGCTCCCGGGTGGTAATGTCAGGGTTCCGGATGTAGGCCTTCACCGCGTCCACCACCTCCGCCAGGTTGTGAGGGGGAATGCTGGTGCTCATGCCCACAGCAATGCCCTCGGCCCCGTTGATCAGAAGGTTTGGCACCCGCACTGGCAGCACCTCAGGCTCCTTCTCCGTCTCGTCGTAGTTTGGCACAAAGGCCACGGTCTTGTCTAAGTCCTTTAAGTACACTTCCTCCGCGAATTTCTGCAGTCTTGCCTCCGTGTAACGCATGGCCGCGGCGCCGTCCCCCTCAATGGAGCCGAAATTGCCGTGGCCGTCTACCAGGGCCATGCCCTTCTTAAAATCCTGGCTCAACACCACCAGGGTATCGTAGATGGAGGAGTCGCCGTGAGGGTGGTATTTACCCATGGTATCCCCTACAATACGGGCCGACTTTCGATGGGGCTTGTCGTGGTTCAGTTTCAGCTCGCTCATGTCGTAGAGCACCCGCCGCTGAACCGGCTTTAACCCGTCCCTGGCATCGGGGATGGCCCTTGCGGTGATAACGCTCATGGAGTAGTTCACATAACTCCTCTGCATCTCCTCCGAATATTCTGTTGTAATGATCTTTTCCGCCATTGATATCCTCCTTACGCGTCGATCTCGGCTTCGTCCGCATGGTCATAGATAAACTGCCGTCTCGGCGGCACGTCGCTGCCCATAAGCATCTCCGTGATCTCCGAGGCCAGACGGGCATCCTCGATCTCCACCCGCTTTAACACCCGGTTTTCCGGGTCCAGGGTGGTCTCCCACAGCTGGCTGGCGTCCATCTCTCCAAGGCCTTTGTACCTCTGGAGGGTAAACTCGCCTTTGTGGGTCTTCCGGTATTTTTCCAGCTCCTTCTCGTCGTAAAGGTACTGTTCCTCCCCCTTTTTGGGGATCACCTTAAAAAGAGGCGGCATGGCAATGTACACGTGGCCGTTGTAGATCAGCTCCGGCATAAACCGGTAGAGAAAGGTGAGAAGCAGGGTGTCAATATGGCTGCCGTCCACATCCGCGTCGGTCATAAGGATGATCTTGTGGTATCTCAATTTGCTGATGTCAAAGTCATTGCCGTATCCCTCGGAAAAACCGCAGCCAAAGGCGTTGATCATGGTCTTGATCTCCCCGTTGGCAAGGACTTTGTCCATGGACGCCTTCTCCACATTTAAGATCTTGCCCCGGATCGGCAAAATGGCCTGGTACATCCGGTTTCTGGCCGTCTTTGCCGAGCCTCCGGCAGAATCTCCCTCCACGATGAAGATCTCGCATTTTTCCGGCTCCCGGCTCTCGCAGTTGGCCAGTTTCCCGTTGCTGTCAAAGGAAAATTTCGACTTGGTCAGCATGTTGGTCCTGGCCTTCTCCTCCGCCCTGCGGATCTTGGCAGACTTCTCCGCGCAGCCGATGATCCCTTTGAGCACCTCCAGATTCCGGTCAAAATACCGCTGCAGCTCATCTCCGGTAATGGTAAATACTGCCTTGGTGGCGTCCGCGCTGGCCATCTTGGTCTTGGTCTGCCCCTCAAAGATCGGGTCCGGGTGTTTGATGGCCACAATGGCTGTCATGCCGTTGCGGGTGTCCGCCCCTGTAAAGTTGGCGTCCTTCTCTTTCAAGATCCCCAGCTCCCTGGCATAGGTATTGATCAGGGCCGTAAATTTGGTCTTAAAGCCTACCAGATGGGTGCCGCCCTCCTGGGTGAAAATGTTGTTGCAGAATCCGGATATATTTTCCTCAAAGGTATCCACAAACTGGAAGGCCGCCTCCACCTCAATGTGGTCCATGGTCCCCTTGTAGTACACCGGATCGTGGATCGGCGTTTTGCCAGAGTTCACTTCCTTTACATAGGCCACAAGCCCTTCGGGCTCGCTGTATACAATGGTCTCCTCCTCCCCTTTCCGCTTATTAGAATAGGTTATGGTCAGGTTGGGGTTTAGGTAGGCGGTCTCGTGTATCCTGCTCTTTAGCCAGTCCGCCTTAAACCTGGTCCGCTCAAAGATCTCCCCGTCCGGAAGGAAATTGATCTCTGTGCCCGTTTCCTTTGTCCGCCCCACAGTGGGAAGAAGGCCGTTTATCAGCTCCACAGTGGGAACGCCCCGTCTGTAGGCGTCGTGGTGGATGTAACCGTTTTTGTACACCTTAATATCCATATGCTCTGACAGGGCGTTGACCACCGAAGATCCTACGCCGTGAAGGCCTCCGCTGGTCTTGTACGCTTCATTATCAAATTTGCCGCCGGCGTGCAGGGTGGACAGGACCACCCGCTCCGCCGACACCCCCTTTTTGTGCATCTCCACCGGGATCCCGCGGCCGTTATCTTTAACCGTACAGGAGTTGTCCTCCTCCAGGGTGACCCAGATCTGGCTGCAGAAACCTGCCAGATGCTCATCCACGGAATTGTCCAGCACCTCGTAGATCAAATGGTTCAGCCCCTTGATCCCAACGCCTCCTATGTACATGCCAGGCCTTTTCCGGACAGCCTCCAGCCCTTCCAGGACTGTAATGCTGTCCGCGTTGTACTGTGCCTTTGCCATATGTCTCCTCCATGTTCCAAGTTTTATTTTATAGGTTATCCGTTTTGACAGCCTTTGAACAGTAACCCTATTATACACATAAACCACAAGATTTTGCAAGTTAAGCTTGTGTTTTGCGAAAAACTGTGGTACACTGGATTTGCTTGTCAGAGGATTTCTGTCCTCTGGACTCTGTTATGTTTCTGACTTTATGTTCAGACGCGGTTGTTTCAACCGAGATTTCAGGTGTTTTTATGTTTCGACACATGTGGAAAAGAGGTGAGGATGATGGATAGAACTTGACTGAAAATCCTGTTCTGTGATAGGATAAGAATATCTTTTTTATTGTGCCGCCGGCACTCTGACCGGTACCGCGCGTCTGAGCGCGATGTATATGATGTTATCCAAAAACCTGTAAGTAAATAGAAACGGAGTGTGATTAAATGAGCGAAGAGACCAGGATGATCTTAGACAAACTGGATCAAATGAGCTGTGAGATGAAAGAAATGAGAACCGACATCCAGGATCTAAAGGCGGACGTCAGTGGGCTTAAGGAAGATGTCAAAGTCCTTAAAGATGACGTCAGTGGGCTTAAGGAAGACGTCAGAGGCCTTAAAGAAGATGTCAGCGGACTTAAAGAAGATGTCAAAATCCTCAAAGAAGACGTCGCTCTTCTGAAAGAGGAGGTCAGCTTGCTGAAAAAGGATGTACATCTCCTGAAAGAGGATGTAACGGAACTGAAAGCGGATGTGTGTTATCTGAAACTTGAGATGGTTTCTGTAAAGAAACGTCTTGACTGTGTGGAGACAAAGCAGGATAACATCACCATGATCATTGACAATGAACTCCGATCCATGATCAACATCGTTGCGGAGGGACATTCTGATCTGAACCGGAAACTGGATGTCGCCCTGGAACTCCAGGCGGAAAAGGAGCGGATTGACCTGGAGATCAAAAGCATCAATATCAACCTTCGGAAGGTAAAGGCCGCCGTAGGCATCGCCTGACCAGTAAAGAAAGGAAGACCAGCCTCCTATGAACATCCACATTGCCCCTGACAACACCGGCGATTTCGTCTCCATAACAGACGCCCTCTCCTCCATCCCCAGCGGATATACCGGGGAGATCCTCCTTCATATCCACAGGGGCGTTTACAAAGAGCGAGTTACCATCGCCCACCCTAACATAACCCTTGTGGGCGATTCCTGCCAGGATACGTTCCTTACCTATGACCTTTCGGCCAATATGACCATGGAGGACAACACCCGGCGGGGAACGTTCCGCACCTACTCCTGTTTTATCGACACTCACGACGTAACCTTCAAAAATCTATCTGTTGCCAACACTGCCGGCCCCGGACCGGTCCGGGGCCAGGCCATCGCCCTGTACGGAGACGGGGACCGGCTCATGTTTGACAACTGCCGATTTCTTGGCGGCCAGGATACCCTGTTTACCGGCCCTCTTCCGCCAAAAGAGCTGGAGCCCGGCGGCTTTATAGGGCCGAAACAGTTCAGTGCCCGCATCAACGGCCGCCATTATTACCGGAACTGCTACCTGGAGGGGGACATTGATTTTGTCTTCGGAAGTGCCACAGCCTATTTTGAGAACTGTGAATTTTTCTCCAAAGATATCGGGAAAAGCGTCAACAGCTATGTGACAGCCGCCTCCACTCCCCAGGGCCAGGCCTACGGCTATGTAATGGAGGGCTGCCGCTTTACAGGCAGCTGCCCGCCCCGCTCCGCCTATCTTGGCAGGCCGTGGCGGGAATACGCAAGGACGGTTCTCATCAACTGCTATATGGATCAGCACATCTTCCCCGAAGGCTGGCACGACTGGGGCAAGACCATGGCCCATGACACCTGCTTTTTTGCCGAGTACAATAGCTGCGGCCCAGGCGGCGACATGACTTTCCGGCCAGCCTGGGTCCACCGGCTGACCAGGGAGGAACTGCCCTTCTACAGCCGGCAAAAGGTTCTGGCAGGGGATGATGGCTGGCAGCCATGGAGCATTTAGGGACTTAAGAACAATTTCTTGGACAAAATGGCAGGATTATTAAATTGCTGTTTAGTTGAGCGAGCAAGGGGCGGGGTTTGTCGTGGAGCCAGTCAGAGAAGGAGAGATGTCCCTTCCCTCCCTGGCCCCACAACAACCCTCGCCCGCCCTTTGCTTACTCAACAATATCCCACTACCTTAAAATCTCCACCTTCCCGTCACTTGCCACCGTACCGCTTATAGGATTCTCCCGAATATCGAGAAATTCCAGGCTCTCCGCCTGATCAAGGGGAGACAGCTCTGTCACATAATTATTCTTTATGCCCAGATGGGTCAGATTCTTCAGGGACGCCGCAAACGAAATGCCAGTCAGCTGGTTTCCGTCAAGGTACAGCCGCGTAAGGCCTGGATACTTGGTAAGAAAATCCGTATGCCCGTCAAGAGCCACATCATCATACCACAGATCCGTCATGCCGCCCTGACTTCTGACATAAAAATTCTCCTTCAGGTTCACCTCCCGCATCTCCAGAATCTTGAGGGACGGATTGTCCACAAGTTTACCAAAATCAATCTCAAACATGCAGTTGTTCAGATACAGCTCCTCCAGCCCCTGGTGGTTGAACACATTGGAGATGTCCCCCAGGATCTCCGTGTTCCTCTGGTATCCGCCCCAGATGCCTCCTTCGCTGATGCCGGAAAAATCCAGAACCTTTAAGTTTGGCATCTGGTCAATAAACTTTACATCCTTTAAGGGAACTCCATAAGTCCATACGCCGTAACAGGCCAGACTTTCCAGGCCGGAAAGTCCGGAAAGGGCGCCAATCTCATCCACATTGCAGCCGTGAATGGACAAATGCCGCAGATTCCCCATATTCCGCAGAAAGGAGATAGAGATAAATCCGCTTATATCCAGATCATTCAGGCCCGTCAAACCGGAAAGATCCGGGTCATCCTGGGAGGTACTCTTGTCCAGAGTCAGGCTTGTAAGGCCTGTTAGACGGCCCAGGGGACTGTAATCCTGGATGGAATTATTGTCCACAAGG
This sequence comes from uncultured Hungatella sp., assembly GCA_910585645.1. Taxonomy (GTDB): domain Bacteria; phylum Bacillota; class Clostridia; order Lachnospirales; family Lachnospiraceae; genus UBA3402. The sequence continues at coordinate 6,239 of CAJUFP010000104.1, read as the reverse complement.
CTTAAAGATACCAGCCCGGACAGCTCTCCCACCGGCTCTATGCTGATGGCGTCCGTGTCCGCAAGGGACAGATAGGTGAGATTGGAAAGAGGTTTCAGGAAACTGAACTCCCGAACCAGGGAGGACTCCACCTCCAACTCCTCAAGGCTTGTGATCACGGACAGAGCGCTGTAGTCTGTCAGGGTCCTTGGCTGCTCCTCCCCAAAAAGAGGCTCTGAGTCATCCTCCCGGATGGTCAGGGATCTTAAATTCTTTAAGGGAGTCAGCTGCTTTAAGTCCGGACTTTTCACATCCTCCAATGTCAATATCTCCAGGTTCTCAAAAACCCCGATACCCTCCAGACTCTCGATCCCATCCACAGAAAGCTCTGTCAGCTGTCCGGGGGAGGCTACCAATTCCTCCACCTGGGACAGATCCAGACCGGAACACACCAGTCCCTTTAGGTGTTCCAGTTCTTTTAAATCCCCGTACTCCCGCAAATGAGAGATATCCAGTTTTTGCAAGCCTGAAAAAAGGGCCAGGTTTTGTCCGTCCCACTGCTGCGGCGTCAATGTGACCGCCGCCGTGTCAAACTTGCCGTCGCCAAAAGGATCTCCAAAACTGTACTCCAGGGTACACTTCTCCTGCCCTACAGTCAGGCTCAGATAGGTAACGCTTCCCAGCTCTTCCTCTGTGACCCGGTCCCCGCTCTTTCCGAACATGGCCTCCACCATGGAAAGGCACAAAGGACTCATGACTTCATCCCCCCGGTCCCCGCTGTCCGCCTTCTTGTCCCCGCTGTCCGCCTCATATCCCACGGAGACGGACGGGGAGAAAGAAGCCTTTTCGGCCCCGCTTTTTTCCATCCGTCCCGTCAAAATGCCCACCACCAGAAACACGGCCATACACGCCCCCAGAACTCCAGCCGCCACTTTCCAGGAATCGTCCTTTCGGCTGCTTATGTTTGGCGCGCCCAAAGGCTGCTGGCCCGGATACTGATGGATGTGGTAATTAATGGTCTGATCCTCCTCCAGCACAAACTGACTGCTGCAGTATTCACACACCACGATCTTAGGATTGTTCTCCATAGGCTCCAGTTTCCCGCCGCAGGAGGGGCATTTTAAATTGGTAATCTTCATAAACGTTCACCCCCAATCGTATCATAGCGCCGCATTAAGACCAGCTCCAGCTGCCTGTCCCAGGGTTCCCGTCTCACATGTTCCTCCAGAGGTTCTTTTGCGTCCACACAGCCCATGGCCTGGTAAAATCTCTGCGTCTCCACAGCCGAGTGGCTGCTGATGTAAAGCTTCTCGCCTCCCTGGTCCTTTGCCCACGCGGCTGCCATCTCAAACAGCCTTCTGCCGATCCCCGCGCCCCGCAGTTCCTCGGACACATGAAGGCTGGTAAGGTCCCGATACTGGCCCTTACTGCCCACAGGCTTCCCCTCTACAGAGGCAAACCCTTTTAAAACGCCTTGGGAAAAAGCCCCAAACACCACGCCGCCGGTTTCCAGGGTGTTTTTAAGACATTGTATGAGGATTTCATAATCCCCGGGACTCCACTGGTCCACAAAAGGGTCCGACTTTACCACCCACTGTCCCTGCTCCCGGCGAAGGCAGCCGTCAACCACCTGCCGCCGCCTGAACTGGCCAAACAGCTCCATGGTCAGCTCCTCCCTGCCCACTGTCCGAAATTCGATCCCCGTCTTTCTCTCCCGATCCCCGGCGCTGGCTATGTTCCGGCTCATCTACAGCGCCCCCTTGGTGGAAAGAACACCCGCAATGCGCCCGTCATACTCCACGGCCTGGTCAAGGGCCTTGGCAAATGCCTTGAAAGCTCCCTCGATGATGTGATGGTTGTTAAACCCGTCCAGCTGTTTTAAGTGCAGGTTCATCTGAGCGCCGTAGGACACGGCGTAGAAAAACTCCCGGACCATCTCTGTCTCAAGCTCCCCCACCTTCTCCCGGTCAAGGCGCAGATCATACCCAAGATAGGGCCTGTTGCACAGGTCAATCGAACACAAGATCAGCGCGTCGTCCATGGGAAGGATCACAGAGCCGTACCGCCGGATCCCCTGCTTGTCGCCTGCCGCCTCCCTGATGGCCTGGCCCAGCACAATGCCCGTATCCTCAACCGTGTGATGGGTATCCACCTCCAGATCCCCCCGGACTTTCAGATCCACGTCAAAAAGCCCGTGTCTGGCAAACCCATTTATCATGTGGTCAAAAAAACCGATTCCTGTCTCTACCTGGCACTTGCCGGTTCCGTCCAGATTCAGGCAAAGCCGGATGTGGGTCTCCCCGGTCCCACGCTCCACCTGCCCGATCCGGTCTGGTCTCCCGCTATTCATGTACCCCTCCCTCAAATCTCACCTGTATGGAATTTGCGTGGGCCGTAAGGCGCTCCGCTTTGGCAAAAGCGATGATATCCTTATGTACAGGCTCCAAAGCCTCTCTTGTATAGTAGACAATGCTGGATTTCTTTATAAAATCATCTACCCCAAGAGGCGAGAAGAATTTGGCTGTTCCGTTGGTTGGCAGCACGTGGTTCGGTCCCGCAAAGTAATCCCCCAGGGGCTCGCAGCTACACTCTCCGAGGAAGATAGCCCCCGCGTTGCGGATCCTGGTCATGACCGCGAAGGGGTCCTTTGTGACGATCTCCAGGTGCTCCGACGCGATGGCATTGGCCGTCTCTATAGCCTCATCTATGGAGGGGGCCACCAAAATATACCCGAAATTCTCCAGAGACTTTTTCAGGATCTCTTTCCTGGAAAGCTGCTCCACAAACCGGTCCACCTCCCCGGAGACCTTCTCCGCCAGCTTTCTGCTGGTGGTCACCAGAATGGCGGAAGCCAGCTCATCATGCTCTGCCTGGGATAAAAGGTCTGCGGCCACATACCTTGGGTTGGCCGTCTCGTCCGCCAGAATCAGGATCTCGCTGGGTCCCGCGATGCTGTCAATGCTCACATGGCCGTACACCGCCTTCTTTGCCAGGGCCACAAAGATATTGCCCGGCCCTACGATCTTGTTGACCCTGGGAATGGACTGGGTCCCAAAAGCCAGAGCAGCCACCGCCTGGGCTCCCCCTACCTTGTACACCTCCGTGGCCCCTGCCAGACAGGCTGCTGTCAGGGTCACCGGGTTCACCTTTCCGTCCTTTCCGGGAGGCGTCACCATGACGATCCGCTCCACCCCCGCAACCTTTGCCGGAATAATGTTCATCAGCACAGAGGAGGGGTAAGCCGCCTTCCCGCCCGGCACGTAGACTCCCACGCTTTCAAGGGCAGTCACCTTCTGCCCCAGGATAACGCCGTCTTGCTTGGTGTCAAACCAGCTGCGCTGCACCTGCATCTGATGGTAGTCCCGGATATTGTCCATGGCTTTTTTCATGATGTTTAACAGTTCAGGCTCCACCGCCTCCATGGCCTCCTTGATCTCAGCCTCGGTGACTCTGACATTGCCTGCGTCAATGGCGGCGCCGTCAAACTGTTTTGTGTAGGCGAACACCGCCTCGTCCTTTTTCTCCTTTACCTGGTTTACGATCTCCTGGACCGCGTCCCCGTAAGCATCGTAATTGTTTGGATCTCTCTTCAACAGATCCGACAAAATATTTTCCCTGGCGTTTTTATCCAGCGCGATGATCCTCATGCCATATCCTCCTTGTATATCTCCTTTAGATCACGGATCAGCTTGGTGATCCTCTGATTTTCCCGTTTCATGCTCACCTGGTTTATGATGACTCTGGCGGACAAAGGGCAGATCTCCTCCAAAACTTCCAGGCCGTTCTCCCGAAGGGTGGAACCGGTCTCCACAATGTCCACGATCACCTCCGCAAGCCCCACCAGGGGAGCCAGCTCAATGGAGCCGTTCAGTTTTATGATCTCCACCGTCTGATGTTTCTTATTATAAAAGTAATCCTTGGCAATGGCCGGGTACTTGGTGGCCACCCGGATCAGCTCATGATGCCTTAAAAGTTCTCTGGCGCTCTCCGGTCCGCAGACGCACATCCGGCACCTGCCAAACCCCAGGTCCAGGACCTCGTAAAGCTTGCGCCCCTCCTCCAAGATGGTGTCCTTGCCGCAGATGCCCATATCCGCGGCCCCATACTCCACATAGGTGGGCACATCATTGGCCTTTGCCAGGAAAAACCGCACGCCCAGCTCCTCATTGACAAAGATCAGTTTCCTGGACTGCTTGTCCTTCATCTCCTGGCAGGTGATCCCCACCTTCTCCAAAAGTTCCAGAGTCCTGTACGCCAGCCGCCCCTTGGTCAGGGCAATGGTTAAAAATTCGCTCATAGTATCCTCCCGTCACATGCAGGGCCCACAACCGTCGCCTGGTCAAATCCCTGCCCTGCGGCCCATGTCCGGCACGCCTCCTGGTCCATGTTTCCTGGCATGGCCATCAGGACTGTTTTTATGCCCTGGCTCCTGAGACGGCACGCGGTCCTGATGGCTTCATCCCTGGCCCCCGGCCCGTAGAGGACAGCCTGGGGCCTTCTGCCAATGTCCACCTTGACCTTCTGCCGGTCCATGGCCATCATAAGCCGGTCAATGACAATGGCAAATCCAACTGCCGGCGTATCTTTCCCGAACTGCTCTAACAGCTTGTCATACCTTCCGCCGTTGACAATATACTCTCCTGTGCCGTAGGTATACGCCTTAAAGATGACGCCTGTATAGTATTGATATTTGCTCAGCATCCCAAGGTCATAGGACACATACTCCGCCAGCCCGTAGACCTCCAGGATCTCCTGGACCTTTTCCAGCCGCTCAATGGCAGCCAGGGAGCGGCGGTTGGTGACCATGGACTTGATCTTTTGGATCTGCTTCAGGCTGCCAAACAGCTCCGGGAGCCTTAAAAACAACTCCTTTAAGGTGTCGGCCATGGTTCTGTTGGATACCAGTTCCTCCACCCCAAAATAATTCTTGTTCTCGATCCGCTCCCTTAAAAGCTCACAGGTCTCCCGGTCCATGCCGGCCTCCTCGGTCAGGCCCCTGAAAAACTCCACCTGCCCCACTTCCACCTGAAACTCCTTCAGACCGGCTTTTCGCAGGGAATCAATGACCATGGCGATGATCTCCCCGTCGGCCTCGCTGGTATCGTCCCCGATAAGCTCCACCCCGGTCTGGGTCACTTCTTTTAGACGCCCCTGATAGCTGGTGTTGTTGGTAAAGGTCCTCTCTCTGTAGCACAGCCGCACAGGCCTGTCCTGGTCAGAAAAATACTTGCCCACACACCTGGCAATGGCCGGGGTCATGTCAGGCCGCAGCACCAGGGTGTTGTTGTCCCTGTCAAAAAATTTAAACATCTCCTGGGACGTGACGCTGCCCCGCTCCTTGTTAAAAATGTCAAAGTATTCAAACGTAGGCGTGGCAATGTCCTCATAGCCGTAGAGACGGAACACGCTGCTGATCCTGTCCTCCACAGCCAGCTTCCGGACCCGCTCCATGCCGTAGATATCCCGCACCCCCTCCGGGGTATGCAATAAACTTGCTGTCAATGTTTCTCCTCCTGTCGCTGCCTTGTGTTCAATAACCATTCCATTTTACTACACGTTGGGACATTATACAATAACAAGATTACCGTAATAAAGCAAATAACCCTTGAACTGTTACCCATCCGGCCAATTAGAATCGCCTTTGGCGATGGGCCGGATGCCTGCTGCCATTACACTTTCGCACAGTCAGCGCGGTAAACGCGCAGACCTACCTGAACTGCTACAAAAAATCGCGCCGTATACAGCAAAAAAAGGGGCTGCCGCCCGCAGCAGATCTACCGTCTGCTGGTGCAGCAACCCTTTGTCAGATCATTTAAGTAGGAATTACATCTCGCCCAGACCGGACTCGATAGCCTTGGAGATCGTATCCATAGCGTCTGCCTCGTCCTCACCGTCGCAGATCAGAGTGATCTCGGTTCCGCTCTTGATGCCGGCAGCCATAACGTTCAGCACGCTCTTGGCAATGACTCTCTTCTCGCCGCACTCAATGATAACGTCACATTTAAACTTCATGGCAGTCTGGGATAAAACGCCCGCTGGTCTTAAGTGGAGACCTGATGGATTTACTACGGTTAATGTCTTTGAAAGCATAATTTTGTTCTCCTTCTTATCCTTATTTTGGTACTACCCTCGTACATAAATTTTAGTACAATTCACTACCGGTGTCAAGTACGAAATGGAGAGCTTCATAAGTTTTTGCCAAAGGCATGGTCGAGTAGACATACCCCTTACGGGGTATGCCCCTCACAGAACCGGACGTG
>CAJUFP010000103.1 GCA_910585645.1 uncultured Hungatella sp. | reverse complement strand
TTGTATAAAGCTGCTCTTTTTGTCTGCTCTGAATCTGATACTTTCCTAAAGCATTCTAGATTATTATAAAACAAACTATTCTTCACGATGATATGCACATCTGTTTTACGGATACTTCACATTCAATATATGTTATTATAGTCTAAAAACTTTAGAAATACAATAAAAAGCAGACCAATGAACCATCTAAGCCCATTACCCTGCTCATAAAACCTGTTTTAAAACTATTTTCCTATTCTCTTCCTTCCACTTCTGTATCTTATTTATTTCTCAAATAACCCCCATCACCCCTCCAACCCAATAAATCACTCCCAACACCCAACTGCTCAATATCCCATACAAAATCACCGGCCCGGCAATTGTGAATATTTTGCAGCCTATTCCGAAAATTTGACCCTCCGAGTGTGTCAATATAGGCACAAAAAAATTTTATAGAAAAAATATGATATTACAGTTTTGTTTTAATTTTTTCTTATATTTTCAGAATTCATCTATAATATTATTATATTTTCATTTTATATATCTATATATTGATATTTTTCATTTATTTTAATTTAACCAACAATTATACTAAAATAATTCTTCTGGAATACTCCACACGTTATTATATAAAGTCCCCCAGACATTCAACGCTCCCCTTTGTCCAAAACTCTTTTACCTCTATCTATCGACCAGCTCCTTGATACACGTATATACAAAAAGTTATACCACCTTGCCTTTCCTGTTACTTGGTTACTCTAACACTTCTACCTGATACTGCTCTGCTATCTGCTTTACTTTATCCGCTGGCTCCTTTGTCTTTACTGCTGTCTGTTGAATACTTTTCGTCTCCAGCAATGTCCGATATATCAAAATTCCCTTCTCAATCCCCTTTTCAATTCCCTTTTCAATCCCTCTTTCCACACCTCTATCCTCTATCACCTGGCTATACGAACACATCTTCCTGACCTCCTCTCCAATCTCTGATATATTGTTCCTGCATTCTTCATTGCTGTCTACTTTTAGGGATTTCTTATCTTTTTTGTATGTCTACTATTCTGGTACTTCTCCCTTTTCTATCTGTTCACAGTCTGGCAAGCAAGCCATTCACCTGTCTGTCCATTTCTTTGGATTTATCCCTTTTACAAAATGTCTACGGTTTGGGATTCCCTCTGTTATTTCAGGCAATCCCCTTCTCTTGCCGTGTCCACCTTATAGGGTACATTATATTCTTAACATATATACAAAAAGCAAGATGATAAATTTTGTTATACCACCTTGCCTTTTTTGTTACTTGGTTACTCTAACACCTCCACCTGATACTGCTCTGCTATCTTCTTTACTTTATCCGCCGGCTCTTTTGTTTTTACTGCGGTCTGCTGAATACTTTTCGTCTCCAATAATGTCCGATATATCAAAATCCCCTTCTCAATCCCCTTCTCAATTCCCTTCTCAATCCCCTTTTCAATCCCTCTTTCCATACCTCTATCCTCTATCACCTGGCTATACGAACACATATTTCTAACCTCCTCTCCAATTTCCTCTGATATATTTAACTGATACTCTTCCTCCAGCCTTTTCAGCCGTTCTTCCGGTATCATACTTCCTAAAAACAACGTCTGAAGCATTCCCAAAGTTTTTTCTTCTGTCGGGCCTTCCCCAAGTCTCAAAATCACCAGGCTCATCATATCGTAATCCTGATAAGCCACATCAGAAGCACCATAAACATCTTCCTTTTTGAAAGAATACCGGGTAATACTCTGCCGCTCTCCCTTTGGAATATCATTTCCCATACAAAGCCAGATACTATAGCATTTCTGCAAAACGCCATAATCCGTATCCTCTGACACCTTTTGTATCTGAGAAGAAATCAGACGGGAAAGATAATAAATCCCTCTCTTCTCCAAAGGATATCCCGGCCGGTAACGGTTCTGGGCTTCCATATCCACATACAAACAGATCTGTGCCGATGATTTCTGAGAACCTGGCAATAATACCCTGAACTTTACGTCAAAAAAGACCGTTGCTTCCCCGGATATACCATCCTCCTGCTGCATTCCTTCAATATATTCCCGCTTCCCTGTCAGTCCCGGCGCCACCGGAACCGTCCCAAAAATTTCATCGGGCTCAATATATTGTTCTGCAATTTCCTCCAAACCACACTCCGCGTACTCAGGAACCACACCTTTTAAAATGTACGCAAGAATCTCTTTGGAAGCTAATATCTTTTTACATGCTTTATCATTGTTGATCTTATCTTCTGCTACTTTAACTGCCTGTGCAGTATAAGTGTCCTGGCGCATTTCATCCCTCCTCTGTCATTTGAGCCTGCAGTCATACTTCTCTGTACTCTGCTATGTGACATGACAGCACATCATCCAGATTCCTTTCCAGTTTTTAGATAATCTGCCGTCCATTTAGGATATACCAATGGCCTTTCATAAAATACCTCTGTACCATCAGTATAACATTTTTTAATTTCTCACGCAATATCCCAGTCAAATTCGCATATTGTTCTCATACCATTTCACATATGTACCCCACACTCCTATACAATTTCTACTCCTCCCGGCCCATCGCCCAAAGGATTGACCGGGAGAATGAAACTCCTTTTTCCAACATCCACCTATGCCCCTAACATTTCAAACTCCGCCTCTCCCCGAAACATCCTCTCATACACATCCCGGCCTCTCATCACCAGTTCCAGCCGCCCTCCCTCATAAACCACAATCCTTTCCACAATCTGTCCCACTACCCCAGGGTCATATGCCGGCAGATCCAGAACCGTCCGCAATTCCTCCTGAACCTGCGTCTCCTCCTGCTGCCGCTTCTCTTCCGCCAAAATCTGTTCCTCCAGTTCCCCGATCCGAAGCTCTATCTCCCCAAGCCTTTCCTCATGCCGTTCCCTTTTCTCCATAAACTCCTCTTTGCTCAAGCCTCCCTCCCGATAATGTTCATACAGATACCTTTTCTCCAATTTCCCTTTCTCCAGCTGCTTCCCCAGAGAATCCACCTGTTTTTTCAGCTCCTTCAAATCAGAGACCGCCTTTTTCCTTTCCACCACAACACGCTCCGCTGCCGCCAGCCCTAAGACCCTCAACGTATCCACGACCTTCCGCTGCGCCTTCTCCAAATCCTCATGAATCCGGCTGCAGTCCGTATCCTCCAGATACTTTGCCTTCTGGCAGTACAGATAAGTTTCCCTGCCTGACGATTTTAGCAGTTTCCGCCCGCAGCAGCCACATACAAAAAGATTCCCCGAAACCTTCCAGTTCGTATTGCGGTTAAAAGCCTTCGCACGGCCCGACAAAGCTGCGTTAGCCTCTTCAAATAATTCCCTGGAAATAATAGCCTCATGGGTATTGTCCACCACGATCCAGTCACTTTTCTTATTATTGACCATAATGTTTTTGCCCACAAAAGCACTGCTTCTCACATTAGAAACCATCTTCCCTGTATAACGCTCATCCCTCAAAATTTTCCGCACAGAAGCCTGCATCCAAAGCGCCTTTTCCTCCGCCAAAGGCTTACTGTAACCGATTCCCCTTGATTTTTTCAGTTCCACCGGACTGGGAATCCCATCTTCATTCAACGCCTTTGCAATAGCCATAGTTGACACGCCCTCAGCCGACATACGAAAAATCCGCTCAATCACCGGCCGGACCTCCTCATCCACAATCAAATGGTGCCGGTTAAGAGAATCCTTCAGATATCCGTAAAAAGGGTGACCCCCCATGTACTCTCCCCTTCTCTCCCTGGTTTTTCTGGCAGACTTCACCTTCATAGATATATCACGGCTGTACATCCCATTGATAAGATTGCGGAACGCCAGCTCCATTCCCCCTGTAGTCCCCACAAAATCATTGCTGTCAAACCCGTCATTCACAGAGATAAAACGAATATCAAATACCGGGAGAATCAATTCCAGATAACTGCTCACATCCAGGTACTCCCTGCCAAACCGGGATAAATCCTTGACAACAATGCAGTCAATCCCCTTCAGCTTCACCTGCACCATCATTTCCTGAAATCCCGGACGCTCAAAATTCGTTCCCGTATAACCATCGTCACAAAACTCCACCACCTGGCAGCCCTTTAAGTCTTCCCTAGACTGAATAAACTCCGAAAGAAGCATTCTCTGATTGACCACGCTGTTGCTTTCCACCTTAGAGCCGCCAGTCAAATCCCCGTCTTCCACAGACAGCCGGATATATGTGGCAACCACCTTACACCCCACGCTTTACTCCCTCCCTTCTTCCTGTTACGGTTCCCTGATATCCAGCGAACCGTAACGCTGTCTGCCATTTTGAATCGCCTGCCGGCCATAGGCAGACAGCCCGCCAGCCTAATGTACCAGCCCTGGGCCAAGCAGCGCAGTGCTTGTCCCAGGAACGGACAGAAACTTCTTTCTTCCCATTGCCTCATAAAAAATAACCTCCAACTCATCCCTGTGATTCAGCAAAATCTCCACCCTCCCGTCATTAAACACCACAATCTTTTCCACAAACTGTTCCACCATATCCCTGGTCAACTGCTCCTGGTTTCGGTATTCCCTCAAAAGCTGTTCCCATCTCTCGCTCCCCTGATAATCAGCCGAATATTTCTTCGCCTCCTTGTCCAGTTCTCCAAGATAAATGTTCAAATCATCCGATTTCTTTCCATAATCCTGGCCAATGGCAACATAGTCCTCCTCACTGATCAGGCCATCTGCATAATCCTGGTACAACGCCGCCTTCCTCTCCGTAAAATGGGCAATCTGCTGTCTGGTTTTCCGGATCTGCTCCTGGTAGATCTCATATTTCCCTTTCCCCCCAGGCTGCCTGTTCAAACTGCAGATCAGCTCCTTTGCCTCCACATACAGTTCCATCTGCTTTTTAATCACCGCCAGAACCATACCTTCCAGATAATCCCTCTTTATGGCCTTTTTCGGGCAATAGCCGGAATTATAATTCTCATGCATAGGACAAATGTACCAGAACTGCTTCTTTCCATGGCTTTCCCTCTGCCTTAAGGCCATAGACTTTCCACACTCCCCACAACGGAGTTTCCCCCTCAATATGTTATTCTGATTATGTTTAGACTGATACCTTCCTGCATTGCCCCCATTCTGTGTCAAAATTTCCTGTACCTGGTTAAATACGTCCTCCTCAATAATCGGCTCATGAACCCCTTTAATGGTTTTCCATTCCTCCTTCGGTATCCTTACGCTCTTATTTCCCCCCTTATGAAAATGCGATTCATACTTTCCGTTCTGAATCCATCCAAGATAAATAGGGTCGGACAACAATTTTCTCGTGGTAGAAAAAAACCAGACAGAGTTCTTAAACTTTTCATTCTTTACCAGCCCCTTTTCAAACTTATAGCGGCCAGGAGAAGAAATCCCTCTCTCATTTAGCAGCAGCGTGAGGGCATGTATGGTATAACCCTCCAAAATCTTTTGAAAAATCTCCCTCACCACAGGAGCCGTATCCGGGTCAACCACCAAAGCATACTTATCCGAAGGATTTCGCATATACCCATAAGGCGGCTGGCTTCCCACAAACTTCCCCTGATCCTGAAGTATTTTCATGGTGCTGCAAATCTTTCTGGAAATATCCCTGGCATACATTTCATTAGCCATATTTTTCAACTGCGCCCCTATATCAATGGGACGGTCCAACGTGTCAATTCTGTCATTAACAGCAATAAACCGGATACCAAAAAACGGAAATACCTTTTCCAGATATTCCCCGCTTTCCAGATAATTCCTGCCCAGCCTGGAAAGGTCCTTTACCATAATACAGTTAATATTCCTGTCCCTTACATCCCTCATCATTCTGGAAAATTCCGGTCGGATAAACGTCGTCCCCGAAATATCATCATCACAATAAATATCATATATCTGGAGCTCCGGCATCTGTGACGCAAAATCCTTTAACATCTGTATCTGGTTCCCTATGGAATCCGCCTCCATCTTCCGCTCATTCTCCACGGAAATACGCACATAAATGGCTGTCCGAAAAACCTTTTCCAAAGATACAAGAGGCTTATCCCCTGAAACCACACTGTTTTTTCTGCTTTTTCTCGCCATTTAAATGACCTCCTTTATCTCTCCCGCGCCATACAATTCCTTAATATAACCGGCAAGCTGTTCGTAATCCTGAAAATGGCAAAACTCCACTACCACCTTTTTATCTTCATAAATGCGAACCTTCTCAATCAACTCCACAACCGCTGTCCTGGTAAGAGTCTTTAAATTCCGGTATTTCATAAAATCCTGTATCCACAACTGCTCCTCCGTGGTGTTGTGAAGCAGCCTGTCCATTTCCTTTTTAATCTGGAGCAGCGACTTCTGCGCTGCCTTGATTCGCTCCTCATACTGCTGATTGATCTCCAGATAATCATTTTTCGATACAATCTCCTCTTTCATATCCTCATACAACAGTATTTTCAGATTCCTATAACGGTCTATTTCTCCTTCCACCTGCTTTAACCGTTCCTCCGCTTTTTTCAAATGAATCTGCCGAAACGGAAGATTTCCCAACTCATTTAAAATCACATTCATATCCACAACCGACTGAATATGTTTCTGTAAAATTGCTAAAACCGTTCTTTCCAGCTGGTCCGCAGGCATTCGGTGGCTGCTGCAAGTATGCTTCTCTTTATACTCTTTACACATATAATAGAAATACATCTTATCTCTGCAAACAGAACTTTTTTTAACCATGGGACTGCCGCAATCGCCACATTCCATCATCCCGGCTAAAGGAAACACATATTCCTCCTTTGGGGATGTCCGTGTATCCATCAAAAGCAGTCTCCTGACAAGCTCAAAGCTTTTTCGGGTAATTAATGGTTCATGGCTTTCTTCCACAACAGAACAATCTTCCCTGGCATTCACTTTTAATGTTTTTAATTTATAGTTTGGAGTGGTCCGCACTCCCTGAACCAGATTTCCCGCATAAATCTCATTGGTCAAAATACGCCTCACCGTAACCGCTGTCCACATGGAATTTGACTTCATTTTAAAACCTGATTTATAATTTAAGCCCTGACTTCTCTTATACTCCGCCGGTGACAAAACCCCTGTTTCATTTAGCTTATTTGCGATTCCATTTGGATTCATGCCGGCCAATTTCCACTTAAAAATATCTTGTACAATCGAAGCGGGATACTCATCAATAACCAGGCGGTTATGATCCTTTTCCGAACGCATATATCCATAGGGCGTAAATGCCCCTGTATACTCTCCGTTCCTGCGCTTCACCTTCAAACTGCTCCGTGTCTTAATAGAAATGTCCCGGCAATAATTGTCATTAAAAAGGTTCCGCACCGTGATTCCGAACTCATCCGCCGTATCCTTTGTAATGGTATCAATCCCATCATTGACCGCAATGAGCCGCACTCCATAAAACGGAAAAAGACGATCAATATACTTTCCGGCGTCAATATATTCTCTGCCGAATCGGGAAAGGTCCTTTACAACCACGCAATTAACCAGACCTGCCTTAATATCATCCATCATAAGCTGAAAGGCAGGCCGGTCATAATTGGTCCCGGTATATCCATCGTCAATCCGAACGGAAACTATTTTTATATCCGATTTGTTTTTAAGGAAATCAAAAATCAACTGTTTCTGATTTGAAATGCTGTTACTTTCGGTTTTCCTTCTGCGAGTCATATCCTCATCTTCTTTGGAAAGCCGAACGTAAACCGCCGCATGATATTCTGAAATAACCTGATCTGTACTTCGCATACGTTCACTCCTTTGCTATCTTGTCGCAATATCAGCAAAAATCAGAGTGAATATGCTGTTTTAGCCCACATACAGTATAGCATATCTTTCTCTGTAATTCCACTAAAACTTGATGTTTCCAGATTTCACCACTTTTAGCCCCATAACTGTGTAATATCCTTTAGGAGCCATATGGCCTCTTGCTTTCAATATCACCAAAACAAGAGACCATTACGGCTAAAAATCATTGCCTACAGATTCATCAACATATCTTCAAGATTTTGCTGGAATGTCGGTCCACTTTCTTTATACACCACTTTCACCGCCACATCTCCAACCCGGAAGCAGTAGGGATTTCCAATCTGCTGTACAAAAGACGCCATCCGTTCCCGGACAGGCCTGCTTTCATCAATCACAACTGAATTCAAGTCAACCAGCTGATTCTTGTCTACTGTTCGGATATCAACATCTTTCATTTTCCGCAGTTCTTCAGCGCTAATGAAACTTGTCTCCATAATCTCATCTCCAATCTGTTAATTTCAATTATTTCCCAGGTCACTTAGTTTTATTCTCCAAAGCAAATCTCTGTACCACATTTCCCCGTCCCCCGGCACCGGAGTTGTCCTGCCCGTTTGCAAAACGGCTTAAACCAGGCCGGATCTTGCCATCACGGCTTCGCCTCCCCTCCTTCGGTGAGGGGCAGTCCCCACAAGTCTCCGGCAGATTCTTTTCTTCGCACAGCTTTGAAGGCAAATCCGGTTAAGAATGTTATTGACATATTGATACATTCTGCCAGATACCTGCCAAAGCCATCAGACCCTTGCCAGGGCCTATTTTGAGTGGATATTTATCGCGGCAGCAAAATCCCTGCCATAGCGTATCCCCCGCATGCTCAGAATCTGCCTGCGTTACAGAACAACTGAACCTATTCTGCTGTCAAGGTACACTGGCTTTTTGGCCTTTCATAAAATAAATAGGATTCTCATAAGACTTTTTTGGAATTTTTCTCAGATAATTTCAGATTCTTTTAAGAACATAGATGTTACATATACTCCTTAAAGCATTGCGGTGTTTCATTAAAATCATCAGCTAAAATAACTTTGCCTGAAAGTCCTCCCCGTATTCTGTATTTCTTGCTTCCTATTTGCTGTGTATCTGCTGAAGGTTTCCCTGATTTCAAGAAACGCAGAAACTCCATAAACAGAATCACTTGTACTAAATCCTCATCCGAAAGAAGTTCCGCCTCTTTCACGACCTGCTGCAACAATGTCATATTACTCACACCCTTTCCTGAATGATTTAGAACAATCAAAACCACAAAATTAAATTCATCTTACTATGAATACTGAATGAAATCAACCATACGAAGTATAAATCTTTCTTCCATTTACAGAAACTCAAACAGACTCATCTGCCGGGGCTTGTTCCGTTCCTCCTCTAGATACTTCTGATGTCGCTTTTCCAAAGCCTCTATCTTCTCCTGCCCAAACCACTTCAAAGCATGGTGATAATCCAGGGAAAATGGCTCCAGACTGTCCCAGCCATTCTGCACAATCTTCTGCTCCAGCCTTCTCTCCCGCTTTTCTTTCTGCTTCGCACGGTTCTGCTTTTTCAGCTCTTTATTCCGCTTCTCCTGATCCGAAGCATGGACAATGGTGATTCCCTCCCGGATATCCTGCAAGTCCTGAAGCAAATCCCGGCTCTCCCTGTGTTCGGCCCGGATATTTAAGACTTCCACTTTCCAGCCATAGATAAACATCTCACTGTGGTACTTCATATGCTCATGGCTGATAATCTGTTTTCTCCCATACCGCACAATGTTCTCACAGATTGTCATGGATTTGCCGGTTTCCAGCAACCGGCACCTCTTCTGAATACTGATCTCCTTCTGGCCGTCAAACAGCGTGCCGTCACGGCGGATTCTTATAATCTTCACATCATAGAATACATTCCCCCGTTTTTTGGAAATCGGCGTGTGCTTCAGATCACAGATTCCTCCTGTATTTAGACACATCCTGGCACATTCCATCGGGTCATACCTCTGCTCCCACTGCTCCATCCATTCGTTATAGCTGGTCTGCCAGTAGCAGACATGGCCTTTCTTCTGTCTCTTTAGTTCCTCATATTTTTCCCGGATTCTCTTGTGACGTTCATCCCAAACCCGATCCTTGCTGTGTTCATACTCATAAGGCACATCCACCTCATGGCAGTCGCACTGGCTGATTTTGCAGATACCACCGCCTTCAACATGGTCCAGCAAGGGGCTGCGGAGCGTACACTGTTCCTTTTTGTAAGGGCAGGGAATCACAGGATTATTATTTTCCGGCTTCCAGTCAATCCCCATATAAGACATATACCCGTTTGAGAAATCCGACCCCCGGCACAAAAGCCCGCAGCCGGTGGAATAAACCTTCTGGTTCTGATACCAGTTTTCATATTGGAAGCCTCCCATAATGTCAAATAATTTCCGGTCGCAAACCGGATTGGGCATTTTGGCATAGTTTGGATAATGTTCAAAGGTATACCCCTGCTCAAAGAGTTTTTGTGTAAAAAGGTTGTACTCTTTCATGGCAGACCCCTACAGTCCCAGACAAGGGCGCATTCCAAAGACATTTTCCATGCGCCTGCGAAGATCCTCTGGCTCCATGTCATATTCTTTTGCAATACAGTCCTCACAGCAAGGATATTTGTAGGCCAGTACCTTTGAGATCCGCTTGTCCCAGGTACTGATCTGCCGGCCGCAGCTATTGCAATATTCGTCAAGCCATTTTCCTTTTAACTCCATAGGTTCCTCCTTCTTTTCTGAATGGTTTTCATATTGACGTATCACAAAAGGCCGCAGTTTCCTACGACCTTTCTTCATAACATTTTTATTCTTTCTTTTGCCTCTAAAACTCAAATTCTAAAACTCAAACCGTTCCAGCATATACAAAGGCAGCGTGAAAATTTTCCCTTCCCTGCCGCCCTTTGTGTTGCCCTTCAGATACAGCAGGTAATCCGCCTTTCCAGCCTCCAGTGCTTTAAGGGCAGTAGCCGCCCTTCCCTTTCCTGATTTCACCTCCACCAGATATCTTCTTTGTCCCCGGATTGTCTGCACCACATAGTCAATCTCTCCACCCTTATATGTGGCAAATGCCGGCATTTCAAAGGTAATCTCCTCCGGGAAACCCTGGCGCTTCAAAAGATTGATGAACACATAGTTTTCATTCAGCGTTCCGTTAATAGCCGCCTCCGTAGTTCCCACCCTGTTTAAATAGTAGGCTACAACCCCTGGGTCCATGAAGAAACATCGTCTTCCCGGCTTAAAATCAAGGAAATCCATCTCAATAATCTTTCCACAAAACCCGATAATCCCCGAATGGTACAGCCAGCTGATCGCCCGGTTGCAGGTTTCTTTTGACAGGTTGCTGGAATAATTCTTCGTCACCAGCTTTTGCAGTTCCTCACTGACACTGTCCTCCTCCAGTCCCTTCTTTTCCCGCAAAAGGATACGGCAGATACTTAAGAAAATATTAGTAAACACACTGATATCCGTAATATCCTTAAAATACCGCATGGATTCTTCCAAAAAAATCTGAATAATCCGCACCAGCTCCTTCCGGGCTTCCAGGATATCCCTTCTTTCCAGATATGCTTCCACTACCTTCGGATAGCCGCCAATCTGGCAGTACTGGTCATAGGCCAGTCTCAGCCGGTCATACACCTCCGGGCAGTTGTCATCTGCCTCAGGCAAAGGAAGGTTTCTCCATGCCTGGCAAAGCTCCCTGTCCAATGCCTCCAGAAATTCCTCAAAAGAAAGGGTATAAATCCGCAGCTTTGTAATATCCCCGCTGGCATAGTGAAACTCCGGTTCCAGCACCCGTCCAAGGTAACTTCCCGTGACGATAAACCGTGCCTGAAACTGTCTGGTAAACTCTCTGATTCGGTTATAAATCTCCGAAGATTCCTGAATCTCATCAATGATAATCACCGTATCCCCACAATCCTGAAAGGAAGGTTCGTACAAACGGATCGCCTCATGAAGCGGAAACTCCGGCCGTCTGCTTCCCGGAACCCATTCCGTTGCTTTCTGATAGCACTCCATAAACTGCTTTCCGGAAAGGTCAGATAGATTCATGTAGATTTTATGCCTGAAATTTTCATCCGCAAATTTATTGGCTATATAGGTCTTTCCGGCCTGCCTGACACCGCTTATCTCCAAGGTACTATGGCTGCTGTCACTCTTCCATTCCAGCATTCGGTCATATATTTTTCGTTTCAGATACATGGGAACCGCACCCCCTACTGCTGTTTTCTTCCTGCCTTAATCTTACACAATTCCGCTTTCGCCTGTCTGCCGCCAGTTCTCCAGCTACTGTCCAATTGCTGTACTACTTTCATTATACAAAAAAATACCGGGATTCCTACCGATATTTTAGGGAGAAGCGGAAAAATCTTTTTCCTGAGTCTTTCTATGGGGAGGCAGCCTAACTTTCCTGCCTCCCCATAGTTTCACACCTTTGTGTGTAAAAGCACTCCCTACTTATGTTCCCTTAGCTTGTCAGGTACAACCGCCGACTATTGCCCGTATATCTGTCGCTCATGTATCTGTTTTCCATCAACTCTCTCCCTGCGCACCAAGCCCAGCCACAATCAGATTTACCGCCAGCCGGAATCCATGCTGGAACATCCGGCAGCTCTCCGATGAAGTATATCCACTCATCTTACAGCTGCACGCTTCAAACAGCTTCCATTGTTCCTCATTCAGTTCCTTTTTTAATTCCTCCTGAAGAAGCGTGATCTCTTTCAGTGTCTCATTGTTATAGCCTTCTGTAGAACTTACTCCAATGTCTGCATTTCCATAATAAAGCTCTCTCAGGAAATCGTCTCCCACCTCTGCTGGCAGCACCACTGGAGTCTGCTTCCGGTTCAAAGCCTCTGTCACATCCTCCAACGCCCGAATCAATTTCGGAATCTGCACTTCAAAAAATCGCTTTCCTCCATTTGTCTGATAAAATTCCATAGCCTCTCTCCTCTTTGCTTACTCCTTGTCACCCATCTGTTTCGCAATCCGCAGTGCCATCTGGTAAGCTTCCTTTGCTTTACCCTCCAATTTTACGGCAACCTCTATACATCCGATCAGTTCCTGATTGATTGCAGTAAGACGGCCGCCATAAAAAACGCAGGCGTCATACAGTAACTCCAGGTCCGCTTCGCTGAACTCCACTGTCTTTCCCCCTTTACATTCCTCTCCCACAAGTAACCACATCCTTCCTTATATAGAGACAACTATCTCCCAGCCTCTCCAACAACCACAAAAAAAAATCATGCAGCCGCAGCCAGAACCAGTTCCTCCTTCCTCTCTGTTTCCTGCTCTCCCTGCTTGATACGTTCCTCACATTCACTTGGCAAGCTTTCACTTACTAAACCGTCTCCCGACACATCAAAATTCCTGTCTCCCATTTCCGCACTTCTCACTGCCTCCATCAAATCTCTTTCCAGCACGTCCGCCAGCAGCTGTCCCTGCAAATGCCCATGCCAGATCTTGGCCTTTTCCTCCCGCAGCTTCTTAAATTCCTCCACCCGGAGCCTGGAGCTTTCCTTTGCAAGCCGGTAATCCTCCAGAGTAAGCCGTTTCTGGATCTCCTCCTGCCATTTTCTTAAAAATACCACAGCGTCCTCCAGATCCTTATTCTGCCTGTCGCCCACGGTCCGTTTCTGCCGGATTGTCCCGTCCGGCTCCACCTCCAGGGTATAATAAGGCTTGTCCGGTTCCTCCGCCTTCCGAAGAAACATGATATAGGACTCCCGATTTTGAATCCGTTCATAGTAAATATCACTGGAATCGGCACAGTGCCTTAAGGCCTGCCCCTCATACATGATGTCCTCCACCTTCTCCGGCGCCACAATCCGGTACTTCTTATCCGCAAATTCAAACTTTTCTTTTACGGACTGGCATATTTTATCAACATCCGGATATTTCTTAGTAACTTCCACCGCACGCATGGCGATCTCTTTATTCCCGCACAGCTCCACAGCCTCATCATGGCTCTCCAGCAGATTTCTGGGTTTGAAAAAAATCTCCCTGGTAATATCCCTTCTCAGCCTGAACGACATGGAAAGATAATCTTCCCAAGTGGAAAGAAGCTCTTTGGGCGGTCTTCCAGACAATTTGTGCTGTTTTTCCACATAATTTTTAATCCGCACCACGCTCATTTGCTCCGATATGAAATTCAAGTCTTTCGGTTCCATCTGGTATCCGGAAAAATAGTCAATCACCGAATCCGGTATTTCTTTTCCCTGATGTTTCTCTAAGATCAGCCATTTCAGATACACGCTCCCTCCGTCATGCTCCCTGAGCCGTTTCATCCGGTATCGGTCTATGCCAATGGATTTGGCAAAATCTGAAGACTCCCTGATCTTAAGTTCCGTCTTCCCATTGTAGACCTCCTCAGCCAGCCGGAACAGGCCGCATTTTACCAGCCTCTCCAGATAAGGTTTCTTCCTTAAATGATACAAATACTGCTCCGGGTCGGTCTGCTCTCTCTGTCTGGCAAACTGGGCCAGCCCCGTCCGCATAAGTCCTCTGCACTCCGGGTCCGGCAAAGAAATACCATACAATTGTCCCTCATACTTTTCTTTAAAATACTGCCAGTATACGCTGGGACGGTCATAGCTCAGACTGCTGGTTTCAATCCACCGGAAATCTCTCTTTTTGTATACCCCATAGTAGAAGGTTCTGGCTGCCAGGCCGTCTCCATAAATGACCCGTCTCTCTTCCTGGCAGATATAGTCCGGGTTTTCGTATTCTCCCTTCTTATAACAGCGCCATGCCCGAAACTCCCGCAGCACCATTCCGTCCCGGCACTCCTGGAGCAGATAGACATACCGCTTATCGGTCCAGAAACTGCCTGCCCGTCCCCTGGCCTTAAACTGGATTTTATGGCCGCAGGCTGGACACATGCCTTCTTTCTTGTGCCTGGGTTTTTCAATGGGAACCTCCTTCTCACACCAGCTGCAATACCCTTTCTGGTTCTTTTTCCTGGAGTAATCGTAGAACATGTAATTCTGCCCGATTCCCTCCTTGTCAACCCAATGGTCCCAGTCCTTTGGCAATTCCGGAACTTGCTCCAGATACCAGTCCCAAGGGTCTGTCTGCTTTTTGTGTCTTTTCTTAAGCTGCTCTTCCCGTATCTTTCTCTGATATTCCAAAAGCCCCCTGTATCCGCCTTCCGAAACACCCAGATACGTTTGCAGGATCTTGTTATCTTTGGGACCCATATATCTATCCGTTCCCCAGAATGCGTGAGGCCAGTCCAGATAATCCACCTTGGCCCCTCTCCATTTCTCCAGAACAGAATCCCAGGTCACAAAGTCTCCGGCCTCCCTGTCTACAAATACCTGATACACAGGTCTATGGCTCCCTATGCGCAGGTCCCTTGTGAGAAACAGCGACACCTTCAGGATTCCCTTCTCCACCTGGCACCTCATAAAAAGTCCCCGGCTGAAGGATTCCTGATTGTCATATGCATTTCTCTTTGGCACTTCCTTCTTTGCCATCTCCATGATCTGCCTTGTGGCATTTAGGCATTTCAGTTTCTTTAACTGTGATTTCTTCATGCTGGAATCGCTGCTCCTTTCTTCATGCTTTTCACTGGATTTCCGTGGACGTTATACCATGTGTCCGGTAAAATCTCCTTGCCGTCAACGATGTAAAGCCCCATCTCCATTCCCTCTCTGCTTCCGCTTTTTTCCTTTACCATCCCAAGGACATCCCCCAGTTTCCCGCAGGCCCTTGGAGCTTTTCCTCTGACGATCACAAAGCCTTCCTTTCCGGTTCCGCTTTCTCTACACACCCGCCGGTTATTCTCCCTGAGGGGGTGATTCCAGATATAATTCAGGCTGTGGGCCACAAATTCCTCCAGGTTCAGCCGCTTCACCAGCCGCAGCCTGGTACATGAGATTCTGCTGCCATTTTCATCATCATTGATATCTCCGGCTGCTACCACCAGATAGTAGACCGATTTTTCCATGCAGGGATAATAGGTCAGACAATCCAGGGGATTCTCCGCGCAGTGAAAGCCGTTCTCTCCGCACTTGGCCCTGGGTTCCTCATTCCAGCAGTCAGGAACATACTGGAAACGGTTTCCTCTTGATGTGCAGGACAAATCCAGGTCAAATCCTTTGTAGGCAAGTATCATCTTTCACTTCTCCTTTATCTTCTCCTTTTCATGCTTCCATACAAGGGTCCGCCTTGTATCCGTTTCTCTTTGAACATGATTGTTCTCTCATCGTTCAGCTATATCGTTGTCTTTTCTTAGGCCATCGGTCCCATGTTAAACATAGACACTTGCCCTTCTATCTGCCCTTTCTCTGAAGCGTTCGGCTCTGTCTCCGGCAAATCCTCTGCCTGGATATTTTCCGATGACATATCCCTGGTTTCCTTTTTCTCTATCAAGCTCTTTTCCGAATCTGCCATATTGCCACTGGCACAAGTTTTTCCAGAAGTCCCTGCCTCCGAACTCTTTTTTGATGTTCCTGGTGTCTTAGAGGCTTTAGACGTTTTGGAGGTTTTGGAAGCCTTCTTTTTAGAAGTTCCCTTACCCGCAGCCTTGTTTTCCTTTGGCTTATTCCGATCCGCAAACTCCTTCTCCGCTTTTTTCCGCTTTTCTTCCAGAGCTGCTTTGTCGTCCAGAGTATAGTAGCTTTTTACCCAATCAAATACCTGGTCTGATACTACAGCAACCGCCGTATTCCTTCTGGCTTTCTTCTGGTTTTCATCCAACAGGCAGTAAGCCTGCTCCATTACATATTCAATACATCTCTGTAATGTCTTATGCTCCTGGAGCACGGATTCCTGAAAGCCTGGTTCGCTACAGCACTGGAGCAAATAACCACTGATCACGTTGCCAAAAAGTGGATCGTTCAAGGTAAGCATTTCATCCATAATCTTTGCCCTGGCCGTGTCATAGGTCTTCTGTGTCTCTCCCGCGTCAACAAGAAAATACCGCTTTCCCAGAAAAAATGCTTCAAAGTCCTCATCCATTACCCGGTTCTTGTCTGCCAGTTCCTTTAACTTTTCCCTCATTCCCAGTCGCCGCAGCTCCGCTGCCATGCGGTTGACTTCATGGATATTTTCCATCTTATCAAAAATGCTTTTTGCCATGTTCATTCTCCCTGTTTATAGAAAATCATTTTTAAAAAGGCCGGGAATTTGATTTCTTCCCAGCCTTTTAGCAGATCAGGCCGCAAGATCATTTTCCTGCTGCCCGTCCTCTCCATATCCCATTTCCATTTCCGGCAAGGCAGTCTCTCCTCCTGCTTCCAGGCCAGGTTCCATTCCTTCCTGCCCGGTTTCTATTTCATACTGCCCATCTTCATACTGTCCTTCCGCTTCATATTGCCCTTCCGTTTCCTGCAATCCTGGCGCCTGCGCTTCGTTTTCCGCCAAACTGCCCTGGTTTTGAAGTTCCTGTCTCTCCTTGTCCTCCCGTTCCAGCAGCTCCAACAGCGCCAGCATAATCCCCCGGCACCAGGGATTCATCCACTTCTGGTTAAAATCCTGGATATCCTTCACAATCCTCTCCCAGACCTCATCCGTGTATTCTCCCCCTGCATACTGCTTAAAAAAGCTATAACATTCCTTCATCACATCATTGTAGGGAACCTTCACCGCCTCATCCAGCCTGCCGATAAATGCCATAAACAGCGGTTCATCCTGGTACACGTCAATCAACGGCTCCAGTCCCAGAGGCTGTGTCCCGTTAAAAAACACGAACATGTCATTGAACAGGTTCCTCACCAACATCTGATAATCCATTCCTGTCTCCTTCCTATACGTTTTCTGATTCTTGTTCTCAGTTATTTTTCTACGTCTTATCTAGTAGTCTGTCCTTAAAATACTTGTGTATATAATTGACGTATAGTATAATGG
>CAJUFP010000102.1:528-18020 GCA_910585645.1 uncultured Hungatella sp. | reverse complement strand
ATGAATATAGGGCTTTGGTTGTGCAGAAGAAAAATTTAATCGTCAGTGCTGCACTGTAAATGGTCTTTTTGTATCGGTCACTCCGAACATAATTATTTTGCCGCCAATGGCGAATAACTACAATTCCATTCTCCAGGGCGATGGCAAAGCCCTTTGCAATTAAGAGCTTCAAATCGTCTTGATTGGCGCCGATCATCGCCGTCACCTTTTTGGGGGAAGATACAAAGCCGTCATCATCGGCTCTCATACCCAAGTGAAAATACAAGGCTTGGGAGGAAATCGGTAAATCCAGGAAGGCATCCGTATCCACCACGTTCAAAGAGAACATCCGTCTATTGGCCACCGCTTTCCCTCCCCAAAGAATCCATAAAATTATCCACATCTCCGAAGTCGATTAAATAATTTTTTCCTATCCGTCTGACGGCTCCGGCTTGCTCTGCAATACTGCGCATGGTGTTACGCCCTACCCCATACCTGGCACACGCCTGGTCTATTCGCCCGGTTTTTACCTCAACGCCCATGGTGTTACGTTCTAATCTGTTATTCATGAAATACCTCCATAAAATTTCGTAGTGTTTTATTTGGTGCTTAATTCGTCACATGTGATTTAAGGGTATTATAGCAAATGAGAATTTTGGAATTTTATAGATGATTTAATTTGACAATACTCTACAGATATATAAACTTATATATATAAATCAGATTTATGTATATAGGATATTTTAATAATAAAATTTTAATAAATATTTTATACTAATAAATTATTTATTAAAAATATATAAACTAAGCACTTGATACCACTTAAGGTATCGAGTGCCTTTTCCTCTCCTAGCAGCAGGAACTAGGATATTAATTTTACAAATTGGGGTATTTATTGGGGTAAAATCTCTTCCAAAGAGCCAGAAACCCGCATAGACACGGCATTTCTCACCTCATGTCATTGAACCTGTAATATAAAAAGCAGCCGCAACATCGCCCTTAACATCAAATACAATCTCCCTTCCTAGAAAGTTTTCCGTTGAATTTCTTGCCAAATCAGGCTGAAACTGCAATAGGCCAAGTAAAATCTTCCTTTGAGCTTCCGTCCGAAATCAGGGTTAAAATAAGGCACCAGAAACTCATAAAAATTTCTGATACCTTACTTAGCAGGCAGACTTTCTGCCTGGTTTGCGCATATGTAGGCTTTTACCTGAAATCCGTCCTGTTTTTGTCTCCTTTTCTAGCGATTCCGGAAAGCTTCTTTGCCTGCCTTTAAGGCTAATCTTCTTCCGGTTCAGCCGCCATCTCCTTTAAAATACCGGTGATGGTCCTCATGGTCCGGATGGTTCTCTCCAGCTCCTCCTCGCCTATCTCCTCCAGTATCCGCTTGTAGGAATTCGCCATCCGCTCCCGTTCGTCCCGCATCAGCTCCACCGCCTTGCTGGTCAGCTTCACATAGGTCTTTCCCGCCTCGCTGTCGGTCTTCCATGACACATAACCTTTGTTTCTCAGGCTCTCCACAGCCTTTGAAATCTGGGGAATGGGCATGTGCATGGTATCTGCCAGCACAGACAGATACACCCGCTTTCCCTGTTTGCTCTGGGTTTCACAGTGCTTTATGTGATAGAGAAACAGATAATCCGCCCTCTCAATGGTATAGAAGATCCGATCCACATTAAAATCATCCAGAAAAAACTGTTCCTCTTTATGATTTAACAATGACTCCATCATTGGTCTTTGGCCCTCCTCTCACTTCTTAGCGGATACTCCAGCCCCTTCACCAGGCTCTTGTACGCAGGCCGGATAATCTTATTGGCTGAAACAATCTCCTCGATCCGGTGAGCGCTCCATCCCGCAATCCTGGCCACCGCAAATAAGGGGGTGTATAGTTCGTTTGGAATTCCCAGCATATCATACACAAACCCGCTGTAAAAATCCACATTGGGGCTGACTCCCTTGAAAATCTTCCTCTCCCTGGCAATGATCTTGGGCGCGGCTTTTTCTATATTATTGTAGAGAGCCAGGTCATGCTCCCTCCCCTTTGCCACTGCCAGTTTCTCCACAAAGCCTTTAAAAATCACTTCCCTGGGATCAGACAGGGAATATACCGCATGTCCCATTCCATAGATCAGCCCTTTTCGGTCAAACGCTTCTCCGTGAAGGATTTTCTGCAGATACTGTTCAATCTCTTCCTCGTCTTCATAATCCTGTATATGATCCTTGATGTCCTCCATCATGTGCATAACCATAATGTTGGCTCCGCCATGCCGTTTCCCTTTTAAAGAACACAGGGCCGCGGCAATGGCAGAGTACGTATCCGATCCGGAGGAGGTCACCACTCTTGTGGTGAAGGTAGAGTTGTTTCCTCCTCCATGCTCTGCATGAAGCAGCAGGGCCACGTCTAAAACCCTTGCCTCCAGCTCCGTATATTGCATATCCGGCCGCATCATGCGCAGGAAATTCTCCGCGATGGAAAGGGCTGTGTCCGGCCGGTGAATATACATGCTGCCGTCCTTTTCATAATGATTATACGCATGGTATCCGTAGACTGCCAGCATAGGGAATATGCTGATTAGCTGGATACACTGCCTGAGTACATTCTCCACGCTTAAATCAGCCGTCTGTTTATCATAAGATGCAAGGGTAAGGACGCTTCTGGTCATGGAATTCATGACATCGTAGCTGGGAGCCTTCATAATAACATCCCTGGTAAAATTGGTAGGCATGTCACAGCTCTCTGCCAGAACGTCGCAGAATTCCTTTAGCTGGGGCTGGGTAGGCAGTTCACCGAACAGAAGCAGATAGGCTGCCTCCTCGAACGCAAATCTCTGTCCACTGCTGCCGCTTATCAGATCCCGCACATCATATCCTCTGTAAAGAAGCTTTCCGTCACAGGGCCTCTTCTCTCCATCCTTGTATTCAAAGGCCTTCACCTCCGAAATATTGGTAAGTCCCGTAAGGACTCCGTTCCCGTTCTCATCCCGCAGCCCAGCCTTCACCCCAAGCTCCTGAAATAAGTCTTTGCTGATCCTGTCATTCTCAGCACACATTTTCCCCTGTTCCTGAAAATACCCTTCTCTGTTTTGTAAATAGCTCATCCTCTTTGCATCTCCTTTCCAATGTTCTTCTATTTTTCTGATTGGTTCTCAAACCACCTCCTTAAAGCCTTCCTGATTAATAACAGAAAAGTGCGTAGTTCCCTGGGGATACGCACTTTGTCTCCTCTGTTCATAGAAAAGAATCATTGCATGTCTATAGTATAACACATTTTAGCCCTGATGACTACCATTATATTTTGCCGGATCCTTGAACGAATTCTCTTTCAAAAATTATTTTTGTGCATATTTTCACCTTGCCAAATCTCCTCTTTCCCGCTATAATAAAGACACCGTTTTCTGGAATTCTATATTTTCACATTGATCAGGCTAACTTTCAGCCAGCTGCCCGCCAGTCCGTCAAAGCTTGCGCGGTATCTATCTGCGTGTGTAGTCTGCACAACAAAAGGAGGTATACATATGGTATACAAAACATTTCAAACAAAGATCGCTGACACTCTGCAATCCCATCTGGGCGCCGGCTACCGGCTGTTATTCCAGAAAGTCCCGAAGAATAACGGCATTCTTCTTGACGGCCTTTCCATCATCCGGGAAGGAGAAAAAGCGTCGCCCACCATTTATCTGAACAGCTATTATGAGCGCTATCTGGAAGGAATCCCGTTTAACTCAATCATAAAGGAGATTCTTCAGATTTATCAGGATAATTCTTCTGTGACCGATCTTGATTTTTCCATTCTCAATGATTTTTCCCAGTTGAAAGAAAAGGTTCTCTACAAGCTGATCCACACCGAGTCCAATAAGGAAATGCTGGCCGACATGCCCTGGATTCCCTTTTTAGACCTGTCTATCGTCTTTTACCTGTTTCTGGAGCAGACCGAATCCGGCCAGATGACGGCCCTGGTCCACAATGACCACATGAAAGCCTGGGGAACTGATGAGAGCGAACTGAAAAACCTGGCCCTGGCCAACACGCCGTCCATGCTGCCCGCCCGGCTCACCAGCATGAGCGATATCATAAAGTCCATTGCCAGAGAACACTTAGGCGGCGATTACCAGGAAGAATTTATTAACAGCCTGTTTTCCTCCCGGGCTTTCGCCCCCCTGCATGTCCTGACCAATTCCTCGGGCATCAACGGGGCCAGCGCCCTCCTCTACCCCCGGCTGTTAAAAAACTTCGCGGACAGGATGGAATCGGATCTTATCATCCTTCCCTCCAGTATCCACGAAGTCTTGCTGATACCGAATACCGAAAATGCCTCTTTTGAGGATCTGGCCAATATGGTATCCCACATCAACCGGGCGGAAGTCCCTGTGGAAGACCGCCTGTCTGACCAGGTGTATCTCTATTCCAGGGAGCGGGACACCGTGACCATCGCCGGCCCGGCCGTGTCCTCTGTCCTGTCATAACCTTACCACATCCAAAGGCATGCCTCTCATCATCATCGTTACTGTTCACGGGGGGCATCTTCTTATCCGGCTCAGCCGGACAAGAAGCATCGGGCCTTCGCCCGATGTGGAAAACAGGATGAAAACAGTCTTACAAGCAAGCTTGACGCCTGTTCTCATCCTGTTTTCCACGCCCCGTGAACTGTAACTCCTCATCCTATGAGCAGGCTGCCTGCCTGGTATACCACAACCGCCATCACCCAGGCGATCAGGATCTGAAACACCACCAGCCCGGCAGTCCAGCTAAGAGATTTCGTCTCCCGCCTGATGGTCCCGATGGCGGCTACGCACGGGGAATACATAAGGCAGAAGATCATCAGCGCGTAAGCGTTGACCGCCCCAAAGCCGTCCAGCGCCAGTATCCCGGACAGCTGAGCCATCCCCGCTGCGGAATTAATATTATTGATGCCGTAAAGCACCGAAAAACTTGACACCACCACTTCCTTTGCCGACAGCCCTGAGATCAGAGCCACTGCGATCTGCCAGCTTCCCAGGCCTGCCGGCTTAAGGGCCGGAACCAGAAAACGCCCGATCATGGCGGCAAAGCTGCCCGACACATCCTCCACCAGACCTGCCGGCCCCATGTTCAGCACAAACCACAGCACAATGGAAGCTACAAAGATGGTGGTTCCGGCCTTGGTAAGGTAGTCTTTTACCTTCTCCCACACATAGATGGCCACAGTCCGCTTATTGGGTGTCTTGTACTCGGGGAGCTCGATCAAAAGAGCGTCCCCCTCCTCTTTCCCGGCTCCCCTGTGTACCACATAGGCAATGCCGATGGCCGTCAAAAGCCCGATGACATACAGGGAATACGCCGCCAGAAGAGCGTGCTCCCCAAAAAACATCTGAGCAAACAGCACATAGATAGGCAGCCGCGCGGAACAGGACATAAAGGGGGTGATCAAAATCGTCCTTCTCCGATCCCGCTCCGTGGCCAGAGCCCTTGTGGCCATCACCGCAGGAACCGTACAGCCAAAACCTAAAAGCATAGGCAGAAACGCCTTGCCCGAAAGACCCACCCGGCTCATGGTCTCATTCATCACATAGGCGACTCTTGCCATGTATCCGCTGTCCTCCAAAAACGCCAGGGCAAGGAACAGGATGAAAATATTGGGGAGAAAGGTAAGGATCCCTCCCACCCCGGCCACGATCCCGTCCACTACCAGGGAGATCAGCCACTGGGAGGTCCCCATGGCCTGTAACCCTGCCAAAAGCGCCTGGGAACAGGAATCCAGCCACACTTCAAAATATCCCTTTAAAAAGTCGCCCACCATAAAAGTCAGGAAAAACACCAGAGCCATGATCCCCAGAAATATGGGGATGCCCCACACAGGATGCGTCAGAAAGCTGTCGATCCTGTCCGTCATAGCCGCCTGTTTCTCTTTATTGAAGAGACATTCATCAATGACTTCCTCTATGTAGTCATATTTTTCGTTGATGATCTCCTTCTCATAGGAACGGCTGACAATGTGGAACAGATCGATGGGATGGTCCTTCTTCACCTCTTCATCACACTCCAGCATCTTGATGGCATGCCACCGCATGTTGTCCATCTCCCCGTACCGCTGCCGCAGCGCCTCCTCCACCTGACCAATCAGGCTCTCCAGCCAGGGCTCATATCGGACCACCACGCCCTGAGGCCCCTCTTCGTAGTGGTGGACCACCGCATGCATCAGCACGTCCAGACCGCTGCGCTTTCTGGCGGAAACCGGCACCACCGGAATATGCCCCAGCATCTCAGGCAGACGGTGAAGATCAATCTCCATCCCCCGCTCCTCCACGATATCCATCATGTTTAGAGCTAAGATCACCGGCTTCTTCAGTTCCAGAAGCTGCAGAGTCAGATACAGATTCCGCTCCAGGGAAGAGGCGTCCACCACATTGATGATCACGTCAACATCCTGATCCTCAATGCATTTTCTGGTGACAATCTCCTCGATGGTGTAGGAAGTCAGGCTGTAGATCCCCGGTGTGTCCACCACCTTGATGAGGCGGCCATCATACTTTGTCTCCCCCTCCACCTTTTCCACTGTAACGCCGGGCCAGTTGGCCACTTTCAGCTTTGCGCCTGTAAAGGCGTTAAATAATGTGGTTTTTCCGCAATTGGGATTTCCCACAAATCCAACCGTGATCGGACGGCTGTTTTCTCTGACAGCCTGACCTGCCTGGTCTTTCTGTGTCATCTCTGCGCCTCCTTCACCGTGATTCCGTCGGAAATCTTTTTCCCCAGGGCAAGCCTGGTCCCTCTCACCTTAATGATCAGGCTTCCGCTTCCTTTTTTGTTTAAGATCGTGATAGGCGTCTGTTCATTGACCCCCAATGCCTCCAGACGCCTGGTGATCTGCTCATCTACACTGACATCCGTGACCTTATAGGTCCCTCCGATCATTCCTTCATTTAGTCTCATCGCTGTATGCTCCTTATCTAGTTACCAGCTCCCTCTTAGGACCTTAAGAACGATCTCTTGCCCAAATTGGCAAAATTTTGGTTCCGGTTTCTCCGGATTAGGTTAGAAGGAGGTAACTATCTCTACATGAGCATACTATTATTGATAATGATTGTCAATACCTTTATTCCATATCCAGCAGCATCTTCTTGATTTCCATCATCCGGTCCCTTAAAACCGCCGCCTCCTCAAAGTTCAGCTCCGCGGCAGCCTTGTGCATCTTTTTCTGCACTTCCTTCATCAGCTTATTCAGCTCCCCTGCGTCCATGGACTCTATATCTTTTCCGCTGTCGTCAAAATCCCGTTCCGCTGCCTTGGAGATGGCGATCAGATCCCGAACCGCTTTCTTGATCGTGGTGGGCGTTATGCCGTGCTCTTCATTATACGCCTGCTGAATCTTCCGCCGCCGCTTTGTCTCATCAATGGCCCTGCCCATGGAATCCGTGATGACGTCCGCGTACATGATCACATGTCCCTCCGCGTTGCGGGCTGCCCGGCCCACGGTCTGGATCAGGGAAGTCTCCGACCGCAGAAATCCCTCCTTATCCGCGTCCAAGATGGCCACCAGGGAGATCTCCGGAATGTCCAGCCCCTCTCTCAAAAGATTGATCCCCACCAGCACGTCAAACACATTGAGCCTCATATCCCGGATGATCTCCGCCCTTTCCAGGGTGTCAATATCCGAGTGAAGATATTTGACCCGAATCCCCACCTCCCTCATATAGTCGGTCAGATCCTCGGCCATGCGCTTTGTGAGAGTGGTCACCAGCACCTTATTGCCCTTGTCCACCTCCTTATTCACCTCCGAGACCAGATCGTCGATCTGCCCCTCCACCGGACGCACAGAGATCTCCGGATCCAAAAGCCCTGTAGGCCGGATGATCTGCTCGGTCCGCATCAACTCATGGTTTTCCTCATACTCCGACGGGGTGGCGGACACAAACATCATCTGATCGATCCGCTCCTCAAACTCCCCGAAATTTAGGGGACGGTTATCCAGAGCCGAGGGCAGTCGAAAGCCGTACTCCACCAGAGTCTTTTTTCTGGACCGGTCCCCCGCATACATCCCCCGCACCTGGGGCAACGTAATATGGGACTCGTCTATGATGATCAAAAACTCGTCAGGAAAATAATCGATCAGGGTGTAAGGCGGTTCCCCCGGCTTCCCCCCGGTCAAATGCCTGGAGTAGTTCTCAATGCCGGAACAAAACCCTGTCTCCCGCATCATCTCCACGTCGAAATTGGTCCTCTCCGAAATCCTCTGGGCCTCCAAAAGCTTGTCCTCGCTCTTAAAATACGCCACCTGCTCCTTCAGCTCCTCCAGAATATTCCCGGCAGCCTCCTCCATCTTTTCCTTGGGAATCACATAGTGGGAAGCCGGATAAATGGCCACATGCCCAAGCTGCGCCTCCACCTCCCCGGTCAGAGTGTCGATCTGTGTGATCCTGTCCACCTCATCCCCGAAAAATTCGATGCGGTAGGCCTCATTGCCGGAGTAAGCCGGGAAAATCTCCACCACATCCCCCCTCACCCGAAACGTTCCCCGGTGAAAGTCCATGTCATTGCGGTCGTATTGGATATCGATCAGCTTGTGGATCACCTCATCCCGGTCCTTCTCCATCCCCGGCCTCAAAGAAATCACCATGTTCTGGTAATCAATGGGACTTCCAAGGCCATAAATACAGGAAACCGACGACACAATGATCACATCGCTCCGCTCCGACAGCGCCGCAGTGGCGGAATGGCGCAGTTTGTCAATCTCGTCATTGATAGCGGAATCCTTTTCAATGTAGGTGTCTGTGGACGGGACGTAGGCCTCCGGCTGGTAGTAGTCATAGTAGGACACAAAATACTCCACCGCATTCTCCGGGAAATATTCCTTGAACTCTCCGTACAACTGGGCAGCAAGGGTCTTATTGTGCGCTATTACCAAAGTCGGCTTGTTCAGCTGCTGGATCACATTGGCCATGGTAAAGGTCTTCCCGGAACCCGTAACCCCCAGTAAAGTCTGGAATTGATTGCCTTCTTGGAAGCCTTTTACAAGGGCATCTATGGCCTGGGGCTGGTCCCCGGTAGGCTGGTATTCTGAGTGAAGTTTAAACTGTTTTTGTTCACTTTGCACAAAAGCCACCTCCTAATTCTATAGTAAAAAAGTTCGATATTTCGCCAGAAATTCGTCGAGGCACATACTCCGCTTTCGAAAAAATGTCCCTTCGACGAATTTTGGTTACTAAACTCAATTTTCCGAACTGTATGAAACCAATAAACGATTGCGGACAAATCGAGAAGTAAGACTGAGATTGATTATAACATACCACCCCTCATTTGTCTACATCGCAGCAAACGTTTGTTCGTTTTTAGTTCTCTTATTTACCTCCCTCAGAATCCATATAAATACGGCTTTCAATCCGGGCTTTTTATTGTTCCTGGTTTCTTTTCGGGCAGATAAACATCCATATCAATCATTATATCCTGCATATTGCTTTCTGAATCACCATTGCCGGATTTATCTGGCATAACCTCCTCCATATAAGAAAGCAGTTCGGGTATTTCTTCAGGAATGATATTAGCATTGTCGGCATATACGTCCATTGTGATAAGTTCTTTGGCATGGCCCATCAGTTTCGATACGGCTTTCGGATTAAAATCCTTACTCAATAACAGCGTACAATAGGTACTGCGCAGATCATGCCAGCGAATATCAGGCAGTCCCGTTTTCTTCAAAAGTTCTTTGTAATGCCGCCAATGAAAATCTTTTGATCTTGGTTTGCCGCTGTAGCTGGAACAGCAGATATAGCCATCATCCTGAAAAATAGTACGTCTGCGGCTTTTGTACCCCTCATACTTCCTTCGCTCTTCCAAAATAGCTTCAAATACATAATCAGGGATAGGCAATACTCTCCTGCTGGACGGCGTTTTCAGCGGCAGCTCCCTCTTCGTCATACTCTCCTTTTTGCTGTTTGGGACTCTGTCCAGTTCTTTTCCAAGCTGCCTTTCTACTGCCAATGTACGGTTAATGTAATCCACGTCTGAATACTTCACTGCATTGATTTCCTGACGCCGCAGACCCATCAGTACATTGAAGAGTACCTGCATATGGATCGGCGTATTTCTGCTTGCCTCCAAAAGCAATAGAATCTGCTCCATATTCAAAGTTTTTGCCACGTCAATGCTTCTCGTATGGTAAGGTTTTGAATCCACTGTTTTGGGCAGATCGATTCCTTCTGCCGGATTCACAGGAATCAGTTTACAGTTAACCGCATAATGAAAAGAGACATTCATTACTGTCTTGACCTGCCTCGCAATAGATTTAGAATATCCGGCACGGTCTTTATACAGTCTTTGGATGTCTCCTTTATTTACCTCTGTCAATTTTTTGTTTCCGATTGCCGGAATAATGTGATGACGTACAATACTGGAATAGGAATCATAGGTATGGCTGCTCTGCGCCCTTTTTCTGATGTCATACTCAAGCCAGTATCTCAAAAAATCGCTTACTTTCACACTGTCATTCACTACATATGTCCCGTTGGCAAGTTCCCTCATAGTAATTTTTCTTGCATTCTCTGCTTCCTTCTTTGTTTCAAATCTGGAATACATCTTTGTATGCTTCGTGCCGTCCATAAACTGCAGGACGACACGATAAGCAAATCTGTTGCGGTCATTTCTTTTAAACACGGACTTTACATCCCAGTCAATATAATTCTGTAATTCCAGGTTAAGCATTATTCTTTTCCTCCTTCCGGCACAAATGAATCATTCATAAAACTTATGATCCGCTCCTGCTCATCCATAACTTCACAGTAATACTCAAATGTTGTATGGATGCTGCTATGACCCAGAAGGGCGCTGACTTTCATAAGCGGAACACCTTGTTCCGTAAGAATCGTTGCATACATATGCCGCAAACTATGTACTGTCAAATGCGGCAGCCCATTTCTGCTGCACAGCTTTGATAACGCATTGTTAAAGGCTGATGCAGAATGTGATACGCCATTTGCGGCGCAGGAAATATAGTCATTGTCTATATACTTCTTGCCAAGCTGCTCTTTTCTCAGATCATTTTGCCGTTTTCTCTCCAGCACCTCATCCATAATAGACTCCGGTACGCGAAGCGTCCGATAACTGTTTTCTGTTTTCGGAGCCTTCTCCACAAGCTGATACTTTATTATTTTGGAATCTCCTTTTGACACAATCGGATCAGCCGTCACCTGTCTTGCAATCCTCACGGTTCTGTTTTCTACATCAAAGTCATCAAACTTTAATCCGCTGATTTCGCCTTTCCGCAATCCCATAAACAAACCTAACAGGATTTCCAAATACCAGTTATTTTCCGATGCTTTTTCCAGAAAGAGCTTCATCCGCTCTTTGCTGAGTACAATAATTTTCGGCTTCCGTCTCCTGTAAGGTTTTGTATCCGGCACTGGGTTGCGATGTAAGTATCCTTGCGCCACTGCATCTTTCAGGGCGATATTTAAAATTTCTCTTCCCTTATTTCCAGCAGATTCACAAACTTTTGAAACTGCTTCCAATAATGCGTTCAAATACTCCAC
Source organism: uncultured Hungatella sp. (assembly GCA_910585645.1). Taxonomy (GTDB): domain Bacteria; phylum Bacillota; class Clostridia; order Lachnospirales; family Lachnospiraceae; genus UBA3402. Next base: position 6,540 of record CAJUFP010000102.1, on the reverse strand, counting down.
ATTCACATAGCGCAGTTTCATTCCCTGATTCATATTTGGGATAAGCAGATCATACACCACATAAGAAGCAAGCATTCGTGTTGTATTCTCGATTCTCACGCTATAGATTTCTTCCAGCCAGTAAATCAGATATTCCTTTAGATCAAGATCTGTAGAAGAAGAAATATGGTAAGCCCGATATGCCTTTTTATATTCTTCTTCATATTTATGGTAACTTGCCTCCGCTTCTTTGGCTGTTGCAAACCCGCCCTTTTTGGAATATTTCGTTGTGCCATCTTTCTGTAATATTTTAATTCGATGATACCAACTGCCTGCCTCGAAAGAGGCGGTACTCTTTTTATTTGCCATCAGGCCTACCTCCTCTCTTCAATTTTTTCATGATTTTAGTTTACTGCTGTATTTAACCAGTTATCAAATGACTGTTTATGTACTCTGACAGAAGTTCCCACCTTAATCACCCGAAATGGGGGATTTTGTTCCTGTTGATTGTATACCTGATTCAGAAATTCATAGGTTTTTGTCTTGCCAAGTCCTAATGCCTTCTGAATATCCGAGGCCAAATAAACCTGTCTTTCCATAAGATTTTCCTCCCTCTTCATTATTTCCATGAAACTCTTTCCGTAATTGACGCACTGAAGCTGTAGTATGTTTTAGAGCCCCATATAATAGTCCCTGCCAGTTCTTTACGCTTTTTAGGTGTATTCTCATTTATACAGACAGATGCTGTCTCACAATCTGCTATCTCTAACCTTTCCAAGCTCCTCCTTTTTTCAATAACATCCTGTTACTGTACCAGCGATTGCCAATCCGGCAACTGAACGTTTCTTTCCGCATCAACTCTCGTGTTTTTGTTAACCCAATCCCCAAATATTCCTGGGTTTCGGTTACTGATAATAATGCCTTTTTCCATTATTTCCCCTCCTCTCTGAATCAGTACTACAGGACATGATTAACCTATACTGTAAATATGTCTCCTATATACCGGAATTAGGCACCGTTTTGCAGAAAATATTTTTCCCAAAATAAGGGGCATATCTTATCACTCCCTATTGATTAGAGATGGATGAATTCCTTTCTTAAATTATAATGGTTTCCAGGCTCTCCTATTTTCTTCCTGAATCTTATGATCGAAAGCCCGCATGCTAGGGTACACACATGATTTGTAATAATGCAGGTTATCTTTCATAGTGCTAATCACGAACACCATTTCATTTGACGTCAGTGAAATTTTATACTCTCTGGTGTCCGAGACTTCTTTTTCCACAGACCGGATCCTTATCTATCAGTCCGTACCGATTTCTGATATCTATCTGATAGGGATATGTGTTAGATGGTATGAATGCGATCTTGATCTTATAGCACTTGGTCAATACACGCCCATCAGGCAATGTCTTTGTATCCTTGCGGAATGTCTTCTCCGCAGGATTATAAAGCAACGCTCCGCAGGCATTATCTTCCTGAAAGGAAGGCTCACCTGAGGCATTCTCGTTCAGGAGCCCCAGTTCATAGTACTCAATGGCATTTTTGATAGCACCCATCACTTTCTGGTTTCCGCTGTATTTTGCGGAGTTTTTGTAAAGGAAGTCGTACTGGCTCTGCAGTTCTTTTACTGCGGCCTCTTTATCCGTGGCGTCCTGCAAAAACGCACCTGGCGATTTTCCCTTAAGGCGCCCCATCGTGAACACAACTTTGAAAGCATCCAATCCAGATGTCGCACTGTCATCCGCACCTGTGCTGTTTTTTGGGGACGCTTCTCTATCAAACAGCTTCCTCTCTGCAAATTTTAGCCGCATCCACACCAGTCTGATATCTTCCGGACGGATGTTCGCTACAACGGACAGTCCTTTTTGAATATCGCCAAGTATCGACATACGATATACCGTAGCCGGGTGCAGCAGTTCTAAGTACGTCGCCTCTGCGGACTCGTCCACATGGGACAGCCTGTCATTCACACTAAGGACCGCCGTTTTCCTTTTAACGCTGATTAGTTGCCCAGCGTACTTCCGAGCCTTCTCATTTTCTTTATTTTCCATTGCTTGCACCTCCTGTTATTTCCTATTGGTCTATTCCACCCTGATAGCGTCTTCCTGCCTTTTGTGAAATGAGGGATGCCAGGGTGCTTTTCTTTTCCTGTGCTTTCTGACTTTTTGCAATGTAGAAGAATTCAAGGCGATACCTGGAATTTCCCATGTAATGGTTGATAGTCACCGTCCCCATAACATCGACTATGGCCGGTGCCCCAAGCCGTTCAAATTTCTCAATATCATGGAATGAAACGCAGTCCAGCTCTTTGGATGACATTCTCACCGCCGAGTGATTGCCCATGTACTGGTAATAGCCGGACCCACATGGGATGAGCAGAAGTCCTTTGATAAAGAGTACCGGCTGCGGGTTTCCTTGTCCGTAAGGGCCGTATTTCTGGATATCCCCAAGGATTCCCCGCAGGTTTTCCACGTCATTCCCTTCCACTTCCAGATCATAATAAAAATCATTACTTGCAGCATCTTCTTGACTGTTCTGGTTGTAAACCTTATACATACGCTCCCGGAAGGAATCCAGGTCCTCTTCCATTATGGAAAGTCCGGCTGCTTCCTTATGGCCGCCGAACCGTGCCAGAAACTCTTTCCCTTGTTGAATTAAGTGGAACAAATGGGCATCCCCATACGAACGGGCAGAACCTTTTAACATTCCGGGATTACCTTGTACCTGGGCAAGGACAATGCATGGGCATTTTACATGCTCTGCAACTCTTCCGGCCACAATCCCAGAGATTCCTTCCGGAATTCCGTCAATCCTCAGGATGACTGGCTTTTTGCCCATTAAGATGTGCGTGCGCGCCTGGTCCATCGCCTGCCTGCCCCATTCCTCGGATAGGGAGCGGCGTGTTTTGTTCCAGTCTAGTTGCTGTTCTGCCATTTTCCTTGCCATTGACAGGTTTCCATCATACGCAAGAAGCCTGTAACTTTCTTCAGCCCCGCAGTCGAACAGTCTTCCAGGTGCATTCAGACACGGAGCGAGTTTGTACGATACCGTCTCCTCTGTCACGTACTCTGTGCATCCACATGCCAGAAGCAGAGCGTATAGTCCGCTTGTCGTGCGGTTGATATCTGTCATACCGGCTATCCCGCATCTGACAAGCCTCCTGTTCTCTCCTGTTAAGGGCATGACATCCGCAATGGTCGCAATGGCTGCCAGGCAGAGCATCTTCCATACGGTCTTTCTGTCCCGCACTAAACGGCACATCACACGGTATGCCAGGCCTGCCCCGCAGTACCCGTCAAAATCCGCTGACTTGGGGATCGCTTTCGGGTCGATAATGAGATCTGCGTCAGGCAGGATGGTATTCCCATCTACATCTTGGGGTGGAAGGTGATGATCAATGACGATCACCTTCATCCCTTTTCCTTTTGCTTTTTTGATTGCCGGCATGGCTGCAATGCCGTTATCTACAGTAACCAGGACTTGGCCGTCCTCAAACTCATCAACGGCTTTTTCTGATACCCCATATCCCTCTGAAAAACGTTTTGGGAGACGCACGATGGTCTTTTCCCTATAGCCGATTGATGCCATTCCAATTCCAATGATTGCACTGGCGCATACGCCATCAACGTCGTAATCCCCGAAGACATAAATGGTCTTCTGGCTTTCCATAGCTTCCGTCAGCATATCCTTGGCTTCAGCCAGGCCATTGATCCTGTATGTCTTTCGGTCATCCAGTAGTTCTTCTTCGTACATGCCCGTGTTATGGCTAACGAGCTCCAACACTGAAGAAAAACTTCCTCGTCTGAAGTTCATTTCTTCCTTCTCCTTCCTCAATATCTTTTATTTTTCAGTTTAAGTATGGAAACCTCTGGCAAGGTATTAACACAAAAATACCCCAGCTTGGCCGGGGTATCATCATGTCAGTTTTTTAAGTTAGTTTCCATATCTCATACTCTATCCCATGCAGAATGGTATGTCGGCAACCCCGGCTGTTCTTTTTCTTCGTATCCAAAATAGATCCATGGGCAGCCTTTTTCCCGTGCGTATCGGATGCAATCCTTGACACACAGCGGAAGGTCATACTCCAACGCATCCTCTGCGTCTGTAATATGCATGACGCAGCTGCCGTTATTGGGGAAGATCTGGAGTTTGTCGGAATTCATCGGCTCTGCCAGGAAATCCACGGCTTCCGGCTGGATATGGACCGTAGATAATCTCAAAACCTGTTCGCGCCATGGGATGCCTTCCATTTTCTTGATGCCTATATCTTCGTGATTAGTATATGAGTCTTCAAATCCTGGGACATCCTGGAAATCTGTCAGGAAATATCGGTGAACATCCCCATTCTCCCATGTGATCTGTGCATACCCGTCAGCTTCCTCACAGAACGTGCGCCCATGATCGATGGAGATTGCAGATTCCTTTTTCTCATTCTCCAGGTAATTGCGGTAGAGCATGCCTAGAATAGCGGATGCTCGCTCCTTGTCGCAGTCATTGCTGCCATCCCCTTCAATAGGATACACATCTGGAATTTCATACTCTCCCTCTGGGTAGTCTTTTGTTATCACGATCGTCTGGTGTTTCATACGATTTTCTCCCTCCTAGTTCTACCTGGTCATCCTTGTCTAGCTCCTGCGCCTTCAAGAGAATTGTCTCCCCATCTTGGCCATATAGGATCATGCATTTTTCCTGTCCGTATAAGTATTGCAAAAGAACTGGCATATATCAAAATTACCAGCACATCCCTGTTCCTCCAAAGACAGTTCCTCCCCCGATTCCTGGGTAATCACAAAATTACCATTTTCAGCTCTTTCTACTAACATCATTTTTCTCCTTTTCCTTGATATGGTTCCAGTGGAAGTATGGGAATACCGTGAAGCGATATGGTAAAAAAAATGGGGCTGCCGCTTTAACTGATTAAAATTAGTGCGACAGCCCTGTCTATATAGTTTTGATCCATCAAACATTTTCCGTTTTCTAATATTCCAACAATCAAGCGAAGGAAGCCCTTTCCTCTACTCGCCGTACCATGGCGGGTCGCTTTAGCGGCATATTCCTTTCCGTCTCATGTACAAAAATAGGCACAGCCTAAAACTGTGCCAATAACCATAAATCATTCTACTCTCGATCATCCGCCTCTAATGATACACAACAATATCATTCATTGGGATGCCGAACAACACGCTCAACGCCACCATATTGTCAAGGGATGGCAGGGACTCTCCATGGAGCCACTTATAAATGGCATTGGTGGTGGCAAATCCGAAATACTCCTTCAGGTAAGCCACACTGTATCCCAGCTCCTTCCTCAACGTATTAATCCTGTCACCGGTGGCCACCGGGTCTATCACAGGGTAACTCATTTCATGATCTCCTTTCTGAAGCATATCCCCTTCCTTATGGGCGGATACTCAGACGGAGGCCATTTAAAGGCTTTATGTTCCGGATCTCAGGCACCATAAGGACAACTCAAACAAACGCTTCTGATAAGCGCTTTTCTGCTTAAGTTTCCCTTGGTGTTTTCGCCTGTGTGTTCCGGACATTTTTCTTACTCCTCTCTATCAGTTCGTTAAATTTAGCTGCTGCTAAAGCAGGGATAAACCGGCTCGAACGGTTCCATTGGGAGTCAAACTCCCATGCGCTGCCATCATTCAAGGAAGTGCGCTGATGCGCACGCACGTCATCAACCTAACGGTTGGTGACAAATTACGCTATATCCCCTTTACTTTCCTTTCAGCTGCGGATAAAGGAATCGAACCTTTGCCTGCCGGGTCAGAGCCGGCCGCGCTCCCTCTACGCCAATCCGCATTCTCAAGTTTCATATCCAAGGCACCTCTGTTCAGCCGCACATCGGTGCATGCGTGTGGTGGGGCTCGAACCCACGACTTACCGGTTAAAAGCCGGTTACTCTCCCAGCTGAGTTACACACGCCCAATGCGCACACAGGAAGTCGAACCCTGAACCTGCCGGTTAAGAGCCGGTTACTCTCCCAGCTGAGTTACACACGCCCAATGCGCACACAGGAAGTCG
>CAJUFP010000102.1:0-428 GCA_910585645.1 uncultured Hungatella sp. | reverse complement strand
AACCCTGAACCTGCCGGTTAAGAGCCGGCTGCTCTGCCAGTTAAGCTATATGCGCATATCAGAATGGAATCCGTCCCTTTCCGGTGAACTTTACCGCACAAAAAAACCGCCTACCCGTCACGGATAAGCGGTCTATGGTTTCATAAAATTCAGATCCCGGTATGCCTGATCCCGAAATCCGTATCTTCTTGCCCTGTTTTCCTGCTTATCCATGAACCCATCACAAATGCACGCTTCTCACAAGCGTGTTTTTGCTGCTGCTTTTTGCATTTGCTGGTCATGAACATGGTTGCCATCGTTTTTTCTTCCTTTCTTTCCTGATATCAACCATTATAACGCAGTCCTCCCGGTTTGTAAATCTACTGGCAGTAGATGATAGTGTAACTTTACCTGGGGATCCATATGGACAGACTTCCCCCTTCCCCCAT
>CAJUFP010000101.1 GCA_910585645.1 uncultured Hungatella sp. | reverse complement strand
GGAATGTTTGGCATATCTGAACCCGGACGGGACATCTCTCCTTCTCTGACTGGCTCCGCGACACCCTTCGCCCTCTTTTGCTCACTCAATTATATATCAATTTAGCTCCCCCACGATAAAAAGGAGGCAAGTCTCCCCGCCCCCTCATTTTTCCTATTACAAATGCTTTTTCAACACCTCAAAGACCAATTTCACATCAATAGGCTTAGGCACATGTTCATCCATTCCGCTGTCCAGGCATCTCTGGATATCATCGGAAAACGCGTCCGCCGTCATAGCAATGATCGGCAGGTCGGCGTCGCCTCTCGACGATTCGCGGATAAGCCTTGCCGCTTCATACCCGTTCATAACAGGCATCCGTATATCCATGAGTATCCCGTCATAGTATCCCGCCTTGGAACCTTCGAACATATCCACGCAGACTTTTCCGTTCTCCGCCCTTTCCATCACAAGGCCTGTCTCTGACAGAAGCTCCTCCGCGATCTCCCAATTCAGGTCATTATCCTCCGCCACAAGGATGCGCTTTCCTGAAAGATCCATGATCTCCCTGGGCTTCTCTTCCTCCTCCCTCTGCTGGTTCAGCATAAATCTGCTGAGACTCAAATAAAGGTTGGACTTAAACAGCGGTTTGGAGATAAATCCCTGAACCCCCGCATCTTTGGCCGCCGCCTCGATATCCCCCCAATCATAGGCTGATATGAGGAATATAGGAACCTCATCCCCCACCTTGCCCCGGATCTCCCGGGCCGTCTCCAGTCCGTCCATGCCGGGCATCTTCCAGTCAAGAAGGATCACCTGATAACCGCAGTGCTCCTCATGGCGTCTCTGGGCCATCTCCACCGCGATCCTCCCATTAAGGGCCCAGTCCGCGTCAATGCCCATCTGTTTCAACTCGTAAACCGCGCTCTGACAAAGATCCTCATTGTTGTCCACCACCAGCATCTTCCAGCTGGGAAGGATCATATCCTCCTCCGGGATAGCGGCCTTCTCAAGATCCACCGTAATATGGAACTGGCTTCCCTTTCCCGGAGCGCTGTCAAGCTCTATCGTGCCTTTCATAGCTTCCACTATGTACTTGGTAATGGCCATCCCCAGGCCGCTGCCCTCTGTCTTGTCAACCTGAAGATTCCTCTCCCTGGTAAACGTCTCAAAGATCGTCTTCTGAAATTCCGGGGTCATGCCAATGCCGTTGTCCTTCACTCTAAAATGGCACCGCACCCATCCGTCCCCTGCCGGCGAGGCCTCCTGACTTAAAAATACATTGATGGTCCCCTCCTCCGGCGTAAACTTTACGGCGTTGGACAGAAGATTGATGAGCACCTGGTTCAGGCGCACGCTGTCGCAATACACCTCCTCCGCCGTCACATTCTGGATAAAAATGTCAAAATGCTGATTTCTGGCCTCAATCTGGGGCTGGACAATATTGACAATGCTGTCCATCGTCTCTCTCAGGGACACCTGATGCTGATTTAAAGTCAGCTTTCCGCTCTCAATCTTTGACATATCCAGCACGTCGTTAATAAGCCCCAGCAGATGCTTGCTGGACAGGGTGATCTTTGTCAGACAGTCCTTCACCTTAGTCGTGTCCCCCAGGTTGGCCATGGCAATGGCCGTCATACCCACGATCCCGTTCATGGGCGTTCGGATATCATGACTCATGTTGGAAAGGAATTCGCTCTTTGCCCGGTTTGCCTGTTCCGCCTTATTTAAGATCTGCAGTTGATTTTGGGACAGTTTATAATACATGATGAAAATGATCACCCCGGCTGCCAGGATTATAGCGCATACTACCAAAATCGTGTACTGACGAACGCCTCCCAACTGGCTGATAATATCATCCAACACGCCGTAAGGCATCACCGCCACCAGATACCACTGAGAATCCGGAAGATCCGCGCAATAAAAATGCTGATACACCCCGTCCACCATGGCGATGGTGGTGTAATCTTCCCCCAGATCCATGGCCCGCCCTATTTCGTCCACGTACTGCTGAGGCGTCTTGCCGTCAAATTCCTCGAACATCTCCTTAACCTGGGTAAAATAATCCTCCCTGTACTTTGTCCTGCTCTGGATAATAAACGTGCCGTCCCGGCGGATGATGTGGGAGTATATCATAGAATTCTCCTCGTTGAGCACAAGGGCCTCATTGAGATAATCCATGGGAACTCCGGCTATGAGCATGGAACTTCTTCCCCCATCGCCCATGGGATAATGAGCCCTGACTCCCAGAAGGAGAAGCCTCTCCCCCCGTTCATCCAGACCGCTGATAACCGCCCGTTCCTTTCCAAGCTGGGACTGCCCCTGGTCCGAGATCTCCACAGGATCCCCGTAGATCCGCTCACATCTCCCGTCCTCCGTGTACAGGCCCAGGTACTCAAACTCCCGGATGCTGCCGCTTACGGCCAGGTCTTTCCTCATCTCATCCCCGTAAACCGCGTCCTCCCAGGGCGTGCGCTTTACGATCCCCTGGATCTGGGACAGCCTCAGCCTGATGATGGCGTCAAACTTTTCCTGCAGCTGCCTGCTGACCGCAGACATATAAATGCACCCCACCTGGTTGATCGCCTCCTGACTTTTCGCCCCCATAAAGATCCCCAGCCAGACAAAACAGGCGATACAAAGCCCTGCCAGCCCCAGAGCGCTGGCCAAAAGAAACTTCTTCATGCCCTTCACAACGCTTCCTCCTCAATCATCCGCAATCTCTGGCAATTTCCTGCTGCGCGCCAACATGTATACCCCCGCCGCCGCCGCAAACAGGGAGATAAACTGGGATGTTGTCAGGCTCCCCACATTCCCCCGAATCAGGTCGCCCCGGAAAAACTCCATGACAAATCGTCCCAGACTGTAGAAGACCAGATACATTCCCGCCACCTGCCCGTCCCGCCTCACTCTCCCTGACAGCCACAAAAGCACGAAAAAGTGGAGAAAGTTCAGTCCGCTGGACATCAGCTGCGTAGGCAGCAGCCGAACACCGTTGGGCGCGTAGGCGGAATCCCGGAACACGACGGCAAAGGCCCCGTCCGTCTCCATGCCGTAACAACACCCCGCAAGGAAACAGCCGATCCGTCCAAACCCCTGGGCCAGCGCCACCGCGGGCAGAATCAGATCCGCGTATTTGAGGAAGTTAAGCTTATACTTTCTACAGTATGCGTATCCGCCTAAGATTCCCCCTATGATCCCTCCATACACCACAAACCCGTTGGCAACATCCAGAAGGAGCCTGGGGTTTTTTATGATCTCATCTATGGTAGTAATATAGTACAAAAGCTTTGCGCTGGCCAGTCCAATAACAATCACCCATATGGCAAGGCCAAATACGTGATCCCCGTCCAGCCCCTTCTTTCTGGCCCTGTAATCCGAAAAAAGGTAAGCCGCCACAAATCCAATGCCGATCATAAGACCGTAGCCGTGGATCGTAAAACCACCGATAGAAAACAAGTCATTTTTCATCCCTTCACCTCAAATTCAAGCCCGTATTTCAGAAGCTATTTTTACTTTTCGCTCACCCGATCCCGCCGTACGCGATCCCAAGGATAAATACAAACACCGCCAAAGGAACATACACATATTTTCCCACCACGCCAAACCACGGCGCCACCGGCTTCTCCCTTCCCAGGGAAATCTCCTCCTTTATCTCGTCCCAGCCCAGTATATAATAGATGGAAAAAGCGCCAAGGAGCGCGCCAAAAGGCACCACCAGAATGGTAATAAAATCCATCCACGCTCCCACCTTGTCTCCGTCCTCGATAAAGATCCCCACAGCCAGAGCCACCGCGCCGCACAGGGCGGCCATGACCCTGTGGGACATTCCGAACCGGGTCTGCCACGACTCGCACACAGCCTCAAACATGTTTATCAGGCTGGTTATCCCCGCAAATGCCACAGACACAAAGAAGAACACCGCAAACAGTCTTCCAAGAGGCATCTGGGCAAATACCTGGGGCAAAGTGATGAACATCAGCGGCGGTCCGCTGGCCGGCTCGATGCCAAAGGCAAACACCGCCGGCATAATAGCCAGACCTGCCAACATGGCCGCAATGGTGTCAAACACCGCCGTATTTACCGACGCTCCCACGATATCTTCATCCCGCCCAAGGTAGGAACCATAGACGATCATGCCCGAACCGGTGATGGACAGGGAGAAAAACGCCTGCCCCATGGCCATGACCCAGGTGTCTGCCTTCAGCAGATACTCCCACTTGGGAATAAACAAAAACCGATACCCCTGTAACGCCCCGTCCAGGAAAAACACCCGCACGGCCAGCACCACGAACAGCCCGAAAAACGCGGGCATCAGCACCTTGTTGATCTTCTCAATCCCTTTCGTGGCCCCTGCCATCAAAAGCCCGCAGGCTATACATACCACCGCCACATGGCAGGGTATGTTGCCAAAAGCCGAGGACATCTCCGCAAAAAATCCCCCGGCGTCCCTGACAAACAGCTCTCCTGTCAGACTGGCCCCCAAGGTCTTCAACACCCACCCCAGAATCACCGAATAGCCGATCGCGATGCCAAGAGAACCCATGAGAGGGATCCACCCCAGAACATATCCCAGCTTCCCCTTCTTTCTGGCATTCCAGCAATACTCGTAGGAACCCAAAGTCCCTGTGCCCGCCCGGCGCCCGATGGCAAACTCCACCGAAAGCCCTGTCAATCCGAACAGGGCGATAAAGAAAAGATACGGGATCAAAAACGCCGCGCCTCCGTACTGTCCCAGCCTGTAGGGAAACAGCCAGATATTGCCCATCCCCACAGCCGACCCCACGCAGGCCAGCACAAATCCCAGAGAATTCTGAAATCCTCCGTTCTGATGTGTTCTTCGGGACACTCCCCCATGTTTTTGCTGCCTGTCTGCCCCAGGGCTTTTTTCTCTCAAACCATGACCTGCCATCCTGTTTTTCTGCCTTCCTTTTTATCGTTTACCTATCACTGTATTTCTCTCTACTATATACCAGAAACAGACATTTGTAAAACGAAACTTCCATGATTTCCCCCGGTTTCTCTCATTTTCCAAGAACAGCCATGGCGTCCTCATACCCCTGCTCCATCCTCCGTCTGGCCCCGTCCGCCGAAAAATCCAGGGTTCCCGTGACAAAATCTCCCTGGTCCTGGGAGGGGACGATCTGCACCATGGATGCCCCCGGAAATTCCTCCTCATCCACAATCCCCCGGCGGCTTAAATGCACCACCAGAAAATCCCGATATCCCGCGTTGTACAGAGGACGCACCGGCACATTGTCCTTAAGCCCTCCGTCCAGATACAGACTCTTCCCGAACCTGACCGGCCCGAAGATTCCCGGAAGGGCCGACGTGGCCAGAAGGATGGTCTCCATGTCATTCTGTTTCATTCCCGTCACATTGATGTAATCCACCAGGTTGGAAGTCACATTGTAGCAGGCCAGGTAACAGGGAATCCCGTTCCATGCCACCCGGTTCACATCCAGTTCCTCCCGGATGATCTGCACCAGGCCGTCCCTGGAGAAGATCCCCTCCTCCAGCAAGGACTCCGCCTCCACGTCAGGCCACCTCTCCGCCATGGCCTTTAAATCCTCCAAAAAGTCAAACCTGCCTGTGTCCAGGATCTTCTCCGCGTTCATGGTCAGCCAGATACGCCTGGCCCTGTCATAGTCGCCCTGGACAAACAGGGCCCCATTGAGCCCGCCCACGGAGGCTCCCGACACGGCCCTGATCTTTTTGTCTGTGCCAAGCTCCTTCATGGCTCTCCACACCCCGATCTCATAAGCGCCCTTGCCGCCGCCTCCGGCTAAAATCAATGCAGTCCCTTCCATAACTATAATCCTCTTTTCATCGATCTCTTACTATATTATCTATGGCATAATTTTAAAACGGCCACTGTCTCCAATATCTTCCCGGTATCGAACCGCCCGGCCCGGCAAATACTACTCCCATACCCCGCATAAGCGCCCGGTCTGCCAAATAATCCCCGCCGCCCGGGCGCTCTCATCTCACGCCAAAAGGAGGAAGTCTATGCTTATGTCGTGTATCGCCTACGCCGTCATTCCCGTCTACACCCTGCTGTTTGTCAGAGGGACTAACTGGTTCACCTCCAACCTGTCGGTTATCGGCAGCCTGCCCACCCGCCGCACCGCGTTTTTCCTTCTGGGCGTCATCATCGGCCTCTACTACTACCAAGTGCTGAAAAAGCTGCTGATCTACCTGCCCCGTCCCGTCTGGGAACACAGGCTCCTTCTCACAGCCCTGCTTCTTCTGCTTCTGGCCGTCACCACGCCCTATCTGCCGGAAGCCGTGCCCCTCCAGGCCTTTCTCCATGTGGTGTTCGCCTTTGTGTCCTCCGTCCTGCTGGCCTTGTGCCTGTACCTGATCCTGTGGCGCCTGTCCTCCCTTTCCCCTGCTGCCCGGCAGTTTCTGCGGCCTTTCCGCCTGTCTATGGTGGCCATCACCCTGGTAAGCGGCCTTCTCCTGGTCCTGGCAGGCATCATAAGCAGCGCCCTGGAAGTGTTCTTCATCATCGCCACCACCATACTGGTGCAGAGATTATACGTGCTTTCCTCTTGCATTTTTTCCCGTTAAGGTTACAATAAAAGCAGAGAAAGAATACACTATGAGTATGCCCGGAAATCCGCCGCCAAAATCAAGATCCGCGAATTTTTCCGGAGATACCCCGGATGTATCCCATTCTGAACCCGGCCGGCAGTCACATCCGTCCCGCGCCGGTACATATCATGTAAGGAGGACAACACTATGAACCCTGTTATGGAAAATCTGCTTACCAGGAGAAGCATCCGCGCCTTTGAGGACCGGGAAATCCCCGGACAGGAGCTGGACGCCATCCTCAAAGCCGCCCAGTACGCCCCCAGCGCCATGAACCGCCAGACCTGGCAGTTCACCGTGCTCCGAAGCCGCGACAGGATCCAGGAGCTGGCCGCCGCCATCGGGGAGGCCCTTGGCCGGGAAAACTACACCATGTATGAGCCCCAGGTCATTATAATCACGTCCAACCTGCGGGACGCCCGCTTCGGCATCGACGACAATGCCTGCGCCCTGGAGAACATCTTCCTGGCCGCCCACTCCTTTGGCATCGGCTCCGTGTGGATCAACCAGCTTCGGGACGCCTGCGACAACCCGAAGGTCCGCGGGATGCTTAAATCCTACGGCATCCCCGACGACCACGCGGCCTACGGCATCGCCGCTTTGGGCTATGCAGCCCCTGCCCAGCCCAAAGAGATTGTCAAGAACGGCAAAATCGTGTTTGCGGACTAACTCTTTTTGTCTTATTTTTGTCTTAAGAAACCGCCGGGACTACTCCCCGGCGGCATCTGACTGCCGCCATGGCCGGCAGTCAGCCAAAAGGTCCGAAAACCGAATTTTGCGTCTTACCAAAAAGACGGGTATACTGCCAAGCCATCCTTGCCAGCACACCCGCTCTTTTTTATTTTTCCTATACGCCTTATGCTTTTATTCCCGATCTATGCTGCACTGTCCTGTAGGCTTATTTCTCCGTCATCAGCATCATGATCTCATTGCTGCGGCTGACAAACTTCGTCATCCGCTCCGCGCTCAAACTGCCGTGAGTCAGGGAGGCCATGTCGTAAAGCTGCTCACAGATCTTCCCTGTCAGCTCCCCTTCGCCGTTGGCAAGCACATACTGCACCAGCTTGTGGTTGGCGTTGAGCACCAGGGTCTCCCCCTCATTTCCGAACATGGACGGGTCCATGCCGTACATGTTGTACATCTTCATCATGTCCTGCATTCTCCGGCTCTCCTCAGACACGGTGATCATGGAAGCCACCTGGTCGTTCTTCAGCTTCTCCACCCTGATCTCCAGCTTGTCATTGCCAAGAGCCTTCTTGAAGGTTTCTGTCAGCTTCTCCGTGTCCGCCTTAAAGCTCTCCTCATCCTCCTTCTTAACCTCCTCCTTGAAGGTGTCCGTCACGTCGGCGTCAATGCGCATGAACTTTAAGCCTTCCTTTTTCTGCTCCAGCTGGCTGATAAACGGGCTGTCAATGTTGTGGTTCATGATCACCGCGTTAAGCCCCTCCTGCCGGAACATGTTGATGTACTGGCTCTGCTCCTTCTCATCGGTCACATAGTAGATCACATTCTCATGCTTGTCCTTGGCATCGTCTAAGCAATCCTGAAGGGTCAGGTACTTCTTGTCCAGATCCTTGAACAGCACGTACTCCTTCATCTTCTCCTCAAACTTGTCATCCTTTAAGCAGCCGAACTTGATAAACGGGCTGATGTCATCCCAATACTTCTCATAGGCTTCCCGGTCGGTCTTGCACATGCCGCTTAACTTGTCAGCCACCTTCTTGGTGATGTAGTCGGAGATCTTCTTTACAAAGCCGTCGTTCTGCAGCGCGCTTCTGGACACGTTCAGAGGCAGGTCCGGACAGTCGATGGCGCCCTTTAACAACATGAGAAATTCCGGGATAACCTCCTTGATGTTGTCCGCGATAAACACCTGGTTGTTGTACAGCTTGATGGTCCCCTCCAGGCTGTCGTACTCTGTGTTGATCTTGGGGAAGTACAGGATGCCTTTTAAGTTAAAGGGATAGTCCATGTTCAGATGGATCCAGAACAGAGGCTCCTTGTAGTCCATAAATACTTTCCGGTAGAAGGACTTGTACTCCTCCTCCGTACACTCATTGGGGTGCTTGTTCCACAGAGGATTAATATCGTTGACCGCCACAGGCCGCCTTAAAATCTTGTACTTCTCCCTGGCCGGGGACACCTCCACAACTTCCTTCTCCCCGTTTTCGTTCTCCTTCTCCTCAGTCTTGGCCTCCTCCAGGATGGTCTCCACAATGGTGTCCTTGTCCGTCAGCTCATCCTTCTCAATGGTGTCATACTGGGGCTCCGCCTCCGCGTTATTCAGGAAAATGGGAACAGGCATAAAGCCGCAGTATTTCTCCAGAACCTCCCTGGCCCGATACTCATTGGAGAACTCCACGCTGTCCTCATTGAGATACAGGGTGATGGTGGTTCCGAACGTCTCCCTGTCCCCGTCGCTCATCTCAAACTCCGTGCCGCCCTCTGACTCCCAGTGTACCGCCCTGGCGTCCTGTCTGTAAGATAAGGTGTCAATGGTCACCTTGTCCGCCACCATAAACGCGGAGTAGAATCCCAGACCGAAATGCCCGATGATCTGGTCCTCATTGGCCTTGTCCTTATATTTGTTCAGGAAATCCTGGGCCCCGGAGAAGGCGATCTGGTTAATATACTCCTCCACTTCCTCCTCCGTCATGCCGATGCCGTTGTCCGTCACGGTGATGGTCTTGTCCGTAGGGTTCACCGTCACCTGAATCTTATACTCCACATCCTCCGGCTTTTCAAACTCCCCCATCAGCTCCAGCTTCTTTAACTTGGTGATGGCGTCGCAGCCGTTGGAAACCAGCTCTCTGTAGAAAATGTCGTGGTCAGAATACAGCCACTTCTTGATCACCGGAAATATGTTCTCACTGCTTATGGATAAACTGCCTGTCTTGGTTGCCATATCAAACACTCCTTTTTCTGTTTAATTATCGATTTATATTGCCTACAGAGTATTCTAGTACCGATAGAACAAATTGTCAACAGGAAATTAGCACTCATTTCAAAAGAGTGCTAGCAATTCTGCTGTAATGACTTTCATTCTCAGCAGAAGAACAGGTGCAAAAGAGGATGATAAGCGCTTAACCGCTTGCCCATTGCCGCCCGCTGTGGTACAATTCTGCTGTCAGTACCAGTAAACTCATCTCAGAAAGGCACGCCATGAACACCATCCATGATTCCGTCACAGCCATCCTCAATGACAGCCCCTTAAAGCTTGTCATAAGCAAGCCGGCTGCCAAAGACCGGACTTATCAGAAGATCACCATAGAACAGAAAGGCGGCTATTACCAGATCGCCAGATACACGGAAAAACAGGTTTTTCATGAAAATGTTCCTGTTGAACAGCTCTATCAGACATGCGTTGACTGTCTGGAAACCGATTTCCGGCAGCTGAACGCCTGGTCAAAAGACAAGGAATACTCCCTCTCTGTCTCCAAAAAGAAAAAGGTCCTTTTCACCGCCAAAGCGTCCAAAACGCCTTATGACCTTCCCTGGCAGCCCGGCCACAACCGGGCAAAAAACTATATCCTGCCTGAGGGCCGCGTCATCCCGCCCCTCGTTGACATGGGCATCTTCACCTCCCAGGGAAAAGTGGTCAGATCCATGTACGACAAGTACAGGCAGATCAACCGCTTCATAGAGCTCATAGACGATGTGATAAAAAAAGAAAATCCCCCCAGCCTTAACATCATCGACTTTGGTTGCGGCAAGTCCTACCTGACGTTTATCCTCTACTATTACCTGACCGAAATCCGGAATATTTCCGTCAACATCATCGGTCTGGACCTAAAAGAAGACGTCATCCGCAAATGCAATGCCGCCGCTTTAAAATACCACTATGACCACCTCCGGTTTGAGCTGGGGGACATCAACGGTTTTCGCTGCCCCTTTGACGTGGACATGGTCATCACCCTCCACGCCTGCGACACCGCAACCGACTACGCCCTTTACAACGCCGTCTCCTGGAACGCCAGGATGATCTTCTCCGTGCCCTGCTGCCAGCATGAACTGAACAAACAGATCCACACGGACAGACTTTCCCTCCTCACCAGATACGGCATTGTCTCTGAGCGGTTCTGCGCTCTCATGACCGACGCCATCCGGGCAAACCTTCTGGAGTATTCCGGGTATAACACCCAGCTGCTGGAATTTATCGACTTTGAACACACTCCGAAAAATGTGCTCATCCGCGCAACGCGCAATCCGGGGAAATCCGCGTCTGCCAGGCAGAAGGCCCTTGAGGAGGCTAGGCGGGTTATTGAGGAATTTCATGTGGATCCGACTTTGTATGGGCTGCTTTGCGGTAAATAACCTGGCAGGCATATTTCAGCAAAACCATTGTCCTATGATAAAACAGGAGGCAGTAATCCGGTTGATTACTGCCTCTAAAAAACTTAACCAAAAACAAACTTATCATCAACACAAACTTTTAACTTATACCATCTCATCCACACACACAGCCCCATAAGGCCGGATGCTCATCTTATAAGCATTCCCCTTCCCCAGAGCCTTCTCAATATACTCCACATACTCATCCACCAGATCGTTGGGCAGCATGGCCATAATAACCCCGGCGAACCCGCCGCCGTGGATCCTGCAGGCCCCCCGCTTCTTATCCGCGATAAACAATTCCGTCAAAGCCAGAGCCACGCTGATGCCCTGCTCCTGGACACTGCTGTTGGTGTAGCAGTTCTGCAGCCACTTCCAGGAAGAATTGCCGGAAGCCGTGATCCCCGCCAGAAAATCATCAAACCGATTCTCCTTCAGGGCAGCCACCTCCGCCTCAACCCTCTTATTCTCCTCAAAGAAGTGAAGCGCCCTCATAACGGACCGGTCTCCGGCAAACTGCCGTACCTTGGCCAGATCCCTGATCACGTCCTCCTCCTTCACCTGGGCGCAGACTTCCTTGCCAAAATACTCCGCCACCTTCTTCATCTCATTTGGCACGGAGGAATAGTCCGCGCTCAGATCCGCGTGGCCCTTCCCCGTGTTCACGATGATCAGACTGTGGTTCTGGGAACCGAAATCAAAGGGGATCTGCTCCACCTTGGGATTTGCCGGGTCAAAAAAGTCAATGGTGATCAGGCCGCCCACAGCGCAGGCCATCTGGTCCAAAAGCCCTGACGACTTGTTCCAGTAATGGTTCTCCGAATATTTCCCCACATGGGCATAGGCCACCACGTCCATCTTTCCCTCATTAAAAAATACGTTGAGCATGGAACACAGAAGCATCTCAAACGCTGCGGAGGAGCTGACTCCCGCAGCGCTTATGACGTTGCTGGTTATGTAAGCGTCAAACCCGCCTATCTTGTACCCCATCTCCACAAATCCCTTTAACAGCCCCTTCACCAGGTCAATGGTCCCCGCCATCTTGCTGCTGGGCGCCAGATCCTTAAGGTCAATGGAAAACTTCTGGTCAAAGGTCTCACTGACAATGTTCACCTTGTCACTGTCATTCTTCGCCCCAATGCCCACACAGTCCAGGTTGATGCTTCCCGCCAGAACCTTGCCGTGGTTGTGGTCCGTGTGGTTTCCGCTTATCTCCGTCCGCCCCGGTGAGGTAAACATCTTCACGTCCTTATCCCCAAATTCCCTCTCAAACTTTTCCACCAGATCCTTATAGCGCTTCACATTGGTCTCCACATTGTCCCTGCCGTACAGTTTGGCCATAAGCTCACGGGCTTTCGCGGAATCAAGAATCTTCATCGCATCTGTTTTCATGATATTTTTCCTTTCTGTGCTCATTTTTCACCTGCCTGCCCAAAAGACCGGTCAGGTTTTGCGGCGAAAACTGTCTGCCGCCTCTATTGCTTTTAAGTATAACAGAATCCGGTCTCATAAGACATATATTTTTGTGTGATAATGTTTATTTTTTTATACCTTCCGCCCCCGGCACGGACCCTGGCTTCCGGCAAACCATTCAATCCCCCTGCTGCTCCAGCCGGGTAAATCCCCCTGACGACGTGCAGGAAATCATGGACGCCTGTGTCCCCTCCTGCCCCCACTCTACCTTGAGAAGGGCGGTCTTCGGAATGCTGCTTCCGAACACGAAATTCCCCAGGCTGTACACGATCATCTTTCCCTTGTACTCCTCCGGCTCCTGCAGCACATGGGGATGGCTTCCCACCACCAGATCCGCCCCCGCGTCGATGTAGGCCCTTCCCATGGCCCGCTGGTACTCCTTGGGCTCTGTCTCCCTCTCCACGCCCCAGTGTACGTACACCACCAGAAAGTCGCACTGCTGCCTGGCCTCCTCAACCGCCTTAAGGGGCAGAGTGGTGTCATAGGTGGAAAATACTCCCGGGTGGCCCTTTCCCGCCGCCCAGCCCCCATCCATATAGACCCTGGACATCCCCAAAAATCCGATGATCTTCTGCCCGACGGTGATGGTCTTAAGGGCGCTGGCCTTCTCAAAATCCTCCCCGCCGCCCACATACAGGATTCCCGCCTCATCCAGAGCTTTGCAGCTGTCCAAAAGCCCCTCCGCCCCGAAATCCAGAATGTGGTTGTTGGCCAGAGTCACAATATCCACCCCCATCTCCTGGAGAATGTGCATCCTGCTCTCCGGCACACGAAAGGTAAACTGCTTGTCAGCCGCCGCAGTCCCCCTCCGGGTAAAAGGAAACTCCTGGTTCACCATAAAGATATCCGCCTTCTCAATCTCCTCCCGGATCCCCTCATCCAGGACGCCGTGGATTCCCCCCGCTTTGTCGTATGTACCCAGCACATGGTCGGAAAAATACACGTCCCCTCCAAACAGCATTACAATCTCGGAGGATGAGACTTCTTTCTGTTCCCCGGTGTCTCCATCTGCGGTTATATCATCGGAACCATCCTGGCCGCTTATTGGCGCGCCCTCTCCCTGATCTTCCTCCTGCCCTCCAAGGACGATCCCCGCCTGTGCCTGATCTCTGCCCTCAATCTCCCCGCTCCGTTCCATATGCTCCGACTGCCAGCCATCATTCCCGAGGCTGTCGCCTCCATCCCTGCTCTCCCCCGCCGTTACTCCAGCCTCAATATACTCCCGCCCGTCCCTGGCTCCCCCGCCTTTCCAAAGTAGCCCTGCGGTTATGACCAGCAGCGCCGCCATCCCCATGGCAGCCCCTAAGATAACTCCGTTCCCTCTTCCCCCCATAATATCCCTCCTGTCTGCGCGCTTAGGGACTGTCACAAAACAATTTAGACCAGCATAGCGCATAAATTATTTTGTGACAGTTCCTTAACCTTCCCTGGGCCGTTTTCTCTGGCACAGGCTTTTATTTATCATACTATGGACAGCCGCCCTCTGTCCACAGCATCTTTTGTCGGTTTTAGAATCCTTGACAAAACCGCCCCCTGGTTCTATAATCTTTAGCAACTTAAACAGAACTGATAAAGGAGAATTGATGAACAATATAAACCTGACGATAAAACCCCACCATCTTTTAGACATCTTTAAACTACACGGAAGAGGGATCGAAACATTTGTCCCTGACGAAAAGTTCCATCACGATTTTTATGCCATAGCCAATGCCATAATGGAACACAGAATCAACACCGTAACATTCACCTATGGTTATGACGATATCTGCAGACCATGCATCTGTCTGAAAAATAACCTCTGTACAGACACATTTTCCTACCACAGCATTGTCCACAACAAAAACGCGTACAATGAAAAGCTGGACAAACAGCTGATCCGTCTATTAGGTCTGGATACTGATCATGCCTATGATTTTTTCGAAATCATTCATCTGTTTCACCATAAGCTGGATCCTGAACTGATCCATACGGTCTGGGAAGAAAACAACCCGGAAGAAAATAAGGCAAGATATAACGATACCCGAAACGGGCTGGACAAGTATATACAGAATTTAGACAATCCTTCATAATATTAAGGCAGCAAAGAGCTAACAGTTCAGATACCCCTTGGACTGTTACGCATCCGGCCATGATAATCGCTTCTCCATGGGGCCGGATGCCTGCTGCCATTACGTTTCCGTACGGTCAGCGCAGTAAACGGGCAGACCTACCTGAACGGTTACCAAAGAACAACTCCTGTCGAGAATTTTTCCGCCGCCTTATTTTTAAGATCCCACTTCACTATGGCCAATGCTTCGCCATGGCCCGGGCGAGCCGATGCAAAACATTGGCCAGATTTCACAGAAAACAGCTTCGCTAAACCTAACAGGCTAATACCACGCCTCCGTCGCTGGCGTACACCGTAGCCACACCTGCGGTCTCCGTGATCACCACATCCTTAAAAGGAATCCTCTTTAGCAGCTCCTCCTTCACAAATTCCGCCCGCTCCCGGTTATTGCAGTGAGCCACCACCGCGATCTTTCCCTCCGGCTCCTTGATGTTCTTCTGAGCGTAATCGCACATCTTGGCCAAAGCCTTATTGATCCCTCTGGCCTGATCCTCCTTGATGATAACGCCCTCGATGGCCCCCATCACCGGCTTAATGTTCAGCGCCGTGGCAAAAAACGCCTGAAGCCCTGTCAGACGCCCATTCTTGCGCAGCACGTCCAGAGATTCCAGAACAAAATACGTCTTCATATTTTCCTTGAATGCTTCCGCTTTCTCGCATACCTGCTCAAACGCCATGCCCGCCTCGCACAAACCTTTAATGTACAGCGCTATATTCAGCTCTCCCGCCGAGGCAGACCAGGAATCTATTACCTTAATGTTCTTAGGCCCATGCTCCTCCTCATAAAGTTCCTTTCCCAGCACCGCGCTGTTGTATGTGCCGCTTAGATGGCTGGACAGGGTGATGACATACACATCCTCCTCCTGGCACTCATAGGCCTCCTTGAACATCTCCGGGGAAGGGCAGGCTGTCTTGGGACAGTTGGGACTGGCCTTCACCATCTCCAAAAAACGCTTCTGATCAAAAGTCTCATCATCTATCACCTGGGTATCATCCACCTGCAGAGTCAGAGGAATCATCTGAAAGCGGGAATCCTTTTTCATCTCATCTGTCAAGTCAAGGCAGCTATCGCCAATAATCTTATAGCTCATATCGTCCCTCCTAAAAACCTTTACTATATAACATAGTTTTGATTACTACATATTATAGCACACTTTTGGCAAATTACAATACTAACCATTGCCCCAAGCTATACTCTGTATATCGCCGTTACTGTGCAGGTAGGTCTGTGCGCTTGCGCTCTCACCGTACGACAACTTAGACTGGCGAGCAAACTCCCATCGCTGTAGGCAATTTTCATGGATTTTTGCCAGTTAATGTAAACATACGTGAACGGTAACATATCAAATGATGGTTGTGCTCTCTATTAGCTGATTATAGATAGAAAAGCCATCTGCACAGATCAATTTGCAGATGACTTCTAAAACCCGTTTTATACAACCGCCTCAATTAGCGCTTTATCTCTGAGAACAATCTCCCTCGCGCCGATCTTTCTTCCTATCCCTGTCAGGCCTGCGCAGCCCGCTCACATCAAAGGGTCTCCCCATTCTCCTTTTCTTCCTCTTCCGGCTCAGGCAGTCCCTTGCACTCTCTGAATATCTTCATAAACTCCTTGCCGGTAATGGTCTCCTTCTCGATCAGGAACTCCGCGATCTTATCCATAACCTCCCGGTTCTCGCCCAGAAGCCTCTTCGCCTCCTCATAGGACTCCTTTAACATCCTCATCACTTCTTGGTCGATCTCCGCCGCCGTAGCCTCGCCGCAGTTTAACACCATCCTGCCGCTTAGATACTGGTCTTCCTGGGTGGCAAGACCCATAAGGCCGAACTTCTTCGACATCCCGTACTGGGTCACCATGGCCCTGGCGATCCTGGTCGCCTTCTCAATATCATTGGACGCCCCGGTGGTCACAGTCTCAAACACCAGCTCCTCCGCCGCCCGGCCCGCCAAAGCTCCCACCAGCATGGCTTTTAACTCTTTCTCCGTGTTCAGGTACTTTTCTTCCTCCGGAACCTGCATCACATAACCCAAGGCTCCCATGGTCCTTGGCACGATGGTGATCTTCTGAACCGGCTCCGCGTCCTTCTGGAGCGCGCTGACAAGGGCGTGGCCCACCTCATGGTAGGACACAATGCGCCGCTCCTCTTTGCTCAGGATCCGGTCCTTTTTCTCCTTACCCACCAAAACCACTTCCACAGCCTCAAACAGATCCTTCTGGCTCACCGCGTTCCTGCCGTTCTTCACTGCCAGGATCGCCGCCTCATTGATCATATTGGCAAGGTCAGACCCCACAGCCCCGGACGTGGCAAGGGCAATGGCCTCCAGATCCACCGTCTCGTCCAGAGCCACATTCTTTGAGTGAACCTTTAAGGTGTTCACCCTCCCCTTCAGATCCGGCTTATCCACGATGATTCGCCGGTCAAACCGTCCCGGACGCAGAAGGGCCGGATCCAGGATCTCCGGGCGGTTAGTGGCCGCCAGCACCAGAAGTCCCTTAGAAGAATCAAACCCGTCCATCTCTGACAACAGCTGGTTCAGGGTCTGCTCCCTCTCGTCGTTGCCGCCGCCAAAGCGGGAATCACGGCTCTTTCCGATAGCGTCCACCTCGTCAATAAAGATAATGCAGGGAGCGCTGTCCTGGGCCTGCTTAAACAGATCGCGGACACGGGACGCTCCCACGCCCACAAACATCTCCACAAAATCAGAACCTGACAGGGAGAAAAACGGCACCTTGGCCTCCCCGGCCACAGCCTTGGCCAAAAGGGTCTTGCCGGTTCCCGGAGGCCCCACCAAAAGAGCGCCCTTGGGAAGCTTCGCCCCGATATGAGTATACTTGCCGGGATTGTGAAGGAAATCCACGATCTCCACCAGAGATTCCTTGGCCTCGTCCTGCCCGGCCACATCCACAAAAGTGATTCCTGTCTCTTTCTGCATGTGCATCTTGGCCGTGCTCTTCCCCACGCCCATGATCCCGCCGCCGCCCATGCGCCGCATCATGAAATTCATAAACAGCACCAGACAGCCGAACATCAGGGCAAAGCTGATGAGATTCTCCAGCCAGATGCTGTTGTTGCTTGCCTCCTGACGGCTCTCCACTCCTGCCTCCACCAGACGCCTGGTCAGCTGGTCGCCGCCTTCCATCCTGACAGAGATATATTCGATACTGGGCTTGTATCCGTCCGCGCCTTCCTTGGTCCAGAACGAAACCTCCGCCCCGCCTACCTGGACCTTTTCCACCAGGCCGTCTTCCAGAGCTTCCACAAACTGGCTGTAGGGAACTTCCTGGGTGCTTCCCATGCCCCGCAGATAATCTCCCATCTTAAAGATACAGACAAAGGTAATCAGCGCTGCCACCAATATGATAATAAGAGTCTGCCCGGAACCCTGCCCGGGCATCCTCCCGTCGCCTTTGTTATTATTATTCTCCATAAATTCCTTTTCTCCCTCTTCCTGTGCGGCTGTTTTATGCCATACCTTTCTATTATAGTGTCAGTCTCCCCATAAATCAAGGAAACTGTCCTAAAAAAAGTATAAAATAATCAGTATAACGCAAAAACCCTGTAAATACGGTCTTTTTCCCATATTTACAAGGTTTTTCAGAACTGGGCTAGTTGGATTCGAACCAACGAAATGCAGGAGTCAAAGTCCTGTGCCTTACCGCTTGGCGATAGCCCACTATTCTCAAAATCAGATAATTGTCCTGCTCCGTCTATACAACTTTGTTCCGGTTTTGTCCTCGCACACCGCTTTATCATACCACAAATCCCCTATGTTTGCAAGACCAAAAATCAGCTTCAGCTTGCATGTTTGATGCCCGCGGTCGAGTAGACATACCCCTTACGGGGTATGCCCCTCACAGAACCGGACGTGC
>CAJUFP010000100.1 GCA_910585645.1 uncultured Hungatella sp. | reverse complement strand
GGCTAAGGTAGCATAAATTTGTTGTGCAATTTTCTAAATTTGCTCATTTATAGATAGTAAGACCAGTCAGCATGATCCCATTGTTTTTAGGTATGCTTTGCACACGAAGTTCCTTTTCTCCGTGAAAGCGATTATACAGCCTTGCCACTACCAACTTCCTGAACCTGTCAAAATTAGTCACTCTTTTTTCTCCTTTCATTTTCTAATACTTTTATAAAGTAACGCTATAAAGCACGAAAGTATAGAGCGATATTTACCAGAAAAATTTCTAAAAATTAGAGCAATCGCCTAATTCTAAAATCAAATATATTTCGGATTTTAGAATTATCCAGCTATCCCCTTTATCCATCCATATCCCCTTGATTTCCCCTTTTTATCTCATACCCATACTTCTATACCCTTAACCCATAAAAAGCCCCTGGGAGCCCTTTAAAATTAATTTGGCCCCTTAATCTGGTCTTAACCTATCACCAACCTCCCCCTAACCCCTAAATACTCCAGAACCCTTTCATTTTGCCTTTTTGCCTTTGCGATATAATTTTTTACCCTGCTCCTATAAAAACCTCCAGCCCCCCCAGAAAAACTAAAGGCCCCCCAAAAACCTAAAAATCTACCCCTAAAAACGAAAGCAATGTAAGCGAAGTGTGAGCGAACGCAAGCAGAGCTGCAAACAGTAAAGCCATGTAACCAAAGTCAAAATCGGAAATATAAGAGGAAGAAGGGCAGAAGAGTTGTATATAGAACGCACACAATTAAACAAAGAGTAAGAGAAAAACCCATAAAAACACTCAATTAAACTAAATCAGCACACAAAAAAACATCTGCCAACTTGACAGATGTTCCTTTTTTAGTAGCGGAAGGGAGATTTGAACTCTCGACACTACGGGTATGAACCGTATGCTCTAGCCAACTGAGCTATTCCGCCATATGATGTTTTGTGGTATGGGGCCTATAGGGCTCGAACCTATGACCCTCTGCTTGTAAGGCAGATGCTCTCCCAGCTGAGCTAAGACCCCTTGTACCTTGTCCGTGTCAGCCGTAATCGCGACTGCTTTGTTAGTATAAATGATGTTGTGCCAATTGTCAACACTTTTTTGACATTTTTTTGAAACTATTTTTTCCGGGTTTTTTTCGGTATAATTTCTTTTTTGTTTAAAGTATGATATACTGTAGGATAATGAGAGAGAGGAGGCTGTCATGTACCACTTTATTGTAAATCCAAATGCCAGCGGCGGCCGAAGCAATAAGATCTGGAAGCGCGTAGAACGACAGCTGAATCATTTGGAGATTCCCTATGAGGCGTTTGTGACGGAGAAGCCTTTGGACGCCATGGCCCACGCGGCCAGGCTGACGGAAGGGTGTAAGGAGCCCAGGGTGATCGTGGCTGTAGGCGGCGACGGTACGATGAATGAGGTGCTGGACGGGCTGGCCTTCTGCGGGCCGGTGACGCTGGGGTATATCCCCACAGGGGCGGGCAATGACCTGGCTAAAAGCTTAAAGCTGCCCGGGCGGCCGTCCAGATGCTTGAGAAAGATCCTGAATCCCAAGTATTATCAGCTTCTGGACTATGGGGTTATCTCCTATGGAGAGAAGATGGAGCACAGAAGATTTATGGTAAGCGCCGGGATCGGGATGGACGGCGCTGTGTGCCATAATCTGGCCTGTTCCAGGATGAAGCAGACATTAAACCGGTTTCACGCGGGAAAGCTGAGTTATTGGGTCATGGGGATCCGTCAGCTGATCTTGTGTTATCCTGTGAAGGGGTATCTGTTGCTGGACGGAACCCAGAGGGTGGAGCTGAACCACATCTATTTTATATCGGCCCACATCCACGCTTATGAGGGCGGCGGGTTTAAATTTGCCCCGGCGGCGGACCCATGCGACGGAAAGCTGACGTTGTGCGTGGTCCATCACAGCGGAAAGTTAAAGCTGATCCCGTTTCTGGTCAGTTCCCTGCTGGGACATCAGAAGAAATACCGGGGAGTGCGCAGCTATCAGTGCAGGGAAGTGGAGATCCACACAGAGCGACCTATGCCGGTCCATGTGGACGGGGAGGGGTGTATGAGCCAGAAGGATATCCATTTAAGGTGTATTCAGGGGAAAGTGCGGATGATCGTGTAGAGCTTTGGGGATCAAAGCGGGCGGTCCGGAGGGGCCTGTCCGGATAAGGACAGAGTCAGGGAGACAGATCCAAGGAGGCAGAGTCAGGGAGACAGCCCTATGGAGGCTGACCCGTGAAAAATGTGAAGAATACGGAGGCAGGAGAATCATGAGAATCGGTCAGGGATACGACGTGCATCGTCTGGCGGAAGGCAGGAAACTGATCCTGGGCGGGGTGGAGATTCCTTATGAAAAGGGGCTTTTGGGCCATTCGGACGCAGACGTGCTGGTCCATGCGGTGATGGACGCTCTTCTGGGGGCGGCGGCTTTAGGGGATATCGGGCAGCATTTTCCGGACACGGACCCAAAGTATGAGGGGATTTCCAGCATCCGGCTTTTGGGGAATGTGGGAGAGCTTTTGGAGCGGGAGGGGTATGTGATTGAAAATATTGACGCCACGATCATCGCCCAGAGGCCAAAGCTGGCCTCCTATCGTCCACGGATGGCCGAGAATATCGCCCGGGCCTTAAAGCTGGAGGAGGGCCGGGTCAGCGTCAAGGCCACCACAGAGGAGGGGCTTGGATTTACGGGCAGCGGGGAGGGAATCTCGGCTCAGGCCATTACCTTATTGACATCAATGGCTGATTACTGTTATGATGACAGGATGGGAAATCATGGGTGTAAGGCCTGTTCGGGATGCGGACAGGCGGAAAAATCCCAGGAATCAGGCGAGGAGGAGTCTTATGAAGATCTTTAATACCTTAAGCGGCAGGAAGGAGGAGTTTATTCCTCTGGAGCCGGGAAAAGTGAAGATGTATGTGTGCGGCCCCACGGTGTACAATTTTATCCACATCGGCAACGCGCGGCCTATGATCGTGTTTGATACGGTGCGCCGTTATCTGGAATACAAGGGGTATGAGGTGAATTTTGTGTCCAATTTTACGGACGTGGACGACAAGATCATCAAGAAGGCCATGGAGGAGGGCGTGGATTCGTCCGTGATCTCGGAGCGGTATATTAAGGAGTGCAAGGAGGATATGGCTGCCATGAACGTAAGGCCGGCCACGGTCCACCCGAAAGCCACGGAGGAGATCGGCGGGATGCTGGATCTGATCAAGACCCTGGTGGACAAGGGCCATGCCTACAAGGCAGAGGACGGCACCGTGTATTTTCGGACTTCTTCTTTTAAAGAGTACGGCAAATTGTCCCACAAGAATCTGGATGATCTGCAGTCCGGGTTTCGGGAATTGAAGGTGACCGGCGAGGACGGTAAGGAAGACCCCGGGGATTTTGTGCTGTGGAAGCCAAAAAAGGAGGGGGAGCCTTACTGGGAGTCTCCCTGGTGCCAGGGGCGTCCGGGCTGGCATATTGAGTGCTCGGCCATGTCCAGAAAGTATCTGGGGGAGCAGATCGATATCCACGGCGGCGGGGAGGACCTTATTTTTCCGCACCATGAAAATGAGATCGCCCAGAGCGAGGCGGCCAGCGGAAAAGAGTTCGCCAAATATTGGATGCACAACGGGTTTTTGAACATTGACAACAAAAAGATGTCCAAGTCTTTGGGTAATTTCTTTACGGTGCGGGAGATCAGCGAGAAGTTTGATCTGCAGGTGCTGCGGTTTTTCATGCTCAGCGCCCATTACCGCAGTCCCTTAAATTTCAGCGCCGAGCTTATGGAGGCGTCGAAGAACGGCCTGGAGCGGATCTACAACGGTCTGGATAAGCTGCGGGAACTGGAGGAAAAGGCGGGGCAGGAGACCCTTTTGGACAGCGAGAAGGCCTGGTATCAGGAGTCCCGAAAGCTGGTGGCCAAGTTTGAGGCTGCCATGGAAGATGATTTTAACACCGCGGACGGGGTGGCGGCAGTGTTTGAGCTGGTGAAGCTGGGCAATTCCACGGCTGACGGAAACAGCAGCAGGGAGTATGTGGCGGCTCTGAGAGAGAGCCTGGAAGCGCTGTGCGGTGTTTTGGGCATCGAGACGGAGCGGAAGGCGGAGGTTCTGGATGAGGAAGTGGAGGCTATGATCGCTGCCAGAGGCCAGGCCAGGAAGGAAAAGAATTTTGCCCTTGCGGATGAGATACGCCAGAAACTTCTGGATATGGGCATTGTTCTGGAGGACACAAGAGAAGGGGTTAAATGGAAGAGAGCGTAAAGGCGGCCCTTGGGTTTGTGGAGGCATACCAGGAGAAGCTTGGCATCGGCAGGATGGACCCGGCTATGTATTCTCCTCTGGCCCTGGCCTATATCGGGGACGGGGTCTATGAGATTATGATCCGGGCCAAGGTCTTAAGCCGGGGCAATATGCAGGTGAATAAGATGCACAAAAAAAGCACCTCCCTGGTGAAAGCCCAGACCCAGGCCCAGATGATACGGCTTCTGGAGCCGGAGCTGACAGATGAGGAGCTGGCAGTATTTAAGCGGGGCAGGAACGCCAAGTCCGTGACAGCGGCCAAGAATGCCACGATCCTTGATTACCGCACGGCAACAGGTCTGGAGGCGCTGGTGGGGTATCTGTATCTGTCGGAGCGGTTTGAGCGGCTGGCAGAGCTTATAAGCCATGGATTAGAGAAGATTGGAGAAACTTAACGAAGGCATGAATGAGGAGAATTTACTGATAGAGGGCAGGAACGCGGTGCTGGAGGCGTTCCGCTCCGGAAAGACCATTGACAGGCTGTATGTGCTGGACGGGTGCAAGGACGGGCCGGTGCAGAGCATTATCAGGGAGGCCAGAAAGCAGGATACCATCATCACCTTTGTGGCAAAGGAGAGGCTGGATCAGATGTCCCGGACCAGAGGCCACCAGGGGGTGGTGGCCCAGGGGGCGGCCTACGGGTATGTGCAGGTGGAGGACATTTTGGAGAAGGCCAGAGAGAAGGGGGAGCCGCCTTTTGTCATCTTGCTGGACGGCATTGAGGACCCTCACAATCTGGGGGCTATTATCAGGACGGCAAACCTGGCGGGAGCCCACGGGGTCATCATCCCCAAGCGCAGGGCCGTGGGGTTGACGGCTACAGTTGCCAAGACGTCCGCCGGAGCGCTGAATTACACAGGCGTGGCCAAGGTTACAAATCTGTCCGCCACCATTGAACAGCTGAAAAAGGAAGGGCTTTGGTTTGTGTGCGCGGATATGGGCGGGGAGCTGATGTATCGGCTGGATCTGAAAGGGCCTATAGGCCTGGTGATCGGCAGCGAGGGGGACGGAGTCAGCAAGCTGGTGAGAGAGAAGTGCGATATGACCGCTTCCATCCCCATGAAGGGGGAGATCGATTCTCTGAACGCGTCGGTGGCGGCGGGAGTGCTGGCATATGAGATCGTGAGGCAGAGGCTGCTGTGAGGGCGGTCTCTGTTTTTAAGGGGGGATTATGGGATCTGGAAATGAGACGCGTAAAAAAAGACTAAGACTTTCCGCAAAGAAAGTCTTAGCCTTTGAATCAGCAGGGGAAGAGGGGCTCGAACCCCCATCTACGGTTTTGGAGACCGCTGCTCTGCCATTGAACTATTCCCCTGTATGGATGGGTAAATGGGTTTGTTAAACGCAAGAACTAATATATCATAGAAGTGGGGGGATGTCAACTAATTTTTCATGTTTTTCGTGGATTTTCGAAGTTTTTGTAACAAAAGGCCAAACCGTGTTTAGCCAATTTGGCCGGCCGGAGGAGGAAAGCGACAGTGAGTGACATAAAGCAATGGAAGGCGTCTGTCAGGAAGCAGATGCTGGAGAGGCGCGCGGGGCTGGGGAGGGACTACTGCGTCAATGCTGATAAGGCTATTTGTAAGCGGGTCCTGGAGATGGAGGCTTACAGGCAGGCCGACGTGCTCTTTACTTATGTAAGTATGGAAGGGGAGGTGGATACCAGAGAGGTGATCCTGCGGGCTTTGGCTGACGGAAAACAGGTGGCTGTGCCAAGGTGCGGGAAAGGGGGGATCATGAGCGCTTATCGGATCAAGAGCATGGAGGAGCTTAAGCCGGGCGCTTTTGGCATTTTGGAGCCGGTTAAATCCTGTGAGGAGACGCGCCCTGAGGATATTGGGCTTGCCCTGGTTCCCTGTGTGTGCTGCTGCGAGTCAGGGGTCAGGCTGGGATATGGAGGCGGGTTTTATGACAGATTTCTGCCTGGGACGCCGGCTGTCAGAGCGGCGCTGTGCAGGGAGAAGATGATGGCAGGGGATATTCCAAGGGAGGAACACGACTGCGTCATGGATTTTGTGGTTACAGAGAAGCGGGTGATGGAGGTTTCTGTATCCGGAAGGTCAATATAGTGTTTTTGGCGTCAGAGGTTCAGAAGTTTAGAGAGGATGGCGCGGCCGGCGGACTTTTGACGGCGGACGCCGGACAAACAAGGAATTTTTACCAAAATTGGAGAATCCATGGGGCTTTGTTCAGGGAAAACAGGCAGGGAAAAACGGAAAATGTCCGATGATCGGCAGACAGTTAAGCGTTTGTTTGCATAAAATGTAGGGGAGATAAAATTTAGAAATTACGTTTTTGCACAAGAATTTCTATAAATCCGGTGGTTGGGTAAAATTTGACAATTTAAGGGAAAAATGCTATAACGTGGATAACAGCAAAATCATTTGCTGCACGTCACGTCATAGCCATAAGGAGATGAATTTATGAAACAGAAAAGAATATTTTTACCGACTATCGAAGACGCAAAGCAATTTGTAGCGGCGGCTTCCCAGTGTGATTTTGAGATTGATATTTTTTATAATCGCGTTATCATTGACGCCAAATCTATTCTGGGGGTGCTAAGCCTGGATCTGACCCGTGTTCTGACTGTGGAATATGACGGGGAGAATAAGGAATTTGAGGCATTTTTGGAGAAGAAGTCCGCAAAAAGACGCAGCGCGGCTTAGGAAGGCCGGGCCGTAAAGCAGATAGGATTGGCTTTTATTTGGGAAAGAGAGACGTGAGACCGGAACAGGAAGGATAGGTTCCGGTCTCTTTTTTTGCGCTTGGATGGCGGCAACAGAGAAGGGGAGCGCTTCCCATTTTTTGAGGGATGGGGTATAATGGGTATCTGGTGCGGTGAGATGAGCGGCGCAGGCCGGGAAAGGGGCAGGTTATGGGGGCTTTAGGCAGCAGGAGGGACAAAGGCGGTGTGGTGGAAGGCGGGACAGCTTTTGAGATCATAAAGATCTCCGTGCGGAATCTGGTGGAGTTTGTTCTGCGGAGCGGAGACCTGGACAACCGGCAGACAGGGGCGGGACAGAGAAATGCCATGGAGGCGGGAAGCCGGATCCACAGAAAGATTCAAAAGTCCATGGGGGCCGGCTATCAGGCGGAGGTATCTTTTAAGCACGTCATCGACGAGGGGGAGTTTCGGATCGGCCTGGAAGGCCGGGCGGACGGGGTGTTTACAGGGCCTTCTGGGGTTATGATTGATGAGATCAAGGGGGTCTATATGGATATCAGCCGGCTGGAGGAGCCCATCCCCGTCCATCTGGCCCAGGCGAAGTGCTATGGGTATATGTACTGTTTTGACCATGATTTAAATAGGATCACGGTGCAGATGACCTACTGTAACCTGGAGACGGAGGAGATCCGCAGGTTACAGAGGGATTACTCCTTTGAGGAGCTGAAAGAGTGGTTTGAGGGCCTGATCCACGAGTATGTGAAGTGGGCCAGATATCTGTATCAGCACGGTATCCGGCGGGACGCGTCTTTGAGGGAGCTTCAGTTTCCCTATGAGTACCGGGCCGGGCAGAGGGATCTGGCGGTGTCCGTGTACCGGGCTATTGCCCGGCGGCGGGATCTGTTTATCCAGGCTCCCACAGGGGTGGGGAAGACGCTGTCCACCGTGTATCCGGGACTGAAGGCTATGGGGGAGGGCCATGTGGAGAAGCTTTTTTATCTGACAGCCAAGACCATTACCCGCAGCGTGGCCCAGGAGACCTTTGAGGTTTTGAGAGAGCAGGGCATGTATCTGCGGACGGTGACCATCACAGCCAAGGAGAAGGTGTGTTTTCTGGAATCGCCTCAGTGCAATCCGGATGCCTGTCCCTACGCAAAGGGACATTTTGACCGGGTCAATGACGCGGTGTATGAGATTATTCACAGGGAGTTTGGGATCACCAGGGACAAGGTGCTCTCCTATGCCAGACAGTATCAGGTGTGTCCCTTTGAGTTTTCTCTTGATATCACCAACTGGGTGGACGGGATTATCTGTGATTATAATTATGTGTTTGACCCCAATGCCAGGCTGCGCCGGTATTTTTCCGAGGGCATGGAGGGAGAGTATCTGTTTTTGGTGGATGAGGCCCACAATCTGGTGGCCAGGGGAAGGGAGATGTTCAGCGCTGCTCTTTTTAAGGAGGACGTGCTGCTTATAAAGAGAGTGCTTGGGGGAAGGTCGGACCGGGTTAGAAGGCTTTTGGACCGGTGCAACAAGCAGCTTCTTGAGATGAAACGGGAGTGTGAGACGTATGTGGTTCATGACAGCGTGAATCATCTGGCCACGACTCTTTTGTCTCTGTTTGGGGAGCTGGAGGCATTTATGGAGGAACACCGGGAGTTTGAGGACCGGGATCTGGCGCTGGATTTTTATTTTCGGCTCAGAGATTTTCTCAATGTGTTTGAGGGCATGGATGAATCGTACCGGATCTACTCGGAGCTTAAGGGGGACGGGCGGTTTATGGTGAAGCTGATGTGCGTGAATCCGGCGTCCCATCTGAAGGAGTGTATGGCAAAAGGAAGGTGTACGGTGTTTTTTTCCGCGACCCTGCTTCCGGTGACTTACTACAAGGAACTTTTAAGCGGGAATCCGGAGGATTACGCGGTGTACGTGGAGAGCCCGTTTCCCTGTGAGAACCGGCTGCTTTTGGTGGCGGGGGATGTGAGCAGCAAGTACACCAGGAGGAACCGGCGGGAGTTTGGGAAGGTGCTGTCCTACATCCTGGAGGTGGCGGGGCAGAGACGGGGCAATTATATGGTGTTCTTTCCGTCCTACCAGTATATGAATGAGATTTTGGGATTGTGGGAGGAACAGGGGGAGGAACTTGGGGCCAGGGGATTTGGTCTTCTGGTCCAGGCAAGCCGCATGAATGAGCAGGAGAAGGAGGAGTTTCTGCGGGAGTTTGAGGGGGAAAGGCAGGATACTCTGGTGGCGTTTTGTGTTATGGGCGGGATCTTTTCGGAGGGCATTGACTTGAAGGAGGACCGGCTGATCGGGGTTATGGTGGTGGGAACCGGGCTTCCCATGGTGTGTACGGAGCAGGAGATTCTGCGAACGTATTTTGACGAGAAAAACGGGCGGGGGTTTGATTACGCCTTTCAGTATCCGGGGATGAACAAGGTGATGCAGGCAGCGGGGCGGGTGATCCGGACCATGGAGGATAAGGGGGTTATCGTTTTGATGGACGACCGGTTTTTGCGGGAGGAGTATCAGGCGCTGTTTCCCAGGGAATGGCGGCCGTTTCAGGTGGTGAGACGGGAATCCGTGGGGGAGGCGGTCAGGGAGTTCTGGGGATGAGGAAAGGGGTGGCAGAAGAAAGGCCGGAGGGATTTTATGGAAGGAAAAACAACCGTTAAATATTTGCAGAATTATGTGAGGCAGAAGGATTACAACCCGGAATTAGTAAAAGACTATTTTTTTAAGTTATCGGAAGAAGTGGGAGAACTTTCCCGCGCTATGAGAAAGGGGCTGAAAGCGTCCAACAGGGAGGAGATCAGGGGAACCATTGATGAAGAGTTGTGGGATGTAATGTACTATGTGATAGCCATTGCCAATGTATACGGTGTGGACCTGGAGCAGGTCATTCAGGTTAAGGAAGAAATAAATCAGGGCAGATATCCGTCGCCGGTTGTGTTTGAAGAAAACAGATAGGTTTACAGCCGTCCTGTGGAGAGGCTGTTTCCTGTCAGGATGAAGGTATTGCCGTAAAGTGTCCGGCAATTCCTTCATCCTGACAGGAAATGGCTCTTGGCGTCCTTAGGTCAGGTTCGGTAGATGATCTCGTCCCGGCCGGGGCCGTTGGATACCATGGTGACGGGGATCTGCAGCTCTTTTTCGATGAATTCTACATAATCCCGGCATTCTTTTGGCAGGTCTTTATAGTTCTTGATTCCCCGGATATCGCGTTTCCATCCTGGCAGTGTGGTGTAGACGGGCTTTGCCTTTTGAAGCTGTACTGTGGTTGGGAAGTCTTTTGTGACAGTCCCGTCAATGTCGTACCCTACACACACAGGGATCTCGTCCAGGTACCCCAGCACGTCCAGCACGGTGAGGACGGCCTCAGTGGCTCCCTGGATGCGGCAGCCGTAGCGGGAGGCCACGGCGTCAAACCAGCCCATACGCCTGGGGCGTCCGGTGGTGGCCCCGTATTCCCCGGCATCGCCGCCCCGCCGTCTTAAGTTCTCGGCTTCGTCTCCGAAGATCTCGCTGACAAAGGCCCCGGCTCCTACGGCGCTGGAGTAGGCTTTGACTACAGCGGTGATGGTTTTTATCTCATAGGGAGGGATTCCGGCTCCAATGGCCCCGTAGGCCGCCAAAGTGGAGGAGGAGGTTACCATGGGGTAAATGCCGTGGTCCGGGTCTTTTAGGGAACCCAGCTGACCTTCCAGAAGGATGTTTTTTCCTTCTTTTATGGCATTGTAAAGGTAAGCGGACACGTCGCAGACGTAGGGCTTTACCATGTCCCGGTATTCCAGAAGGGTGATTAATAGTTCCACAGGGTCAATGGGCGGTTTGTGGTAGAGGTGCTGTAAGGTTACATTTTTCAGTTCACAGACGCTCTCCGCTTTTTCTTTTAAGGTTTTCGTGTCAAAGAGTTCGCTGACCTGGAAGCCGATCTTGGCGTACTTGTCGGAGTAAAAGGGAGCGATCCCTGACTTGGTGGAGCCGAAGGATCTGCCTCCTAACCGCTCTTCTTCGTATGTGTCAAACAGCACGTGGTAGGGCATCAGGATCTGGGCCCTGTCAGACACCAGGATCTTGGGAGAGGGGACTCCTTTTTCGGTGAGGGACCGGATCTCTTTGAACAGATAGGGGATATTCAGGGCTACGCCGTTGCCGATGATGCTGACCGTGTGGCTGTAAAATACGCCGGAGGGCAGAAGGTGCAGGGCAAATT
This sequence comes from uncultured Hungatella sp., assembly GCA_910585645.1. GTDB lineage: Bacteria > Bacillota > Clostridia > Lachnospirales > Lachnospiraceae > UBA3402. The sequence goes on along the minus strand of CAJUFP010000100.1, from coordinate 8,272 downwards.
TGCCGTAATCATTGATAATGGTGTGGCCCGCATTGCTGCCGCCCTGGAATCGGATGATGATGTCCGACTCTTTTGCCAGCATGTCCGTAATCTTTCCTTTGCCTTCGTCGCCCCAGTTGGCGCCTACGATTGCTCTTACCATGGATATTACCTCCTTTGAGGGGAGCGCTTTTGGTTTAGCGCAGTAAATTAGCATAGTTTATTTTCAATGTTAAGATACATGAAAAATAGATATAAGTAAAATCAATATTAATTATAAGAGGGATAAGGGGAAATTATGCTTTGATTCGGTACGAACAGGCCCTGCCAAGAAAGGATTGGAATGTGAATATTAGTTAGGTTTCTTTCTTAAATAATTAATAGTCATTCAGTTGTGAGCGCAGTTATGGTCTGGTATGATTAGAGCAGTCAGGGCTGACCCAGGGCAAAGGCGGGGCATATGAAAAACGGGTTCTGGGAATGATGCCGGCAGAGAGAAAGGCGGGGTGGTTTAGATGGAGATTGGAGAGGTGATCCGCAGATACAGGAAGAGGAAGAACATGACCCAGGAGGAGATGGCGGACAGGCTGGGGGTCAGCGGGCCGGCGGTCAATAAGTGGGAAAAGGGCAATTCTTTTCCGGATATCACGCTTTTGGCTCCCATTGCAAGGCTTCTGGACATTACCCCGGATGTTCTCTTGTCTTTTCGGGAGGAGATGACCCGGGAGGAGATAAACGGTCTGGTAGCGCAGGCAGACAAGATGCTGCGGGACGGCAGCTATAAGGAGGCGTTTTTGTGGGCAAAGGAGAAGGTGGAGCAGTATCCGGACTGTGAGGAGCTGATGCTGGATATGGCGACGATCTTTCACGCGCAAGGGCTGTTTAAGGGGATTCATGAAGAGGAGTATGACAGGTGTATCCTTAAGTGGTATCAGAGGGCTTTGGACAGCAGGAATGAGGATATCAGAACCCGCGCGGCGGACGGTCTTTTTGGGTTCTATCGGGGCAAGGAGGAGTATGGGAAGGCAGAGGAGTGCCTGGCTTTTTTCTCGAAGCAGAATCCGGAGAGAAAGCGGAAAATGGCTGAGATCTACAGCCTCACCGGCAGGAGGGAGGAGGCCTACAAGGCTTATGAGGAACTTTTGTTTTTCGCTTATCAGACTGTGAACCTGTATTTTGCAGGACTTTACAGGCTGGCGGAGCAGGATGGGGATGTGGAGAAGGCCCGCATGGTGGTGGACAAGATCATAGGACTTGTGAAGGTATTTGATATGGGGGCGTACTATGAAGCTTCGGCGGGGATGGATTTGGCGGTGATGGAGCGGGATAAGGACAGGGTGATCGAGATTATGGAAAAAATGCTTTCCGCGGTGGATGAAATAGAACAGTGGCGCAGGTCCCCTCTGTACGAGCATATGACGTTTCGGGAAGTGGGGGAGGAGTTTTGGGGGGAGATGAAACGGAAGCTTAAAGAAGCTTTTGGGGATGAGGAGAGTTTTGGGTTTTTGGAAGGGGATGAGAGGTGGAGGAGACTGGCAGGGAAGGTGTGATCTGTGGATGGATATAGCTGAGCAAAAAGGAAATTGTGAAAGTTTTCTGAATTCCGTCACAAATGATAGAATCTGTGATATACTACCAGGGTAGACAATGGAGACAAGGAAAGGCCGGACGTAAGTTTACGTCCGGTCTGCTGATTTATCGGACGGTTAAACGGCAGATAACGTCTGCCTCACGCAAAGAGAGGTGTATATGGAAAGTTTTAATCCGGATATGGAAGAGAAGGTAAAAAACGCCGCGAAGCGGGCAAAGAGATTTGTGACCTTTGGGCTGGCCCTTGCCTTCTTATTGGTGCTTGGCACAGGTTCTTTTTACAACATTGAGGAGCAGGAGCAGGCGGTTTTAACCACTTTTGGGAAGGCTGTCAGCGTGACCGCGCCGGGGCTTCATTTTAAGATTCCTCTGATTCAGAGGGTGCAGAAGGTTAACACCACCATCCAGGGATTTGCCCTGGGCTATAATCAGGAGGATAACGAGAGCGAAGAAGAGGACTCCCTGATGATCACCAGCGATTACAATTTTGTCAATGTGGATTTTTTTATTGAGTATAAGGTGGCTGATCCTGTAAAAGCAGTCTATGCCTCCAAAGATCCGGTTCTGATTCTGAAGAATGTAAGTAAAAGCTGTGTTCGTACGGTCATCGGAAGTTACGATGTGGATTCGGTTCTGACTACTGGTAAGAATGAGATTCAGTCCAGGGTAAAGGATATGATCATCAGCCAGCTGGATAAGCATGATGTGGGACTTCAGGTGGTCAATGTAACGATTCAGGATTCGGAGCCGCCTACAGCGGAGGTTATGGAGGCGTTTAAGGCAGTGGAGACGGCCAAGCAGGGCAAGGAGACCGCCATTAACAATGCCAACAAGTACCGCAATGAGAAGCTGCCGGGAGCAGAGGCCCAGATTGACAAGATTATGCAGGACGCTGAGGCGGAGAAGACCAGACGGATGAATGAAGCCAACGCGGAAGTGGCAAAGTTTAACGCCATGTACGCGGAGTATGTAAAGAATCCGCAGGTGACCAGGCAGAGAATGTTTTACGAGGCTATGGAAGAAGTATTGCCAGAGCTTAAGGTGATTATTGACGGAACGGACAAAACCAATACCATTCTGCCTCTTGATAGTTTTTCCGGTGTGGGATCCGCAGAATCGTCCCAGATTCCGTCCCGGACAGAGAGTCCTGGGGACAGGAGCGGGGAAGAGGATATGGGCTGGAATAACAGGGACAGTACGGACGATACGGCAGACAGCCAAAACGGGGAGGAATGACGATGAAGAAATTAGTGGGAAGGATATTTGCATTTATTCTGGTCCTGGCTGCTGTGGTAGGTCTTGGCGGTTCCATGGTAATTACCAGAGAAAACGAATATAAGCTGATCAGGGAGTTTGGCCGGGTCAGCCGGGTGATTGACCGCGCGGGACTTAGCTTTAAAGTTCCTTTTATCCAAAGCGCGGACACACTGCCAAAGGAGATTTTAATTTACGATCTGGCGCCGTCAGATGTGATTACCATGGACAAGAAGACGATGATGTCTGACAGCTATGTTCTGTGGAAGATTACGGAACCGTTAAAATTCGCCCAGACGCTGAATTCTTCCATTCTCAACGCAGAGCGGAGAATTGACGCCTCGGTGTATAATTCCATTAAGAACGTGATCAGCAGTTTAAGCCAGAATGATGTGATCAGCGGGCGGGACGGGGAACTGTCGGAAGCGATTATGAAAAATATCGGGACCAGCATGGATCAATATGGGATAGAGATCCTGGCAGTAGAGACGAAACAGCTGGACCTGCCTTCGGATAATAAGGAGGCGGTCTATGAAAGGATGATTTCGGAGCGAGATAAGATCGCGGCTACTTACCAGGCAGAAGGACAGGCAGAGGCCAAGGTGATCCAGAATACCACAGACAGAGAGATTGCCATCAGCATTTCCAATGCTCAGGCCCAGGCGGCTGAGGTTACGGCAGAGGGTGAGGCGGAGTATATGAGAATTTTGGCGGCGGCTTACAATACGCCGGAGAGGGCGGAGTTTTACGGGTTTATCAGGGCATTGGACGCGGCGAAAGCATCCCTGAAGGGAAATAATAACACCTTGATTTTGCCGGCGGATTCTCCCATGGCGAAGATATTTATGGGGCAGTAGAGAGATTTGGAAGGCGTGTTTTCCTGGGATTGCGCAAAGTTTGCGTGCGATAGGGTTACTGTTCATGGATGGGCGTGAATCGTGGCGGGAAAAGCATATATAGAACGGGGGAAGAGAGATGAAGATTAAAGATATACTGGGGCAGGGCAGGCCTACCCTTTCGTTTGAGGTGTTCCCTCCGAAGACGGAGGATAAATATGAGACTGTGGAGGAGGCGGCGAAAAGAATCGCGCAGCTGTCACCGGATTTTATGAGTGTGACTTACGGGGCGGGGGGAGGAACCAGCCGGTACACGGTGGACATCGCTTCGGCGCTGAACAACGAGTATCATGTGCCTACATTGGCCCATTTAACCTGTGTTTCTTCGACAAAGGAGCAGGTTTGCCATGTTCTGGAGGAGCTGAAAGACAGGGGGATTGAAAATGTGCTGGCTCTGCGGGGGGATATCCCCAGAGAAGGCCGTGTAGCTTATGATTATCAGTATGCCTCGCAGCTGATTGATGAGATTAAGCGAAGCGGAGATTTCTGTATCGGCGCGGCATGTTATCCGGAAGGCCATGTGGAGTCTGCCAACAAGGCAGAGGATATCGCTCATTTAAAGGAGAAGGTGGAGGCGGGCTGCGATTTTGTGACGACCCAGATGTTTTTTGATAATAATATACTCTATAATTATCTCTACCGGATCCGGGAGAGAGGGATTACGGTGCCTGTGGTGGCGGGGATTATGCCGGTTACAAGCGCTTCGCAAATCAGACGGATCTGTCAGATGTCCGGCACATATCTGCCCTCCCGGTTTAAGGCCATCGTGGACAGGTTCGGGGATCATCCGGCAGCTATGAAACAGGCCGGGATTGCCTATGCCACGGAGCAGATTATTGATCTGATTGCCAACGGGGTCAATGGGATTCATGTGTACTCCATGAATAAGCCGGATGTGGCGGCAAGAATACAAGAGAGTCTGTCGGAGATTCTGGGCAGAGGTAATGGACGAGAAGCATCTTAAATCGCAAAGCGCAGTCTGGAAGGGCAGGAAGAAACGCAGCAGGTAATATCCGGTATTTACCGGGACAGCAGGTATTTATGCAGGGCATCAGCCGGAAAGGGGCTGGTGCTTTTTTTACTTTATAGAAACGTTTGTCCTGTAAAGCAAAAACCCGAAGAATTATATAAATATGAAATATTCGTGGGATTGTGTCGGCAGCAATGTTGAGAAGACTTTAAATGGCAGGCACCGCCGGCGTTTAGGACCGCCGCAGGCGATTTTCATGGATTTTTGCCAGTTGCCGTGAACGCACATGAGCAGTAACGCTGATTTGGTATACTTTGTGATCGCTGATTTTACAGCCTTGCAATCTGTCTGCTTTAATGGTAAGATGAAAATGGAGAAGAAGCTGCCACAAAGCAGCCTTTCCTCAATAAGAAAGAATATTTTATAAAATACAGATAGATGAGATAAGCGTTTCGGGATATGGAGGTGATATGGTGACGGCAGAAGGCAGCATGGTGAGAAAAAAGAAATCTGTTGGTAAAATTGCCGGGCAGGGAACCAAAAAAGATTCTGTTACGACGCTTTTATTTAAAACAAGCAATGACAACTTCGCTGAACTTTTCAACAGGACTCTTCTGAAAGAAGCGCCGGTATCTGCGGAAGACCTGGTGGATGAGGACATCAAGGAGACGGCGTTTCTAAGGATTACCGAAGCGGGAGGCGGGACTACACTGGTTCAGTATCGGGACGTGGTGAAAAGTGTGGCAAGCAGCAGGCTGCTGGCCGTTCTGGGTATTGAAAACCAGTCAAGCTTCGACCCGAGCATGCCTTACCGCGTAACGGAGCTGGATTTTGTAAATTATGCGCGTCAAGTGCAGATGATCAGGGAAAAGCACAGAAGAGAGTGGACAGACACAGATGGGCATATGCATAAACCGTCAGATGTCAGCGATGGGGAATATATGGCCATGTTCCTGAAGACAGATAAGATATTAAAGTGCATGACCCTGGTTGTACATTGGGGCGATGAGCCGTGGGATGGTCCAGTGAGACTGTCGGATATGTTTGCGGGCGGAATGGATGGGGAGCATACCATACAGATGGAAGTAAATCTGCTGGATGTCTGCAGGATGACAGATGAGGAAATATACAGCTATACCAGTGAGCTGAGAACAGTCTTTGGTTTCAAGAAGTATGCCAGGGATAAGGATAAATTAAGAGCTTTTATTGACAATAATGAGGAGTATTTCAGCAGTGTTTCCGAGACTGCATTGAATGCGTTGGATGAGCTAACGCACTCACCGGAGCTTCAGAAGATCAGGACGCCGCGATACCAGACGGAAGGAGGTTTTAATGTGTGCCAGGGAATTAAGGAAATGATTCAGGATGGCAAAATAGAAGGCAAAATAGAAGGTAAAATAGAAGGTAAAATAGAAGGAAAAAGGGAGGGCAAAATGGAAGGCAAGAAAGAAATGGCGCTTTCTCTTGCCGATATGGGTGTATCTGTGGAAAAAATAGCAGAGGCTGCAAAGGTAAGTGTCAAGGTGGTTCAAGAGTGGATTGCCGGGAGCGGAAGTCTGGCAGAATAAAAGGGTTTGCCGGGCAGTGAGAGTATTATAATCAGGGCATATCATTTTTGGGAGGTAATGCCATGGGTTTAGGGAATCATTTATTTCATGCACGGAAGAAAAAAGGACTGTCACAGGAGGAGGTTGCCGAAAAGCTGGGGATAAGCAGACAGACCGTTTCAAAATGGGAGACGGATGAAACGCTCCCCGATATCTGCCAGTCAAAAAGGCTGGCGGTCCTGTATGGACTGTCACTGGATGAACTGGTGGAGTTTGATATTGACATCAAAGAGATACAGGAAGTGATTGACCGGACCAGTGAGGAAGTATCGAATAAGATTGACTGGACAAAGGCATGGAGCAGAAAATATCCGATTTTGTCCCGGTATCAGAAGGAAGTGGATACGGCCAGTTATGGGGCAGAGCTGGATAAACTGTTAAGGGATCTGGAAAAGAAATACGGATACAGTGAACTGGATTCTATGCTGGTCCTGAAGGATATTTTGGCATCCGTCTGGCAGGGCAGGAAGAAACGCGGCAGGTAATTTCCGGTATTTACCGGAACAGCGGGTATTTATGCAGGGCATCAGCCGGAATGGGGCTGGTGCTTTTTACTTTATAGAAACGTTCATTCTATAGAGCAAAAATCCGAAGAATATTTTAGCATAAGATAATCACTAAGACAGGGCGCGGTCAGGGAACATATTCAGGGGAGTGTGGAGGTGCATATGGAGAATCGTTGGTTCTGCCTGGGCGCTGCGGCCGCCGGGATTGCGGCTGTCGTCATGTGCGCATGTGTGGGGACATGGGGGTATTCCGGGGAAGAGAGGCAGCGTATGGAGGCGATTGGGCGGCTGGGGGAAGAGAACGCAGAGAATTATGTGATGGAAAAGTACGGCTTTACGCCGGAGATTGAGGGAGTGGAGCTTTGCATGGAGCGGGGGGATGGGGACCCTCTGCCGTGGGCCAACGGGTATGTGCTGGCACAGATGAGGCAGGGAGACCGGGAGTTTAAGGTGCATATAAGCGGGGAGGAGCCTTCCGTGGACGGGCGGGATGATTTTCAGAGGGATCTTATCGCTAAGGAGGGCAGGGAGTTTTTTGAGGGCCTGCTGGGGTATGAGGTTTATGACGTGTACCTGGAGTATGGGGAGGAGGATGGCAAAACCGTGGACGGAGGGAATGGCGGCGGACAGGATGGCAGCCGGTTTCCCTCATGCCATGAGGACGGTATGGTTAGAGAGCTGTATGAGACGGGAAGTTTTGAGGCTTTTTGCCGGGAACATCCTGTGACCGTGAGGATTGATGACTGCGGGGACCGGGATTTGACAATGCTGGAGGAGGACAGCCCCGGCGCGGCGGAGTTTTTTAGAACGTGTGCCGCGGACTATGGGATGAAGGCCATTCTGATCTCTTATAAGAGCAGGGAAGATTATGAGAGAGGGTACGACCATGCTTATGGGAGAGGGGGAGTCATGGATTATGGCATATGGAATGACGGGCTGTACATCAACTCCTATGGGGTTTTTGAGGAGGATGGGCAGGAGCTGAACCGGTTTGAACTTCAGGAGCGGGACGGGGTGATCTTTGTCTGTGTTGATAAAAGGGACGGTGATGATCTGGAGATTGGCGTGGGTGAAAGGTCCTGGCTGGAGATGAGGGAAATAAAAGGGGAGCCTGTTTCCCAGGTGTATTCCGTGGACAGGGACGATATGGGGGAGGTGACGGTCTTTTTTCCTGTGGAGAAGGATGGAAGAAGGGGGACTGTGTGGATTCAGCATAAGATCCAGGGAGATGAGTGGCGGCAGTATGAGGCGGGAGGAGAGGTGACAAGGGACGGGAAATATGTGTTTGTGACTTATCATGGGATTCCGGACAGTCATTTTGAGGTGGGGATTATTGAGTGAGCAAAAGGCGAGGGGAGTCGTGGAGCCAGGGAGGGAAGGGAGGCTGTGTGCCGGGCGGGTTCAGATATGCCAAGCATTCCGATGAGCCCTTAAAGCGGGAAACACTCGGGGTTAGGCCCTCCTGTTTCC
>CAJUFP010000099.1 GCA_910585645.1 uncultured Hungatella sp. | reverse complement strand
CGGAATGTTTGGCATATCTGAACCCGGACGGGACATCTCTCCTTCTCTGACTGGCTTTACGACAACCTCGCCCCTTTGCTCACTAAACTTTCGCCCCCAAAAGCCGTCCTTAAGTAATCCCCCTATCCACAAGCATCATCCCCGCATAAAAAACCCCCACACAAAGATTCAGCCCCGTTATCCCTGCCATAGCCCTCTTTCTCTCTTCACACCCAAGAGCAAGTCTCATCTGTCCCGCAATCTTCGCCCCCGCAACCCCCAAAAACAAAGGATAAACGCAAAATCCATTTGGGAAATACCAAAACACCATATGCCCCAGGGACAGAGGCCACACTGCCAGAAAAAGGCGGTAGACCATCCTGGCCCGCCGTCTGCCCAGACATACGGACAATGTGACCCGGCCTGCCGGCTGATCCTTTTCAATGTCGCTGATGTTGTTGGTGTACATTATAAGCCCTACGCCCAGCATCAGAGGGAACATCTGGTAAAAAGTCCGCAGATCTATACTGCCTGTCAGCACATAGATAACCGCCATGGGCAGAAGGCCTCCCATCACCACTCCGGATACCAGCTCCCCTGCCGGAAAATAAGAGATGGGAAATCTTCCCCCCGAGTAGAGGAGGATCACCGCCCCTCCCACACAGCCTATGGCCAGGGGAACGGGCCCGCAGCGAAAGGTTATGTACAGCCCTATCAGTCCCGCCGTCCCCAAAAGGACGGCGGCCAGCCCCAGCACGGTTCCGGGGCAAAGATGTTCATAGACCAAAACCGCCTCCTCCGGGTCTTGGGAATTGTCCGGATTGTCCGTCCCCTTTTTGTAATCATAATAATCATTGAGGGTGTTCACCGCGGACTGCATAAGGAGAGCTGCCCACAGGGTCAGATAAAACAGCAGGGCGTCTGCCTTTCCCTGCCGATTGACACTGTAGGCCCCTGCCGCCACAACAGGCCCCAGAGCTGCCGCCCAGGTCTGAGGCGCCGCCAGCCTTATGGCTGACCGTAAAGTCATAGGCTCATACTTCATCTTACAAAAGCTGTGTCAGGGCCGGAACCACCTTATTCAGATCCCCCACGATCCCGTAATCGCAGTGCTTAAAAATAGGCGCGTTCTTATCCTTATTGACGGCTATGATCACCCTGGCCTCATTGACTCCTACCATGTGCTGAACCTGGCCGGAGATCCCGCAGGCCACATACACCTCCGGCTTCACCACCACGCCGGAAACCCCAAGATAGCGGTTCTTTGGCATCCACTTTTCGCCCTCCGCAATGGGGCGGGAACATGCCAGCTCGGCTCCCAGCTTCTGGGCAAGGGCTTCCACAAGGGCGATCTTTTCCTGGGCTCCGATTCCGCGGCCTACGCCTATGATCCTTTTGGCCCCGTTTAAGTTTACCCGCTCCTCGGTCTTGGGCTGGATCTCTGTACATACCATCCTGCGCTCTTCAAGACAAACCGCTGCCTCCCTGACAGCTCCCGGCCGGGGCAGTTTCTCCGCCTCAAAAGAACCGGCGTTCACCAAAGCTATGGAGAGCCCTCCCGCAGGCTTTAAAGAAGCCACCGCCGCTCCGCCGTACACCATCTTCTTTAAGAGAACCTCATGATCCGATACCGGCTCCACGGCTTTCACCTCCGTCACCGCTCCCGCCTCTAAGCGGACTGCCAGACGGCCTGCGGCGCATTTTCCCCGGCGGGTAGAAGCCATGAGCACCAAAACCGGATCCTCCTCCCTGATGATCTTCTCCACCGCGGGCACGTACTCCTCCGCCATCCTTCCTTCCTGCCCTGGCACCAGAACCACCTGGCCGCAGTAGTCGGCCGCCATTTCGGCATCTTCCTTAGACCCCAGGATCACCGCTGTCACCTCTGTGGCCATGGCCATAGCCCCGGAGGCCAGCCGGCACGCTGTCTTTGTATCCTCTGAATAAACTACGATCTTTCTCACCTTCATGGTCTCTCCCCCTTACTGTAATTCCCCTTTGATAAGCTGACAAAACTTCTCGATTGTATCCCCGTCGTCGCCCTCCACCACAAGGCACCTGCGCTCAGCCTCCTCCGGGGCCAAAATACTCACTGTCTCCACAGCCGGCTCGCAGGCGGTTATATCGCCGTCCTTCCACACGGTAGTGGGCTTCTTTCCGGCGGCAAGGATCTCCTTCATGGTGGGGACCCGGGGGACATTGATGTCCGAGGTTACGGAGAGAACCGCGGGAAGGCACACCTGGATCACTTCCACCTGATCCTCCAGACTTCTCTCTACCAGGATCTTTCCCTCCCCCGCCTCCTGGATCCGGCTCACCCCGTTAAGGGTGGGAAGACCTAAGCGCTCCCCCAGCTGGATCCCCACCTGCTGGGAGTACAGATCCGAGGAGCCCTCTCCGCACAGCACCAGATCCCATCCCTCCATCTTCTTTACAGCCTGGCACAGGGCCCTGGCTGTGGCCGCGGCGTCCGCGCCGGCCATGGACGGGCTGGAATACACATAGTTTTCCTCCGGCCCTCTGGACAAGATGCTCTTCTTCATCTTCGAATTTTCCGCCTCCGGGCCGCCTGCGGTCAAAACTGTCAGCTTTCCCCCTGACGCCTTTGCCAGCTGCGCTCCCGCCTCCACCGCGTTTAGATCATACTGCCCCACCTTCCACGCCGCCTTGTCCAGAGAAAGGCTCCTGTCTCCATTGACCACAATGTCCTGCTCATCCGGCACAATCTTGTAACATGCGATTACATTCATCGTCTCTACATCCTTTCCTTGTTCTGATGCAGCTATTCATGCAAAAACCATGCCAGCCTCTACTTATTTTTCGGGCGGATGGTAACTTTCATCTCGATCTCCCACCCCTCCATCTTCCGGTACAGCGTGTTCCTGGATATGCCCATGTCCTGGGCCACCCGGGACAGGTTGCCCATATGCTTTTCCATAAGACGGGCCACCTGCTCTCTCTGCCTCTTGTCCTTCCTCTCCTTGGGACTTAAAGCCTCGTCCGCCTCATCCAGGTCCGCCTCATCGGCCCCGGACGTCTCTTTCCCCTGCTCCTTACTGCCGCCAAAGGGCCGCCCCTTGGCCCGCTCCCTCATGTGCTTTGGAAAATCCTTCACCTGGATCTGCCTTCCGTTGGCCACGATCAGCACCTTCTCAATGACATTTTTAAGTTCCCGCACATTTCCCGGCCAGGAGTAGGACTTTAAAAATTCCATGACCTCCTGGGACAGATCCTGGCTGCGCACCTGGAGAGTCTGGCTTAACACCCGGTTAAAGTGCTCCGCCAGAAGGATCACGTCGTCCCCTCTCTCCGCCAGCCTGGGAAGATGGATCTCAATGACGCTGAGCCTGTAGAACAGGTCCGAGCGAAACAGCTTGTTCTCGACCATCTGGCTGATATCCTGGTTGGTGGCAGCCACAATGCGCACGTCAAACCGCTGCTGCCTGTTTCCGCCGATGCGGGTCACGGTCTGCTCCTGGAGGACCCTTAAGAGGGACACCTGCATATCCACAGGCATCTCCCCGATCTCGTCCAGAAACAAGGTTCCCCTGTGGGCGTACTCAAATTTGCCCACTGCCCCTGTGGCCTTTGCCCCTGTAAACGCACCTCCCTCATACCCGAACAGCTCGCTGGCCAAGAGATCCTTTGGAATAGCCCCGCAGTTTAAAGGGACAAAAGCCCCCTCCCTGCCGCTTAAGCGGTGAATGGTCTGAGCCACCACCTCCTTGCCGGTTCCCGTCTCCCCCAGGATCAGCACATTGGACCGGTATCCGGCCACCTTTTTCACGGTCTCGTCCACCTCCTGCCATGCCTGGCTGTTTCCGATGTAAAATTTTTCCTCCTCTTTTCTGCGAAGAGGCGGCTTTGGCAGCTTCCGCTCCCGGGCGTCCAAAGTGTTCTCGCACGCAAAGACCAGGACTCTCTGGCTCATACCGTTTAGCAGGATCACCTCATTGGCCCACAGAAGTTTCCGCTCCCGGACCGGAGTGGACTTTGTGGCCTTAAACACCACGGTCTGGCTCTCCTGGCCCGGCTTCTGCTCCTCCAGGATCCCAAACAGGCTGCTTTTCTTCTGCAGATATCCCCCGATGGACTGGGAGGCATAGGGCTTTTCCTCGTACCCCGGCACCAAAAGCTTCCCCTGCCGGTTGGCGTTTAGGATCATCCCGTCCTGGTCCGCCACGATAATGGCATAGTCGGACACATCGATCAGCTTGTCAAAGAACGAAGCCACTGACAAGTAGCGTATCTGGTCCTGCCTTTTGCTCTCCACCATAAGGGTGATCAGGCGGCTCCCCTCCACGCAGATGTCCAGGGCCTCCTGGGGGAGACTGCGCAGAGGATTGTTCACATTGAGGACTCCCACCATCTTTCCGTGGATCCGCAGCGGAGCGCTGACTCCCGAGTACCCCTGGGAGGCCACCCGGTAGTGCTCAAACCCGTCGATGCGGATGGGCTTTTTCTCAAACAGGCAGACCCCTACATTGCCGGTTCCCGTGGTGTTCTCCGAGGCGTAGGTGCCAAAGGTCCTCTCATAATCAGGGAACGGGGAGATCAGGTCATAGACAAAGCCCTCCATATCCGCAAGGCTGATATTGCTGTTGAGGGCTGTCATCATATAGCGCATAATGCATTGGGACGAATTGAGGATCTCGTAATTTTTCTCCCTGCTCTTCTTCATGGCCGCGTCATCGCAGGCAGGAAAATCGTGGGACCAGGGATCCACGCCGTACTGGGCGCATCTGGCCCAGGACCGGGCCACCTCAGGCCGCACCTTGCCCTCGTCGATGATCCCCTTGTTGACAAACTTTTTCCACGCGATCAGCACCTTGGCCCTGTCAAATTTTCCCTTCTGTCGCTCCATCATCTTCTCCTTTTTGCCTGGCTGTCTATGTTCTGCATCTGGCGGTACTTTGCCACAGTCCTTCTGGAAATGGGATACCCCTCCTGGTTCAGCGCCCGGCAGATCTGGGCGTCGCTTAAAGGCCTGCGGGCGTCCTCCTCCTGGATCATGCGGCTGATGCGCCTCTTTATCATAGAGGAGGAGACCATATCCTCTCCTCCACAGACAATGCCCACGTTAAAAAAATATTTCAGAGGAAAACAGCCGTGGGGCGTGTCCGCGTACTTGTCCTGAACCAGGCGGCTGACTGTGGACACGTGGACTCCCATAGCGTCCGCCATCTCCTGCATGGTCAGAGGCTTTAGGTACTCCGGCCCCAGCTCAAAGAACCGGCTCTGCTTCTCCAGAAGGGTCCAGGCAAACTGGTACAGGCTCTGGCTGCGGACCTGGATGCTGTTCATCAGCGCCTTTGCCTCCTGGTACTTGGCCCGTATAAAGGCTGCCGTCTCCCCGTTTACTTCCCCCTTGTCCAGCATGGACACATACTCCTCATTCATCTTAAGCATGTTCTCCGAGTCCCTGTTGACGGCAACGCAAAAGCCGCCCTTTTCCCTGCGCACCGTGATGTCAGGGATAATATACCCCACTGCCTCCTGGGAGCCGTAGCCGTTGGCCGGCTTGGGATTCAACTCCGGAAGCTTCTCAAAAATCTCCTCCACCGCGCTCTTTTTCACCCCGTACGCCCTGGCAAGCTTCGCGAAGCGCCGTCCCGCCAGGTCCTCAAAGGACTCCTTTATCATCGCCCTGGCCGTCCCGGCCCATGGGAAATCTTCCCCTACCTGGAGACTTAAACACTCTGCCAGGTTCCTGGCGCCGATGCCTCTGGGCAGAAACGTCTGCACCAGGGCCAGCACCTTCTCCCCCGTCTCCAGAGGCGCCTCCACGGCATAGCAGATGGATGCCAGGTTCCCCACAAAATATCCCCTTCGGTCAATGTTGCCCAGGATCTCCAGCCCGATCCTGTGCTCCGTCTCCTGCAGCTTTAAGGCGGCCAGCTGCAGCTTTAAGACTCCCTCCAGGCAGTCCAGCTCAAAGGGCGTGCCTTTTACGTTCCAGAGACTTTCCGGGTCCGAGATGCCAAACTCCTTCTTTTTCTGGATCCATCTGTCATAGCTGAACTCCTCGCCGCTGTCATCGGGATCCTCCATGGGTTCCTCCTCGTCCATGGCGTGGACAGCCTCCCTCTGATAGTGTACCTCCAACAGAGGGTTGGCGTACACCGCCTCCTCCAGATAATGTTCCATCTCCTGGACCGGCAGGGCCAGAAGCTTCACCCCCTGGACCATGGCTGTGGTCACCTTCTGCTTTGTACACTGCCTGATATTCTGCTGCGGGTTCGGGTAAATCTGCTGGGATAATCTCACTGGGCTCTCCTTTGTCAAGACTTTATCAATGTCGCTTTTTATCTATTTTAGCATTTTTTCACACTTTGTCAACATGCATATAAGAACCTTAACATGTAAATATGATACTTTTCTATATTATGGTACATTTTGTCACATTTTTTGTCTATATTTTTGTTTTGTGACAAAATGTAACATCTTTTTATTGACAAATTGCACAAGAAAGCCCAGACAGCGAGGAGCCGGTCTCCTTCCCTGCCTGGGCTTTTCCTTCCTTATTAAATAGGAGCGCCTACTGTCCGCTCCTTAGAGCCTTGATCTTCTCGGTCAGCGCCGGCACGACCTCAAACAGATCCCCAACAATACCCACGTCAGCCACGTTAAAGATGGGAGCTTCCGGGTCCTTGTTGATGGCAATGACGTACTCCGAGGAACTCATTCCTGCCACGTGCTGGATGGCTCCGGAGATTCCCACAGCCACATAGATCTGGGGCATCACCGTCTTTCCCGTCTGTCCCACCTGCTGCTGATGGGGGATCCACCCTGCGTCCACCGCTGCCCTGGAAGCGCCCACAGATCCTCCCATGGCGGCTGCTAAGTCCTCAATAAGTTTAAAGTTCTCCGCCTTTCCCAGTCCCCGTCCGCCGGAAACGATGATCTTGGCGTCCTCGATCTTCACCCCGCCTACCGACTCAAAGGGGGTGAACTTTAAAAGCTCTGTCAGAAGAAGCTCTGTGGGAACCTGGATGTCCTCCCGAACCACCTTTGCCTTGCGCCCAGGCTCCGGATCCTCCTTCTTAAAAGCTCCCGGGCGGATGGTTCCCATCTGGGGCCTTGTGTCGGCGCACAGGATGGTGGCCATCAGGTTGCCGCCAAATGCCGGGCGGGTGTAGGCCACATTGCCGGACTCCTCATCCACGTCCAGCTCCGTGCAGTCCGCGGTCAAGCCTGTGTGGATCCGCACCGCCACTCTGGAGCCAAGATCCCGGCCATTGTTGGTGGCTCCGATGAGGATAGCCGACGGTTTGTACTTCTCGATGAGGGCAGTCAGGATATAGGCGTGGGTCTCCGCGCTGAAATTCTTGTAATTCGGATTCTCCACCACGTACACAACGTCCGCGCCGTGTTCCGCGGCCGCCTTTGCGGCCCTGGCGCAGTCTCCGCCGACGACCACCGCGCCCACCTTTTCTCCCAGCTTTCCCGCCAGCTTCTTTGCCTGGCCCAAAAGCTCCAGGCCTACGTTCTTCGGCTCATCGTCAAAGGTCTCGATGAAAGACCAGACGTTCTTATACTCTTTAAATTTTCCCATTCTTCTTGTGTCTCCTCCCTCTCTATATGAAAGCTTTGGCCTTCATATGGCCAAGCAGCGTCTCCACAGCCTGGGCCCCGCTTTTTCCTTCTATCTTTATGCCGGCTTTCTTTACGGAAGGCGTAAAGGTCTTCTTCACCCGGGTGGGGGAGCCTTTAAGGCCCATCTTCGTGGGATCCATGTTGCCGATATCCCCGGAGTTCACCACCTTCACCGTCATCCTCTTGGCCCGCATCTTGCCCTTCATGGTGGCGGTTCTGGGCTCGTTGATGTCCTTGCCCACCGTACACAGAACCGGAAGCTTGGCCTTCAGGGTCATAATGCCCTCGTCCACCTCCCGATCCACCAGGGCGTACTCCCCGTCCACGTCGATCTTCACGGCAAATGTAAGCTGGGGGATATTTAAATGCTCGCTCATGCTGGCTCCTGTCTGGCCTGTGTCCCCGTCAATGGCCTGCTTGCCGCAGATGATCATATCATAGTCCCCGATGTAGCGAATGCCCTGGGACAAAATATAGCTGGTGGCGTAGGTATCGGACCCGCCGAACTCCCGTCCGGACATAAGGATGGCCTCGTCGGCCCCCATCTCCAGGCACTCCCGCAGGGCGGCTTCCGCAGCCGGCGGCCCCATGGAAAGCACCGTCACCTTTCCGCCGTAGGCCTCCTTCAGCTGAAGGGCGGCCTCCACGGCGTTCTTGTCATAGGGGTTTACAATGCTGGGGACTCCCGCCCGAATCAGCGTGTTGGTCACCGGGTCGATTTTGATCTCAGCAGTATCCGGCACCTGCTTTATACATACGATAATATTCATATTCTTCCTCCATATTTTTCTTCCATTATCCCTGGCGGAAGGCGATCCCCTTCTCCCCTGCCGGGTAGTTCCAGTCCTTGATCACCTTTCCTCCGCTGAGCACCCGGCAGGTTCCGCACTCTAAGCATCCCAGATGGTCGAACATCAAATTCCCGTTGTCGTCCAGAGAGTACAGGCCCGCGGGGCAGACCCGGATCACCCTCTGGATCTCCTCCTTATCCCCGTAAGTTTTATCCACCTGGATATGGCTGTGCAGCTCGTCCGTGTTAAATTTGTCAACCCCAAGCTTATCCTGAATCGTCATGTCCTTTTCCTTCCTTTCCGCCTACTCTGAAAATACCTCGGCTACCTCTTCCAGATTTTTATTTTTATCTTCCGCTCCTGAAAGCACAGGGCTGTTTTTCACTGCCTCCTGGTAGGAAGCCAGGCAGGCGGCAGAGTAGTCTCCGGCCTCATTGGCCTTCACGGCCGTCTCGGCTGCCAGGATGGCCGACTCCACAGCCAGGTCCATGCCCTTTACCACATACCCCCGGTTTACCACCATGGAAGCCGCGTCGCCGATGACCAGCACACCGTCCCCGTAAAGCTTTGGTCTGGCCTTCTCCCCTCCCTTTCCCAGAAGGTGGGCCGAATACTCGATCAGCTTTCCTCCCTCCAAAAGAGGCTTTACCTCGGGAAGCTCATGCAGCTTGTCCACCAGGCCTGCCACTGTCTCCTGGGAGCAGTCAATATCCCCCACTGTGGTCAGAACCCCCAGAGAAATGCTGTCTCTGTTGGTGTACAAAAATCCGTTGCCCTTGTGTCCCAGGGTTGACACGCCTTCAAACATCCAGGCAACGCCCTCGCCGGGCACAACGCCGAACCTCTCCTCAATAAGCCCGGCGTCCAGCTGGATCACCTCCTTGGCCCCAACTTCCACCTCATCAGGCTTTAACTCCTCCTTCATCCCCAGTTTCCGAGCCAGAAGGGAGTTGACGCCGTCGGCCAGGATCACAAGGTCTGAGGTCATCTCCTCATCCCCGGCCACAACGCCCCGCACCTTCCCGTCCTGAACCAGCAGATCGTCCACCCGGATGCCGGTGATGTACATGGCCCCTTCATTCTCCGCCTGGTCTGCCACCCACTGGTCAAACCCTCTGCGCAGCACGGAGTAGGACTCCTCCCCCTGGCTGCCAAGGTCCCTGGAGGCATACTCCACGGTCTTTCCCGCGTAGGTAAAGATGTCCTTTACGATCCGTCTCTCCAAAGGCGCCTCCCCGGCGTAGTCCGGGAACACTTTTGCCAGCGTGTGGGTATAGACGCGCCCCCCTGTCATGTTCTTGGAACCGCAGGAAGTCCCCCGCTCAATAACCAAAACCCCCAGACCGGCCTTTGCCAGCTGAAAGGCGCATACGGACCCCGCAATGCCGCCGCCAACGATGATCACATCAAAATCCGCTTCCATTTTTCGCGTTCCTCCTTATTGTCTTTCGTTCCCCCAGCCAGAAAATACGGGATGCCTGACTGCCGGAAACATGATTTCTCTCTTATCCCTTGCGCTAGCGAACCCTCTTAGCCTCCGGAGCCGGGTCCGCCCAGCCGGCGTAGGTCTGGACAATGGACGCGTACCGCCTGGCCTCGTCGCCTACAACCTCCAGATCCGTGTCCATCCAGTTCCTTCTGCGCACCGCCACCAGAGCCCACTCTTTTGCCGAGCCCTTTACATAGTTGGCCGCGTCCGGCTCGCCCTTGGTCCAGATCTGGCCCGACGGCAGCACAAGCTCTAAGTACATGGGGGTGTCCGGAAGCTCCAGGCCGTTGATCCGGTAGATGTTTGGCCTTGCCTGCCAGGACAAAAACAGGGTGCTGGTGATCCGGTCCCGAACCACCACGTCCATGCCCAGGGCGTCGTAGATGTCAACAGAGTGAGCCCACAGCTCCATCAGCCTGGCAGAGCACAGACTCCTTGCGGACATGGGCAGCCCGGGAGCCCAGGGAATCCGGTCTTTTGGGTTCTTGTCCAGAAACTCCACTGCCAGGCGGGTCCTCACCTCCCGCCACCAGGCCAGCACCTCGCTGCCGCTCATGTGGTGGAAGGCCGTGGCCCGCACATACTCATCCTCTCCGGCCTCTGCCCTGGAGATCTGCACCAGATCCTTAGCCTTTCCATGAATCAGCTTAATGGCCGCCTGGTCAAAGAACGCCAGGTGGATGATGGCGTCCTTTATCACCCACTTTTCACAGGCCTCCAGGGGCATCATCCACTGTTCCTCATTAAGATCTGCCACCAGCACATCCACTGCCGCCTGCTCGGCTAAAAAATCATTGACAATCCCTTTCATACTTCCTTCCTCCTTCTCATCTGTACTGCTTCAGCAGCGCCCGCCCCGCAATGTGGATCATGATCTCGTCCGTGCCGCCGCCGATCCTCTGTACCCTGGAATCCAGCCACAGCCTGGAGATCCGGCAGTCTGTAGTGTAGCCGATGCCGCCCATGATCTGCAGCGCGTCGTCGATGACCTCGCAGGCAGACCGCCCGCAGTACAGCTTGGTCAGGGCCGAATCGATCTGCACCGACTCCTTGTTCTCGATCTTCCACGCGGTGCGGTAGACCATGTTGCGCATGTTCTCGATCTTCATCTTCATGAGGGTGATCTTCTCCTGGATCAGCTGTCTGTCCGCCAGCGGTTTTCCGAAGGTAACTCTCTGGTTGGCGTACCTGGCCGCGTCCTCAAAGGCGCACTCCGCGTACCCCAAAAGCTCGGCCCCGATCAAAAGCCGCTCCACCTCGAAATTTAACATGGCCTGCATAAAGCCGTTGCCCTCCACGCCCACCAGATCCTTTTCCTCCAGCTCCACATCTTCGATGTAGACCTCGCAGGTATCCATAAAATGCCAGCCAATCTTCTTTAAGGGCTCGATCTTCACCCCCGGCGCGTCCATGGGCATCCACCACATGGAGAAGGCGCTCTTTTTGTTGGCTGCCCCGTCCTCCTCCTGGGCGTTCTTGGCCAGGCACAGCATGTATTTGGCCCTCTTTGCGTTGCTCATAAAGGTTTTGTGGCCGTTTAGGTACACTTTCCCGTTCTTTCTGGTGTACGTGGTGGCGATGGCGCTGCTGTCAGACCCTGCCTGAGGCTCTGTAAAGCCCAGGACAAACCCCGGTTTTCCGGCCTGTATCTGCTCCATGCACTGGCTGATCTGCTCCTTGCTGCCAAACTCCACCATGTCGGCGATGGAGAGGGCCTGGCCGAATACGGAGTGAGGGCCGCCGTGCTTGGTGATCTCCTCGGCCACCAGCATCATGGTGGTGATGTCCACAGGCGTTCCGCCGTACTCCTCCGGCACGCCCAGCATCCCAAACCCGCTTTCCATCAGGGCGTCCACAAACTCCTGGGGATAGCGCCCCTCCTCATTGCACTGCTTCATGTACTCCTCCGTGCAGTCCCTCTCGATCACCTCGTCCAGGGATTCCAGCAAAAGCTCCTGCTCTTCCGTCAACCGAAAATCCATGTTCATTCTCCTCCTTTTTTACGCTTCTTCCACACAGCGGGAATGTTCTGCCAAAGGGGGAAGCCCCTTTGCGGCCCGCTTCTCGTTTCTAAGTTTCAGCTGGTAGCGCTCCGCTACCCGGCTCTTCCTGATCTTCCCCGCGTCGTCCATGTCAAACCTGTCGATATAGTCCAGATACCGTGGCTTTTTGTAGCTGGAAATGTACTTCTTACAGTGGTCCTGTACCTCCTTTAACGTCAGAGTCTTTCCCGGCCGCAGGCAGACCACAGCCATCACCGCCTCGCCCATGGTCCGCTCCGGCACGCCGAAGACCACGCACTCTAAAACCGCCGGGTGGCGCTTGATGACGCTCTCCACCTCCTGGGCAAAGACATTCTCCCCTCCGGACTTGATCATATCCTTTTTTCTGGACATAAGGTACAGATACCCGTCTTCATCCTTCCACATCAGATCCCCGGTCCGCAGCCACCCGCCGTCCACAAAGGCTTTCCGGGTAAGCTCCGGCTGCTTGTAGTAGCCTTTCATCACTGCCGGGCTTTTTACCAGGCACTCCCCGATGTGCCCCGGCGGCGCCTCCTTTCCGTCCTCGTCCGCCACCATGGCCTCCAGAAACGGCATGGGCCGCCCTACGCTTTTGATTCTTTGAAGGTTTTCCCCTGCCATCTGCCTTGTCAGCACCAGGCTGGTCCCCAGTCCGCTTTCGGTCTGCCCCCACCCGTAGTTCATGACGCAGTTTGGAAAGGCGGCGTAGATCTTCTCCACGATTTCCGGCGTGGTACACCCGGCGGCGCTCTGGACCAGCTTCACACATGACAGGTCAAACTCCCCCAGCCTGGGGCAGTCCAGAAGCCGCAGGTAGGTGCTTGGGGGAAGCAGCATCAGGTAGGTAACCCGCTCCTTCTGGATCAAACGTAAGATGGTCTCCGGCTCAAACACATCGCAGATCACCACCGTGGCCCCGCTTGCAAAGGCGGACAGATACCAGCTGTGGCCTCCGTGATGCTCCAAAGGACACTGGATCAGCACCACATGGTCCGGGTTCGCGCCCATCATGTTGGAGTTCATCACCCCCATGGCCTCGCAGATGTCGGCGCTGTGGGTCCGCATGGCCCCCTTTGGAAGGCCGGTGCTGCCTCCCGTAAACTGGATCCGGGAAAGGGCCTCCTCGTCCAGCCAAAGCTCTGGCTCCTTATCCGGCTGCCCCTCCATCCGCTCCCACAGGGAAGGCCCCCAGGTCCCGGCGGCCTTTGTGCAGAGAAGTTTTACCCGTCCCTCCACATCCCCGGCGATCTCTTCCACCCGGTCCAGAAACCGGGCGTCAAACAACAGAACCGACGCGTCTCCGGCCTTAAGAAGATACAAGATCTCCCTGGAAACCAGCCGAAAATTCAAAGGCACAGCCACCCCGCCGATCTTCTGCACCCCATAGTAGATAACAAGGAGGGCAATGCTGTTTGGAAACAGATAGGCCACTTTATCCCCCGGTCTCACCCCAAGGTCCAAAAGCAGGTGGGCCATCCGGTTGATCTGCCGGTTAAACTCCTCATAGGACAGGCGGACATCCCTGTGGACCACTGCCGTCTTCTTTGGATAGTGGCGCACATTTACCATCAGCAGTTCACTGACATTTTGATAAAACATGGCGTCCTCTCCCCGCTATTTTTTGGAAAACCGGGCTGCCATCTCTCTGTATTCCCCGGTCCTGGTGCAGAAGGGGGACGCGGTGGACTCCGCTTCCATGACGGCGCCCACCATGGGATCCGCGGCGCCATTCATGATGCCCTTTGTGATGCTGATGGAGTTTGCCGATATGGCGGACAGCTTTTTTGCGTACTGAAAAGCTTTCTCCTCCAGCTCCTCTTTTTTCACCACCTGGTTCACAATGCCCATGTCAAAGCCTTCCCCTGCCCCGAACCGCTTTCCGAAAAACAAGATCTCCTTTGCCCTCTGAGGGCCTGCAAGCTGCTGGAGCATGGCCATGATCCCCATCTCCGGTATGATGCCGATGGCGCAGAAATTGGGGATGAACACCGTCTTGTCCGAGGCCACCACCAGATCGCAGGCCAGCACAAGGCTTACCGCCCCGCCCACCACGTAGCCGTCGGTCACCGCGATCACCGGCTTTCCCGTCTGGCGGATCCCTTTCACGGCGGCTATGTACCGCCTTAACAGCCTCCGGCTGTCCTCGATGGTCATGTCAGGGCCGCCCTGGCTTAAGTCTCCCCCTGTGGAGAAGTTATCCCCCGCGCCCCGCAAAAGGATGACCCGGGTTTCTTCATCCCTGTCCAGCTCTGCCAAATACCTGCACAGCATATCCATCATCACCGCGCTGATGGCGTTTTTCTTTTTCGGCTGATTCAGATACAGCACGGCAATGCCCTGATCCTTTTTCTCCAGATACACTACATCCTTTTCTTCCATATCCTGCACCTCTCCTACAGATTTCTCGCCGCCAGATACCCCGCCTTGGTGGCGTCCGCCATTCTGGCCGGGTTTATGCAGTCGCCTACAACGGCGATCTCCTCCACCACGCCCTTTAGGGACTTAGCCAGGGCCAGATTCTTCTGGAACCCAAGGGTCACTGCCACGGTATTAGCAGGCACAAAGAATTCGGTGCCGTCCTGGCGCACGGCTTTCACGCCCTTATTTGTGATCTCCGTCACCTTGGTAAGGGGCTCCAGGGTACAGTCCTCGGACTCCTTAAATGCCGACGTGACGTGGAACCGGTCGCTGCCTCCCACATCCCAGCCCACTTTCTTGCGCTCCTCGAAAATGGTCATCTTCCTCTTGTACTTTAAGAGCAGAGTTCCCAGCTCGCACCCGGGAAGCCCGCCGCCGATGATGGCCACCTTCCTGCCTATGGGCCAGGGGCTTACGCCTGTCACCAGCCTGGCAAAGGCGGGGGTGTAGTAAAATTTCAGGAAAATGGAACCGCAGGTCCACATGACTTTATTGATCAGCCCCGGCTTTTTCGGCGCTTTTCCGTTTAGCATCTCCAGAAAATCGTGGGACAGGACCACGTTCTTGCCGTCAGCTCCCGGCACGTCAAGGCCTATGGGCTCGCCGCCGACGGCCACGATCACCGCGTCCGGCCTCTCCCTGACCACCAGCCTTTTTGTGACCTTGGTGTTCAGCTTTACCTTGATCTGGGGGTGTTTTTTCAGCTCGTGCTTGTAATGGGTCAGCAGACGCTCATAGGTGGGGCTGAAAATGGAGCTCATCACCAGACAGCCTCCCACCCTGGGCCCTCTCTCGTAGACGGTCACCTGATGTCCCTGCTCACAGGCAGTCACTGCCGCCGACAGGCCTCCGGGGCCGCTTCCGATGACCATAACCCTCTTTGGGTCCTTGGTCTTCTCAAACCTGGGCCTGTCAAGCTCCTTACCAAGCCTTGGGTTGACCCCGCAGTATTCCAGCACTTTTCCGGAGCTGACCACGTCGTCCAGGCACCGGCAGCAGCAGATACACTTGTTCAGATCCTCCAGCCTGTCCTCCATGACCTTGTTGCCAAACTCCGGGTCCGCGATGTTGTAGCGGAGGCCCGCGATGATGTCCGCCTTTTTGTCCTGCAGGATCTGCTCCATCACAAGGGGATCCGTGTTCCGGTAGGCGCAGGCCACAGGCTTCTTGGCCACGGTCTTGATCTTCTCCGACACCCAGGACCAGTACCCGTCGGGAACGGTCTTGATGGTCAGAGGCACGCTGCTCTCATGCCACCCGATGGCCAGGTTGTGCATGTCAATGCCTGCCTCCTCCAGAAGGGGGGCCACCTTCAGGGCGTTGTCTATGTCATTGCCCTCCCCCAGTTCAGAGCTTACGTACTCCACAGGGGACCAGCGGCAGGTAATCAGGTAGTCAGGGCCCACTTCCGCCCGGACGGCCCGGATCACCTCCAGAACAAGGCGCATCCGGTTTTCAAAGGAGCCACCGTACTCATCGGTCCGGTTGTTGGTGGCAGGCGACATAAACCGGTTCATGACGCCTCCCACGCCTGCCATGATCTCCACCCCGTCCCATCCGGCCTTCTTGATAAACCGGGCTGTCTGCACATAGTGGTTGATAAACATGTCAATGTGCCGCTTCTCCATGGGGGTAAAGGGGGGCATGCCCTTTAAGATCACCTGGGGGGTAGGTCCCCAGGGCTTTTCGTGTTCCTCGTCGTCCGGCTTCCAGGCATGTACCGTCCAGGGCTGCCCCACCAAAAGGCTGCCGTGTTTATGTACCACCTGGGCCATCTTTTTCAGCCCCGGAAGATGGCTGTCGTCAAACGCCCCCGGCAGCGGGTGTACATGGAGCGCCGACTCGTCGGCAAATTCCCTGTGGAAGGGCGACACGGTCTGGCAGATCAGCGCCGTCCCCCCGGCTGCCCGCTCCTCCAGATAGTTCAAAAAACGCTGGGTCGGAACCTCATTGATCACATAGCCATAACCCGGCGACATGGACGTTGTCATCAGGTGATTTTTCATGACCACATTTCCAACCTTGATCGGTGATGCCAGAATATTACATCTGCCCATATTTACTTTCCTCCTTCAACCAATTTATGGACTACAGCGCCCGGACGGCCTTCCAGAAATCCTCCGCAATGTGGAACACTCCCACCCGGCCTGCTGCCCGCATGGCCATTTTGGCGATGTTCTCCGGCGGCCTTCCGTCCACCCGAAAGAGATTGCCCAGGATCTCGTCCACCATGGCAGGGTATTCCCGAAACAGCCGCTTAATCTCCATGACCTGGGGGAACCTGCGGTAATGCTTCAGATCCCTCATGATAAAGTTCCGGTCCAGAGCCTTCTTGTAGATGGACAGGCTTTCTTTGGAGTAGTCCCCCTTTTTCTTGGCCCGCAGCACCGTCTCCGCGGCCAGCCGCCCTGACTCGATGGCAAAGTCCATGCCTCTCACCATAAATCCCAGGTTCATCACAAATCCGGCCGCGTCCCCTGTCACCAGGACTCCGTCCCCCACCAGCTCCGGCACCATCCGGTATCCCGCCTCGGGAACCAGGTGGGCTGAATACTCCACCAGTTTTCCGCCTGCGATCAGGGGCTTTACCACCGGATGTTCCTTTAAGCGGTCCACCATCTCCACCACCGTCAGGCCGGAGCGCTCCACATCGCTTATGGTGGCCACCACGCCTATGGATATGCTGTCTTTATTGGTGTAGAGGAACCCGCCGCCGATGCTTCCCCCGGTGCAGTCGCCGTCAAAGAGCCATGCCGCCCCCTCGTCGTCCGTCACCCCGAAGCGGTCGGAGACGGTCTTTGTGTCCAGCTTGATAACCTCCTTGGCTCCCACCGCCGCCTGGGAGGGGAGAATCTCCTTTTTCATCCCCAGTTTCTGAGCAAGAAGGGAGTTTACTCCGTCTGCCAGGATCACCACATCCGCGTAGGCCTCCTCGTCCCCGGCTCTCACGCCCACGACCTTTCCCCCTCTGACCACCAGTTCGTCCACCCGGACTCCGGTGATGATCATGGCTCCGGCCTTCTCAGCCTCGCCTGCCATCCACTTGTCAAACTTGCTCCGCAGCACCGTGTAGGAAGCGCAGCTTTCCAGTCCCAGATTTTTGCTGGTGTAGTCCACGGTCATGGCTCCCCTGCGGGTAACCATGGAAATCCTTTCCTTCGTGACCTTGCGCTCAATGGGCGCCTGTTTGGCAAATCCCGGCATCAGCTTTTCCAGGCTGTGGCCGTAGAGGCGGCCGCCGGTCATATTTTTGGAACCGCAGAACTGCCCCCGCTCAATGAGACAGACCGAAATCCCCGCTCTGGCCAGGCGATATGCCGCCGCAGCGCCGGCCAGACCGCCGCCCACTACGATCACGTCAAATCTCTCTTCACTCATTCCTTCTACCTTTTCCTTTCTCTAAATTTCTACCCCTTTTATTTGCAAATCTCGTGCCACCTTGCCGGCTGTCAGTGATTTTTTGGCAATTTTCTGGCCCAATTTTTTAGCCTTTATAAAAAATTTTGTTACAGTTCACGGGAGGCATCTTCTTGCCCGTCTCTGCCGAACAAGAAGCGTCGGGCGTTCGCTCGATGTGGAAAACAGGATGAAAACAGTCTTACAAGCAAGCTTGACGCCTGTTTTCATCCTGTTTTCCACGCCCCGTGAACTGTAACAAAATTTGTGTTCCCGGCTCTTTCCCCCTGCCCCAAACAGGCATATTTTTTGCATATATGATGGCAGTTGGCCTTGGGGCAGAAAGGCTGCCTGTTACCGTTTATCCCTTTATTGCCTGTTGTGGGATTTACCTATTATGGGATTTGCCTGTTATGGGATTTGCCTGCTGTGAAATATGCCTGCTGTGAGATCATTGCCTGTGAAACCACAAAGCTTATGGTTATCCTGATGTGCGGCGGCAAAGGGAATCGGGGCTCCTTTCTGCCCCTTGGACAAATAATATGAACCAAAAAGGAGAGATGCAGTTATGAAACGCAGTGATATGCCAAAATTCGGAAATCTTCAGAATCTGAAGGTGCTCAACGCGGCTTCCGTGGTTGCCGGTCCTTTCTTGTGCCAGCTTTTCGCGGAGCAGGGCGCGGACGTCATTGAGCTGGAAAGCACCCGTGTGCCGGATATGTACCGGATGTACCAGGAAGCCTGGTCCGTGGAGCGGCGGAACCAGAGAATGACCTCCCTAAACATCCCCACCCCCGAGGGAAAACAGATCCTTCTGACCATGTGCAAATGGGCGGACATCCTGGTGGAGTCCTCCAAAGGAGGGACCTGGGAGAAATGGGGCATCACCGACGAAGTGCTGTGGGAAGCCAACCCGGCCCTGGTGATTGTCCACATCTCCGGATTCGGACAGTTCGGCGACCCTTCCTATATCAACCGGGGGTCTTTTGACAGCATCGGCCAGGCTTTCAGCGGTTACATGAGCATCAACGGGATGCCGGACCCCAACCCGCCCTATGTGGCCAAGCCGTTTATGGGCGACTACATGACCGGCCTCATGGGCGCCTGGGCCGCCCTGGCCGCTTACATCCGGGCCAAAGAAACCGGCGTCGGCGACAGCATTGACTGCGCCCAGTTCGAGGCTCTGGCCAGAGTTCAGGGCTCCTATCTCTCCAACGGATTAAACCGGGGCGAGCAGGCTCCCCGCATGGGCAACCTTGACACCGTAGGCGCCTGCAAGGGAACCCAGCAGTGCAAGGACGGCTGGATCTTCATCGCCGTAGGCGGCAACGGCCCCATCCGCAAGATGATCGAATTCTTCGGTCTGGCCGGGGACCCGGATTTTGAGGGCATCATCCAGTCCATCACCAGGGATAAGCCGGAGCGGGCAAGGAAATTTAACGAGAAGCTGGAGGGCTACTGCGCCGACCACACGGTGGATGAGGTATTTGAAGTCATGTCCTCCATGTCCGTGCCCTGCAGCCCCATTATGACCTATGCGTCCATGCAGGAAAATTCCCACTATCAGGCCAGAAAGGTTTTTGAGGAGTGGCACGACGAGATCACGGACAAACCGGTAAAAGGCGTTACCATGATCCCCCGCTTCAAGAAAAACCCAGGACAGCTGGTGCGGGGCGGCGCAAAATATGGGGCGGATACGGAAGATATTATGGAAGAGTTTGGGTATACGAAAGAGCAGGTGGAGGAATTTTATGAGAAAGGGGTGATTAATCGGCCGAAAGAGTAGGGGGATGCGCGCTGGGGGTGTCGTGGGGCCAGGGAGAATGGGGCTCAACTGTGGCATCCCTAGCCTGGGTAAACTGGAACATTAAGTTCGTCATATTAGGTGTATAATTGAGTGAGCAATGGGCGGGGGAGTCGTGATGCCATGGAGGGAAGGGAGGCTGTGTGCCGTTCGGGTTCAGATATGCCAAACATTCCGATGAGCCC
>CAJUFP010000098.1 GCA_910585645.1 uncultured Hungatella sp. | reverse complement strand
GTTCCCTGTTTACTGCTGCCATCCTTAACCATCCACTCCTTTCCCGGCTGACCGACATGTGTGTGCCAAGTCAATTTCTTACCATTATTATACCGAAACGGCGCTGAAATGACAATATATTTTTATTGAGGAAATAGCCTTCTTCTTTTACAAGCTGTTTGCACTTTTCTACTTCCCTATTCCAGCCATCCCATGTTTTGTCATGCAGCTCCTGGTTTAGTTCCTCGCAGTCACATTCCTCCTCATCATCATGGCCCCACTCAATATACTGGATCTCCGGGGCAGGATGTCCTTCGCAGTATCCTTTGATGCAGACCCGGAGGAATCAATCTCATAAAGCAGACCGTTTTCCCCACTCCCCACCAGCACTCCCCATCTGGTTCTTCCCGGCAGGCGGATAAACTGATATCTCCCCGCTTCCAATAGAGATTGCCCCGCTTAAGTTCTCTTCCCCCCTTTCAGCTCGGATTTTGTCTTATCCACCATGAGAGGAATCTCTCACAAAACCCTTGCCGCGCGGCTGCAGACAAAAGGGTTTGAATTTACCGATCTGACATTTTTAAGGATTGAGCAGGGGAAGCGGTTTGGGCCGGATTATGAGGTTGTGGCGATTGCCAGTTACGTTCATGTTTCCGCGGATTACCGTTTGGGAGCGGAACGTTTTTCATTTGTCTCTTACCCTTTAACAAAATCTTATTCTTTCACTGGCAATAAAGGGAAGCAATCTCCTCACTGCCAAGTCCCGGCACCTGTTCCAGACGCCACACCCCGTCCGTGCAGGAGAAAACGCCGTTAAAACCATTCGGCAGCTTCACCAGCCCCTTCTCCTCCCTCAGTTTGCCATAGGCCCCGCTGTCAACCCCCAGCAAAATCCTCTGCATCCACAGCCACGCCGCTCCATGGGAGACAATTAAGATCTCATCACCGTCACCACACTCCTTATAAATCCTTTCATACGTTTCTTTTATACGCTTTCCAAAAGTCTCATCACCGTCACCGCCGCAGTCGTCCCAGTGAATGCCGTTTCCCCGCCTGCGGTTGATTTCCTCCAAATGCGTATCCACCTTTACGCCCTCCCAGGTTCCGAAGTTAACCTCTTTCAGCCCCTTTCGTTCATAAACCGGAATATTCCGCCCTTCCACGATAATGGCGCAGGTATCCCGGCACCGCTCACTGGTTGACACGTAAGCCGCTTTCAACGGCACACGTTTTAACAGTTCTTTCGCTTCCTCTGCATCACCAATGCCCTTATCCGTCAGCGGAGAATCGCACCATCCCTGCATCCGATTGAGAACATTGAACAGCGTCTCTCCATGACGCACATAATAAAACGTTACTTTTTTCACTCTCCACACCTCATCCGGCATCAAAAGGCCTGTGCTGAATATGATTGTTTTCATCAATTACAAACGCATTGGCAAAATTGCCACCCATAATGTCATCAATCTCTTGTTTCATACCCGTATCCTCTGCCACCAGAATCTGTTTATAAATCTCCATCTCAAACTTATAGAACGGATAATCGCAGCCCATAAACACCTTATCCGGGCAATGAGCCAGCGCCCTTCTCACAGCGGCATAAGAGCAGATGGCCGTGTCAAGATATATGTTGGGAACGCGCCTGGCCACATCAACGGCATATTTGGTAGACATGACTTCCCCCATATGGGCCATCTGAATCAGTACATTGGGAAAACTCCTCCCCAGCCTTTCAAACATAGACGGATGATTGCGGAAATCCTCGCTGGCGCAGTGGATAACCGCATAGGACTGTCTCTCCTCAAGAATCTGAAAAATAGGGCTTAACAGCACAATATCCGCGACACAAAAATTAGAAACATAAGGGTGAAGCTTCACGCCCTGAAAATTCAGCTTGTCCAGACAGTACAAAAGCTGGTCTGCGCAGTCTCTCTCCCTGGGCCCCACATAGGCCAGGGGAATCATTCTGTCCCCATAAGGCGCGATGGCTTCAGCCAGCCTCTTCTGGTCCTCCAGCCCTGTACCGAAGGTAAAGCAGACAATTTTGTCAATGCCGTTTAAGTCCATAGACCGGATGACATTCTCCGGCCTGGACATAGGGTTCTCCCCCTCTTTCACGGCAATATGCACATGAGCGTCAATACGCATTTCCATCATCCCTTTCTCACCCGACAAAGTTACGCAGATATCTTGTGCTTAACACGACAGACCGCTTCACATCCTCCACGGAACCCTCAAAGGCTTTATCCTCAACCTCAATACAGCTACATCCGTCATAGCCGATATCCGTAAGGGCCGAAACGTATTTGCCCCAATCCACATCGCCCAGTCCCGGAAGCTTCGGGGACATAAAATCCAGTGGATATCCCATAATGCCTGTCTGTTTTAGACGGTCCGGATAAATCTTGATATCTTTATAATGTACATGGAAAATCTTATCTTTAAACTCATAAATCGGCTGAATATAGTCCATCATCTGCCACACAAAATGAGAGGGATCATAGTTAAGCCCCAGATTCTTACTTGGCAGAATCTCAAACACTTTTCTCCAAATGGCAGGCGTGGTCATCAGATTCTGTCCTCCCGGCCACTGATCGGCTCCGAATAACATAGGGCAGTTTTCGATGGCGATTTTCACCTTCTTCTCTTCCGCCAGGGCGATTATGGGCGGCCAAATTTCCTTTACCAGTTTCAGGTTCTCCTCCACGGTCTTTGACTGTTCCCGGCCGATAAAGGTAGTAACCATATTGATTCCCAGTTTCGCGGATGCGCAGATAAGCTTCTTTATATGTTCTACGGCAATCTCCCGCTTCTCAAGATTCCCATCCATGGTATTGGGGTAATAGGCAAGAGATGAAATCTTTACCTTCTTCTGTTTTGCGTAATCCAGGATATGCCTGGCATACCCGTCATCCTCCAATACCCTTTCCACATCAATATGGCTGACTCCGGCATACCTCCGTTCCGCCTTCCCGGCAGGCCAGCACGCCACCTCCACGCACTCCAGCCCGCTGTCTGCCACCAAATCCATCATTTCCTCATAATTCATTCCATCCGCAATCGCACTTACAAGTCCCAGTAACATTGTTCTCTCTCCTTTTATTTTAAATTTTTATTTTGCAAAGCGGCCATCCGTTTATCCGAATTTACCTGCCTTTGAACCTGCTCCAATACCATCCTAATCCAGCTAATTGTCTTTCCCACAAAGATTGCCGATAAGACCGTTGCCACTCCAAAGCCCCGAATCTTCTTTAAAAAGACAATTCCCAGGACCATAGAGATCATGACACAAAAACAATCATAATAAATCTTTCCCTTTCCCAGCTCAAGGCCTGTCCTGTCACAAAAACATTTTACAACCCCGTCCGGCGGGTTCTGAATCAAATTCATGTGAAGCATACAGACCATTCCCAATGCGGTAAAAAATATACTGAGAACCAGCGCCGTAATCTGATAAACCAGATAATTTCCGTCAAACACCACCTGCCTTTGAAAAAAATCAATGACAATGCCAAACACAAGGCCAAGAGGAATCTGCAGATAAATTTTCATATCCCACACTTTCTTCATCAGAACTAGCTGAATGGCGGTGTTTATCATATGAAACAGCATGGTCATTTTCCCAAAGCTTAATCCTGTCATTTCCTCCAGTACAAACGGAATACTGCTGACCGGAGAAATTCCAAGATTACATTTTTTGCACAAAACAATCCCAAGAGAAACCGCCATGACTCCGAAAGAGTAAATCAGCATCCTCCATATGCCACACTTCCCATGATTCATCCCCGTATTCCCACCTTTCTTTCCATCTATGTTATCTCTATTATAATGATTCCTTCCTTTATCTTCCTCCCGTTAATCATCCCAAATCATCTCAATTTTGGACAAAAAAAGGATGTATTCTTTGCCGGAATACATCCTCTTTTTGAAAATGCCAAGAATTGATATCTATTTTTCAACTTTCTATTTTATTAATATGTGGACATACTGAATTTCATCCGGTTCCAGCCGGATATCAAATTCCAAAGCGCCGTTTTTCGCTGTCTCTTCACTGATGGAAATCGCGCTGGTACTGACATTTTTCAGATACTCCATTTCCCTCATGGTCAGGTTCGGCTCCATATTTAATTTCTTCCAGTTATCCTGAACGCTGCCGCAATTCTGGTTCAGACAATTTTTCTTGATTGTATAAACTCCGTCTGCCATATGAACGAACTTCATATGAAGCGTCAAACACTCCCGGTCATCCTTCATCATAGGCAAATCCTTGATCTGAAGCTTGTCCTCATCCGTAACATAATAATAGTAATTGGGCTTTTTCATATTATGGCAGACAAGACGGAGGGAGCCGCGTTCGCTGCGGGTTACCAGATAATTAGGATTTTCCTGAAGAACTTTTGAGTAAAGCCGGTTTAAAAATTCCACGGCATAGTATGCAGGCTTTGTGATTCCGTCCCTTGACAGCAAGCCGCAGCCGCCAAACAGCACCATTCCGGTGTCCTGGTCATCCGCGTAAGCATCCGTAAACAGCCAGTGCCCCATAAGATTAACTTTTCCCAGGCAGGAAATACCGTTGTACAGCATATACGCGCCTTTCATGCAGCTATCATTGATCACGTTCCGGTTGGACAAAGTTAAGCTGTACTCCGATACATGAAGCTCCGCTTCCGGAAAATCCGCCTTTTCCATGGCATTCCTGGCCAGTTCAATATTATGAAGGACAAATTCCATATCCGTGTTTCGTTTTTCGTAATATACGTCCCCCTCTTTCTCCTGTATGTAAGGATAGCAGCTTAAAGAAATAAAATCCGGAAGCTCTTTTTCCTGTTTCCATACGGTCAAAATCTGCGCGAATCCATTTTCCCCGTACAGCCTTACGGGAAATCCGCCGCCGCCGATTTGGACCTGGGGCAGACATTGACGGAAAATCCCGGCGATGATACTGAAATACTGGAAATACTGTTTATGCCCTTCCTCTGCCATGGCTTTATAGCTGTAAGTCTCCAGAGTATGATAATGGACATTGGTGTCCTCCCAATATTCAAAATACCAGCCGGACACTTCTTTAGAACCATAGCGGTTCACAAAATTGGTGATAAGCCCCCGGTAAAACTCTTCCATCTCCCTGACAGAAGCAAATACAGGTTCCCTCTTTTCTTCCTTTACCGCTTTCCCGGTGGTCTTTAAAATGCGGATGGGCTTAAATCCCAGTTCTATATAGGGTTTTAAATGATTTTTTACCAGAAAATCCGTCACTTTGTTCAGCCGGCTGAAATTCTGCTGCTCCTTTTTCGCATGAAGGTCAATATACAATTCCGGCGCGTAAATATCCCAAAATCTGACATATTCAAATCCCATCCGTGACCGATAAGATAAGATCTGTTCCTGAAAAATAGCATTCATCAGATCTTTTGCGGCCCCTGCGTTGATCATCCGGCAGCAATAGCCGTCCCACTTTTTTTCACCCCAGACTTCCACATCAATCTCTGCTGTCTGTTCCCACAGTTTCTCTTCCTTTATCCCATTGGACAGCCTTTTCTCCAGATACTCATCCACCTTTTTCCGAATCAGATCTTTTGTCTTTTGTTCCTGGGCCGCATTCTCGTTCCGATATGTTCTTTTCTGCTTGCGAAATTCCGAAGGAGTCATTTCATATGCCTTTTTAAATACCTTGTTATATGCGGAAACGCTGGCAAACCCATTATCCAGCGCAATCTTCATCACAGAGTCGTCGGAATACATCAAATCCTCCATGGCCCGGTTTAAGCGGACCGTATTCAGCAGTTCCATAAAGTTAATCCCGCACTGCTGTTTGATATATTTCGATACATAAATCGGCGATAAATATAAATGTTTCGCAATATCCTCCAACATAATGTTCTGACGGTAATTTGCCCGGATATACGAAAAGATTTCCTGGATACGGGCATCATTTTTATTGTTTTCCGCCTCATACTGTACATGATCTTCCGTCAAAAGAAAATTCTCTGACAACGTATGCAAAAGCTGATAATACATGCTGTTCATATAAAGCCTGTTTTTCCTCTGTTCCCCCATGGACTGATTCAATATTCTCACAATCAGCCTTTGCATCTCCTGGTATGCGTCATTATGATCAATGGTGGAATT
The DNA here is from genome assembly GCA_910585645.1 of uncultured Hungatella sp. GTDB lineage: Bacteria > Bacillota > Clostridia > Lachnospirales > Lachnospiraceae > UBA3402. The sequence continues at coordinate 13,605 of CAJUFP010000098.1, read as the reverse complement.
GCACCAGAAAAGAATCTGCTCCTGTCCCAGCAGTTCCCGCACTTTCATATGGGAAATCAGAAACCTGGCTGCAACCATCTCCTGGCTGCCATTATAACTGTGCTTTCTGTTAATATTCACCACAAGCATATCCCCTGGCGATAACTGATAAACATTCTCATCAATGGTAATCACCAGCTTCCCGCTGATCACAAACAGAAACTCAAAGTTTTCATGAGAGTGAAACGCCATATGCCGTTCCGTAATAAAATCCAACTCCACCAGTGCGTCATTCTTCATATAGTTCCGTTCCATATCCCATGCCCCTTTCCCGGAACGTAACCGTTCAAATAATCCTTGAACAGTTACCCCAGAACTTCCTTGTCACAAACCATTGTAACCTTTCCCCGGATTATTTGCAACTTTTATGGCGGAAAAGGCCTGGGCGTTACTTTTCATGCCTGTGAGAAACGTAACGCTCAGGCCTGGAATCCCTTTATTCAAACGCGACACTGGCCATAGTCTCCGCCGATTTGCGGCACGCCTCCATAACTGCCAGCACCCGGCGCACCTCCGGCATCTTCACCAGAAACTCCTCTTCCCCCCTAAGGGCCTTAAAATAATTTACAAAAAAGTCCCTCTGCTCATAATCCGTCCTGGGAATCTCTTCCGTCACAATCAGTCCCGGCGCCGGTACGCCGAAGGAACGGGTGGGACCGTAGGAAGCAGCGGATTTATCCTGATCCTTTTTTACATTCTCCAGAAGTTTTGTGGTCCTCACGATCTTCCCCTCCGGACTGAATTTGTCGGCATACATGCTGCCCCTATTTCCTCCTACGAACCAGTGGCGCTCAAACCAGTCTTTCCGGTCAGAGAGGAAGTACGTCCCCAGTTCGATTTCCGCCGTGACCATATTTTCAAAGCGGAGAATGATCTTAAAGTAATCATCCACCTCTTCATTCATCACGTTTCTCACATCCGCGTACACGGACACCAGGCGACTGTCCACCATATATAAGATTTGGTCTATTAAATGTACGCCCCAGTCATACAGCATTCCCCCGCCTTCGGCTTTATAGACGTGCCAGTCATGCATATTCCCGTTATAGCCGTAAAGAGAACTTTGAATCGTGTAGATATCCCCTACCATTTTTTTATCATAACATTCCTTCACGCATCGGAAATCCTTATCAAACCGTCTCTGCTGATGCACGGTAAAGGTTACGCCGGCCTTGTCCGCTTCCCCCATCATCTCATCCAGTTCAACTACCGACATAGCTGCCGGTTTTTCCATCAGGATATGCTTTCCGGCCCGTGCCGCCTTAATGGCCAGTTCTTTGTGCTGATTGTTATTGGCGGAAATGATCACTCCATCCAGTCCGGCTTTCGTAAACATTTCATCTGCGCTTCCATACACTTCCATATCCGGATATTTTTCTTTTACTTCTTTCAGCCGCGCGGGGTTAATGTCACAGACCGCCACACAGTCGGAATCTTCAAAGGACTTCAGCGTATCCACATGACGCCGCCCGATAAATCCATACCCAATCACGCCATAATTAAATTTTTTCATTTCCTCACCTCATCTTTGATTTCATTTATCCTGCAGCAGGAACAATAATGTCCCGGAGATACCTGGTGCAGTTCCACCGGTTCATGGCACTTCTCAGTCGCATAAGGGCATCGCAGGGCAAAACGGCAGCCCGGTTTGGGATTGATGGGTGAATTAATTTCCCCTTTTAACAGAATCCTCTGATTCCGGTTATGGATATCCACCGTGGGAATGGCGGACAGCAACGCCTTTGTATAGGGATGCATGGGGTGGTCAAACAATTCCTGCGTGGGGCAGGTTTCCACCATCTGTCCCAGGTACATAACACAGATATTGGTAGATATATGGCGCACCACCGACAAATCATGGGTGACAAATAAATAAGTCAGTCCATATTGGTCCTGCAAATCCATGAGTAAATTTAAAATCTGTGCCTGAATCGACACATCCAGGGCAGACACCGGCTCGTCACATACCACAAACTTGGGATTCAGGGCAATGGCCCTGGCAATTCCCACACGCTGGCGGCGTCCTCCGTCCAGTTCATGGGGATAGGACATACGAAACCGTTTCTCAATCCCCACCAAATCCATAAGCCGGTCCGCTTCCCCGTCCATAGCCGTGCCGCTAAAACGGCCGGACAGCTTCAAGGGCTCCATAATGGTATCACGAATGGTCAGCCTGGGGTTCAGAGAGGAATATGGGTCCTGAAAAATGATCTGCATATCTTCTCTCAGCTTTTTCAGCCCGTCTTTTTTTAAATGAGTGACATCCTTTCCCTGAAAACCAATGGTACCTCCCGTGCTTTCCAGCAAATGAATGATGGTTCTTCCAAGAGTCGATTTTCCGCAGCCCGACTCCCCCACCAGTCCCATGGTCTCCCCCTGGTCAATGGTAAATGACACATCATCTACCGCATGTACCATGCCTCTTGGCGTAGAAAAATACTTTTTCAGATGTTCGATTTCCAAAAGTGCCATATTATCCCTCCTCCCCGCAGCAGTTACAGCGAACGTAATGGGTATCGCCAAACCGTTTCATTTCCACATGCCCTTTTCGGCATTTGTCTGTCGCGTACCCGCATCGTGAAGCAAAGGCGCACCCCACCGGCAGACTGCTGGGATCCGGCGGGAGTCCTTCCACCGGGGACAGCCGGTTCACATCTTTTGATAAATCCGGAAGGGCTCCGAACAGTCCCTTTGTATAGGGGTGCCGGGGATGATCAAACAAATCCTCTTTTGTCCCGTATTCCACCAGCTCCCCGGCATACACCACTGCCACCGTATCACAGACTCCGGCTACTACCCCCAGGTCGTGGGTAATCAGAATCATGGCTGTCCCCAGTTCCTCCTGGAGTTTTTTCATCAGGTCCAGGACCTGGGCCTGAATCGTAACATCCAATGCGGTGGTAGGCTCATCGGCGATGAGCAGTTCCGGGTTGCAGGCCAAGGCAATGGCAATCACCACCCTCTGCTTCATGCCTCCTGAAAACTGGTGGGGATATTCAAAAGCACGGTCTTGGGAAATCCCAACGGTTTCCAGCATCTTTATGGCTGCCCGGAGTGAATCTTTCCGGTTCATATTCTGATGCAGCCGAATCCCCTCCGCAATCTGCTCCACCACGGTCTTCACCGGATTTAGCGCGGTCATGGGGTCCTGAAATATCATGGAAATGCTCTTTCCCCTTAAGGGACGCATCTCCTGTTCCGGCAGGCCTAACAGTTCTTTCCCTTTAAAAAAGATTTCTCCCCCGACCCGCTTGGTGGCGTGGTCCGGCAGGATGCGCAGAATCGCCCGTGCAATGGATGTTTTCCCTGCGCCGGTTTCTCCCACCAGCCCTATGGTTTTTCCCGCTTCCAGGTCAAAGGATACCCCATTAACCGCATGAATCGTTTCCCCTCCGGATTTATATTCCACATACAGGTTCTTTACAGAAATCAAATCCTGTCCCTCTGTCTTTTTGTGTTCCATAGTATCCTCCTTAATCCCTCAGCTTCGGGTCCAGGGCGTCACGGATTGCGTCCCCTACCAGGTTGAAGCTTAAAACAGTCATCATGATAAACAGTCCGGGAATAATCACCATATGGGGATAATCACGCATATATCCCCGGGCGGAAGCCAGCATGGCTCCCCATTCCGGCGTAGGCGCCTGGACGCCGAACCCAAGAAAACTTAAACCGGAAGCCGACAGCGCCGCGCTGGCGATTCCCATAGCCACCTGGACGATCAGCGGGGAGATGGCATTTGGAATCACGTGATGGACGATAATCCGGAACGTGGAACAGTTGATGGATGTGGCCGCTTCAATAAATTCCGAATTGCGTACCGTTAAAATATTGGCGCGCATCATGCGGGCGAAACCCGGAATACCGCTTATTCCGATGGCATAAATCACCTTATCGAACCCGGCTCCCAACACGGCGGATATGGCGATAGCCAGCAAAATGTTGGGGAACGCCTGAAAGACATCCAGAAATCTCATAATCAGCGTATCAATTTTTCCTCCGAAATAACCGGCCACCGCTCCCAGAATCACCCCCAGGATACAACTGACAACCACCGAAAGGACGCCGATGCTCAACGTATATTTGGCTCCGTATAGGATGCGGGACAGGATATCCCTTCCAACCTCGTCACACCCCAGAAGATGTTCCATGCAGGGCAGGGTAAAGCGGCTTTTCATCACGATTTCCTGGTAATCATACCGGCAGATAAACGGAGAAACAAAGGAAAGCAGAAAAAGAACTGTAACAAATATGAGCCCCACCATTGCGCCGGGATTCTTTTTCAGCCTTCTCCAAATATAGGGCAGAGACCCTGGTTTGTCATTCTCGCCGCTGCGTTTTGCTGCCGAAGAAGTCTTTATTTTTTCCATAATAAACCTTCACCCCTCTCTCTCATGCTTTCTTCACGGACTTTATATACTGTGCCTTAATCCGCGGGTCCACATAGGCATAAATCAAATCCGTAATCAGCATGATAAAGGCAAAGATAAACGCGATATAGATAATGCTGCCCTGAACCACCGGGTAATCACGGCTGTTGATTCCATTGACCATATACATGCCAATGCCGGGAATTGAGAATACGGATTCAATAATTACCGTCCCGCCAAGCATAAATCCAAAACGGCTTCCGCATACGGTGATAATGGGAATCAGCGCATTGGGAAGCGCATGTTTCCAGATTACTTCTTTTTCCGGAAGTCCCTTGGCCCTGGCCGTCACCACATAATCGGAACGGATAACTTCCAGCATACTGGAACGTGTCTGACGGGCAATATCCGCCAGGCTTCCGATGGAATTGGCCACTACAGGGAGAATATAATACTCCAGTCCCCCTGTTCCATTGGACGGCAGAAGCCCTAATTTCACGGAAAACAGAATAACCAGTAAAAGGGCCAGCCAGAATCCCGGCATGGAGTTTCCAAGCATGGTCAAAAACATCCAGATTTTGTCCGATAATTTGTTGGCGTGGATGGCACACTGAATTCCAATGGGAATACCCACAACAATGGTAAATAAAATACTCAGTGACGCAAGAGTCAGCGTGCGTGGAAAACGCAGGAATAACTCTGAGGCTACACTGCTTCCCTGAAGGTACGACGTTCCAAAATCCAGATGAACGATACCTACAAGATAATTCCAAAGCCGAATCAGATAAGGCTTATCCAAACCGAATTTTGCCCTTGCCGCCGCGATCTGTTCCGGGGTCGCCGTATCGCCAAGCATGATCTCCACCGGATCCCCTGGAACGAAATACATTAACGTAAAAATCAGAATCGCCACAGTCAGCAAAATCGGAATCATCTGCAGAAGACGTTTTCCTATATAACGTATCATGTCCTTCCTCCTCGTTTTTGTTTTTTAAAAAACAGGCGCCGAAAGGTTCTTTAAGCCATTTTCCGGCCATCTGGCGCCTGTTTTAACATTCCTTTTCTCAGTTCTGCTTACCTACGGACTGATATCCCTCCGCAAACACATAGGCATTGACTCTCGGCATCATATTTCCGTTTACTTTCTGTTCCAGAATGCCGTCCTGGGCAATCATCAGATTGTAGGTAGTGAACAGTCCCTTCACACAGGCAATCTCTTTAAGATACTCATGAAACGCCTGGATATCCTCCGTATTCCCCTCTGTGGTGGCCTTCGTAAGAAGCTCTGTCAGATGATCGTCATGGGTAAAGCACACGCTTCCGTTGGTATAGCCTGCCGGGTTAAAATTGTTGTCCCAGCAGGAAACAATAGGACCGGTGGCTCCTTTGTTGTCTAAAATCAAATCCCACTGTGAGGAATCGTTCTTATAACTGTTAAACAATGCCTGGTCATAAGAAAGCAGTTCTACCTTAAACCCTGCCGCCTGCAGGTTGGCTATGATAACGGAATGAATCCCGTCCGCAATGGAGGTTCGGCTCAGCAGCCTGATCGTCACCTGGCCATCGGCATGGCCGGAGGCCTGGTAACATTCTTTTGCCTTCTCCGGGTCATATCCCCAGTAGTCGGAGCCGACCCAGCTTTCCTGATAGCCGTTCATGGCCGATGTTCCGAAGCTGTAGCAAACCTCTGCCGTTGATTCATCATAATCGCCGCCGTACATAATGCTTTCGGAATCCAAAGCGTACAAAACGGCTTTTCTCAAGTTTTCGTCATCCGCAAGAGGAGATTTCCCGGAATCCATATTTACAAAAATCGTATTGCAGAAAACGCCGCCGGTAATGTTCACGTTCCAGCCCGGAAGGGCGCTGCCGTCATAAAACCGTTTCAACTCGCTGGCATCAACCACGGTCGCGTCAATCTCATGATTCTCCAGGGCAATGCTTCTCATGGAGTTTTCCGTAATTACTTTATACTGAATGGTCTTTACATTCTGGATATCCGCGCTGCACCGCAGGCTTTCATCGGTCTGCCAGTAATCTTCCACTGCCTCCAGAACCAGTTCGGCTCCCGGCGTATAGGAAGCGATCTTATAAGCACCCGTAACCGCCGGGTCATTCATCCGCTCTTCTTCCGAAGCGCCCTCAAACCAGTCTTTATCGCAGATGGTCAGAGTATAATTGCCGGCCAGAAACTCCATAACACCTGGTCCGTATTTCTTTAAATGGAAAAGCATATGCTGATCATCCACAACTTCGATATAATCCAGATAAGTATTGATCCTGGTCTCCTGGGCATCCGTAAATAAATGCTCATAGCTGAACACAATATCTTCCGAAGTAATCGCGTTTCCCTTGCTGTCATGGATGTAGTCATACAATTCCACGGAATATGTAGTATCATCAACTTTTTCTATGCTCTTTGCCAGCCATGGCTCCATCTCCTCCAGCGTTGCCCCGTAGTAGGGCATGCAGTACAAAGAGCCATACAGATTCTGGGCCAGCCACTGGCGGGGAATGCTGTTGGTTCCAAAGGGCGACACGTCAAAAGAACTTGCCGTCAGCCCTACCACCACTTTGTCCACCTGCCCGGATGCCGCAGTTTTCGCTGACGCCCCAGTCCCATTCTGCGCTGCCCCGCCGCTTTGGCCGCCGGATACTCCCGCCGCAGAATTGGCGCCGGAGTTAGAAGCGTTCCCTCCGCATCCGATCAAAGAAATACTCAATGCCGCTGCCAATATTGCCCCTGATATTTTTTTCATCTTCACTTCTCCTTGTCATTGATAGCTAACCCAGTTTAATGGTGGTATTGGTTTCAGACGCACGGTAAATCGCTTCCAATATCTGAGTAACGCGAAACGCTTCTTCCGGTTTTACGCAGGGCTCCGTATCCTTTAGCACTGCGTCAATCCACTGCTTCGCCTCCACAACACCGGCCGGTTCATTGACTCCCTCAAAATAGTCTACCAGCGCTTCCCCTGACAACATTTCATGGGTCATCTTTCCATGGCGCACATGATTAAAGATCAGTTCTGCCTTGGGATAGCTGCCTCCATATTTAATCTCTGCCCCCTCTTTCGTCCCGCAGAGAGTGGTGGCCGCCTCCCGTGCATCCATATAGTTTAAGGCCCAGGAGGCACGCAGGTTAATCAGAGCGCCGTTCTTCATTTTGATAAATCCCATGGCGGAGTCCTCCACCTCATAAGTGTCCGTATCCCAGGCCCCGTAGGTATTGCCCTGGGCCGCCTCCGGCAGATTGCCCAGCTTGTAAAATACCTGTCCGCTTACACTGTCCACGTCATAATTATCCATGCACCACAGCGTAATATCTAATGCATGGGTACCGATATCAATCAAGGGACCGCCGCCCTGTTTGGACTTATCCGGAAATACGCCCCATGTGGGAACCGCTTTCCTGCGGATGGCATTGGCTTCTCCGTAGTAAATATCCCCCAGTTCCCCTGCCTCACAGGCTTTTTTCAGCACCTGGACATCATAGCGGAAGCGGTTCTGATACCCCACCGTAAATTTTTTCCCGGATTTCTTCCATGCGTCCAGCATCTTTTGGGCATCCGCCGATGAGGCTGCCATGGGCTTTTCACAAAGCACATGCTTGCCTGCCTCAAATGCGTCCACGGTAATCTGACAATGGGCCACATTGGGCGTGCAGACATGGACGATATCAATGGTCTCATCTTTCAGCAATTCCCGGTAATCCGTATAGATGGCCGCATCATTCAAGCCATGACGCTTCGCTGTTTCCTTTGCCTTCTCTTCATCTAAATCACACAGGGCCACTACCTCAACCTTGTCCGCAACTTTAGCCAGTGACGGCAGATGCTTATTGTTGCAGATTCCTCCGGTGCCGATGATTCCTAATCTTAATTTACTCATAATGATATCCTCCTGTTTTATTCTCCGATTAATCGTTTCAGCATTTCCTGATGCCTGCGGACCTGATCCACCTCACTGATCAGGTGTGCCTCGTCACGGTCCTGGAAGCGCCGCTGGCCTTCGTACTCTGAGTTAATATATCCTTCATATCCTTGTTCCTTCAAAAACCCAATGGGGCCCTCATAATCCATGGAAATATCCTGATAGGTACCAGGCTTTCCCGGAATTTCGGACATATTGTAGAACTTGCCGTGAATACCCACGATATAGGGCATCAGTTCCTTCAAATCCTCTGCCTTTGTCCTGGATAAGAGAAGGGCCTGCCCCATGACCTCAAAATCAATATCCGTATATCCGGAAACATTGCTGCGAATCATTCCCTGCATCTTGTTAAAGGCCGGAATTAAATCTTTGGGCGCATCTCCGAATTTCAGATAGCGGTGAAACATGGATTCTACATTCCCGGCCGAATAAAGGGAAAGATCGATCTTATTCAGTTCATCGCTTTTTCCCAGATAGTTATCCATGCAGATCTCCGTCACCAAATCGCAGCTCTCCCTCTTTGCCCCCTGGCGCACATACCAGTCCAGGGTAACCTCTGACGGCCGGTAGGCGAAAATTCCCCAGTCAGGAACAATCCCTAAGTGTTTCGTTCCGGTCTTCTGGCAGTATTCTACGATCTCATTGACGTACTGGCCATTCAGCGGAATCGGCGCATGAATCTCTTTTCCCATCCTGATATCGCATTCTTCCGCTACGGGAAGCGCTTCAATCATCACCTCCACAGGCGTTGTGGCCAATGTACGGACATTTTTAAATCCCATTTTCTTAGCAAGGCGGATATCGCTTTTCAGACGGTCCTCGCATTCGGAAATGCTCATCACATGATCCCGGAACTGAAGTACATCGCAAAAAACGTCCATGGTCACCGGAGTGGTTCCATATTTCTCCATCCAGGAAAACCACTGGTCAAAAAACGCTTCCGGCGGATTGGGATAGTTTCTCAGCGACATTTCATCCAGCATCTCAATCCCGTCCGCCCCGTAAAGGTTCTCGCCCACCTCGCGAATCTGGCCTTCCAGATCTAATTCTTTAAAAAATTGCGCCTGCTGATAGCTGTAAAGTGAAACCCCTCGTCTGATTTTTCCCATAAACTTCTTCCCTCCTATTCCTGAAGTTCCAATTCATATGTCACAATGTTTTTCGTTTTGTCAGAGCCAGCTCCGGTTCCCGGTTCCGGCGGACATTTTACCCACTCCTCATCTGTGGGAAGGTAACCGTAAGCGGCAAGAACAGACTGCTGAAATTCGATGGTATGGCGGCCGGGGGCAAGCCCTCCCTCCTTTTTTACATGGATAATGCCCTCGTCGTCATAATCCCAGTGCTCCCACACGGCAGTCTTGATCTCCTCAAAGCTTCTGGGTTCTTTTCCGTTGATCTCAAAGGTCTGCACATCCCGTTTATACTGGATGCCGTCCACTTTGATATAGTACCCATTATGCAGGGAAAGGTACACGCCTCTGTAGTTGGCGTTCCTGGCCGCAAAGGTAAAACCGATCACATTGCCATGGTCATCCTTTTCATTTTTCAGGCTGTCTTTCCTGATTAAAAAATTATCGAACATGTTTTTCCTCCTGTGGTTTTCTTTACCTGATGGCTATATTTTATTGGATTTTGGGCGGCAAATCCGTTCGTATCTTGGCGGAATATGATAACGTTGTTAGCTTTGTCTTTTTCCTGGGGAATTTAGAAAAATAAAAAAGACAAGAATTGTATGTTAATTCTTGCCAATGTTGGTTTTGCTGTTATTCTTTATTGGTTAGAAATGAGGGGAGGAAATGAGGGAATCAACCACCCACGCGCCGCTTTAACGGCATATTCCTCTGTGGGGGCCAGGGCGTATAAAAGTGCCAGGCACGGAACCTATTTCCCACACCTGACACTTTAAGACAATTTTATGAGGACTCATCTTCAAAATTACATTTGGTAACCGCAAGCTTTTGCAGGGATTCCAGAGTCACCTGCTCCCCCGGATAGGACGGGTGGCATTCCGCCTCCATAACCATTGGCTTTTTGTCACACTGCTTTAACACTTCTTTCATCAGTCGTGAATCTTCCTTCCGTTGCACATGCGCACAAACTCCGGGTCAAAGTGCTTTACCGCCGTGCCCACATACCCCATATCCAGAGAGGAAATCTGCTTCATCTCCTCCTCTGTCAGCGAAAAATCCCAGATGTTGAAATTCTCCTCAATCCGCTCCTTGTGGGTGGATTTGGGGATGACCACCACGCCCCTCTGCACGTTCCAGCGCAGGATCACCTGGCCTACGGTCTTTTCGTGTGCCGCCGCGATCCCTTTCAGCATCTCGTTCTCAAAGGGTTTATAACGTCCTCCCCCAAGGGGCGCCCATGCTTCCGGTGCCACGTCATAATAAGCCATGGTTTCCAGCGCCTTTTCCTGGGCATAGTAGGGGTGAAGCTCCACCTGGTTCACCATAGGCCTCACCTTCACCGTCTCGCAGAAATTGGTCAGCACATGGGGGTAAAAGTTGGAAACGCCGATAGCCTTTAATTTTCCCTCCGCGTAAGCATCCTCCATGGCCCGCCACGCGCTGAAATAATCTTTCATGGCCTGGTGCAGCAGATACAGGTCCAAGTATTCCAGTCCTGACTTTTCCAGAGAAGCGTCAATGGCCTCTTTCGCCATATCATAGCTTTCCATGTCCTGCACCCACATCTTGGAGGTGATAAACAGTTCCGCCCTGGTACAGACTCCCTCCTTTATGGCCTCCCGAACCGCTTCCCCCACAGCATCCTCATTGGTATAGGAAGCAGCCGTGTCAATGAGGCGGTATCCTGCCTTGATCGCATCCAGCACAGAGCGTTTACACTCCTCCTTATCTCGCACCTGAAAGACGCCGAACCCCTCCATGGGCATTTTTACGCCGTTTCTCAATGTTACAAATTCCATTTGGTTTTCCTCCTTTTTTGCAGCGGCACGCACCGCTTCGCGGCACCTGCCATGACGTTGGAAAGCATCCTTTTGTGTACTCATTCTATTTAGCGCCATGGCCGCCAAACACATCAAATTCCATGGTATCCAGCCTGGAATCAATCATGGCAATTTCTTCCTGCGTCAGAACCACATTGCCTGCCTCAAAGTTTTCTCTCAGCCGTTCGATCTTGCGGGAGCCTGGAATCGGTACAATATACGGTTTCTTGTTGATCATCCACGCCAGGGACAACTGGCCCATAGTCGCGTTCTTCTCTCCCGCCATCTTAGTCAGCAAATCCAAAAGCTCCTTCGCCTTTTCATACCCTTCCTGGGTGTACTGGGGCATACCTGCCCGGTAATCCTGGCTTCCCTCAAATTTTGTGGAAGGCGTATATTTCCCTGTAAGGAACCCGTTTGCCATGGGAGAAAAGGCCACATAGGCAATATTCAGTTCCTCGCACACCGGGAAGACGGCCTCATGCCACCTGGCCATCATGGAATACCTGTTTTCAATGGCCGTAACAGGGCATACGGCATGGGCCCGGCGCAGGTATCTTTCTGTGGTTTCCGAAATGCCCCAATAGCGTATCTTTCCCTCTTTTATCAGTTTCCCCATGGTCTCGGCCACCACCTCCGGCTCCACTTCTGGGTCGATCCTGTGCTGATAATACAGGTCAACATAGTCTGTCCCCAGCTTCCTTAAGCTTTCCTCAAGACTTTTTCTTATGGTTTCCGGGCTGCTGTCCAGTCTTAAGGTCCGGTCTGCATTGTGCTTAACCCCCATCTTTGTGGCAATGACCACCTTGTCCCGAATCCCCTTCACGGCCTCCCCCACCAGCTCTTCATTATAGGAAACCATGCCGTCCGGGCTGACACCGGTATAAGCCTCCGCCGTGTCAAAAAAGTCATACCCGATCTCAAAAGCCTCCCGAAGCGTCTTTACCGCAGTGCTCTTCTCTGTAGGCTCTCCCGAAGCGTGGCTGAATCCCATACATCCCAGGCCAACGGGATTGACCCTAAGAGTGCTGGCGCCAAGTGTTCTCTTTTCCATTTCCGCTATTCTCCTCTCTCCTTGAACTTCCGTTTACAAGTAATGCTTTCATCATGAAATTTGTCCTTATTCCTGAGGCCTCAAAGGCCCGTAAAAATAGGAAGCTGTCGCGCCGCCGTCAATCAGGAAATCCGCGCCTGTAATAAAAGCCCCTCTGTCGCTCATCAGCAGTTCCGCTGCATTTGCCACCTCATCCGCGGTTCCCGGACGGCCTGCAGGGCATTTCGCGAACATATTTTTGTAGAAATCTCCCCTCGGCCCGTTAAACTCATCCATTGCCAGCGGCGTCACAATAATTCCCGGAGAAATAGAATTGATTCTCGCGCCCTTCTCGCCCCACTTCACAGATTCAGCCATGACACGTTTTTCATTACAGCGTTTTGCCATCTGATAGGCATGAAGCGTATCACGGATGTTGGACGGCTGCAGGATTTCCAGTGACAGCAGTTCCTCTGTGGGCGTGCAGGCCAGTTGTTCATCCTCCTCGGGAGAAAGCTGCCTCATACGGTGTCCTGACTGGCTGGAAATCGTCACCCCCACGCCTCCGGAAGCCATAACCTTTCCCACCTCCTCCAAGAGCACCGCGGTGCCGTAAAGATCAACCTTCAAAATCGTCTCGACCGACGCCTGGCTTGGAGATACTCCGGCCGCGTTCACCAGCATGGTGATTTCACCGTACTTTTTTGCCTCCGCAATCAGATTCCCAATGGATTCTCTGGAAGACAAATCCATCTCCATGGGGGCCACGTCAAAACCGGCTTCCCTCATGACCTTAGCCATTGCCTCTGCGTTTTCCGTTTTTTTGTCTCCAAGGACAATCTTCTTTCCATACCCCATTCTCCGGGCAATAGCCATGCCGATCTGGCCTGCGCCGGTTACAATCATTACTTCTCTCGCCATCTGTACTTCCTCCATTCCTTTCACTTTTATGACTTGCGGCCGCCAAAGACAGGAAGCGTCATGCCATCCAGCTTTTTATCAATGGCTTGCTTTCGTTCTGTATTTATTATAAAAACTTCATGTTGGGGAATCAATTTGACTTTCAGGGTTATCTAATAAGAAAAACTAATACAAAAAAACTGCCCTTGTCAGTTCTAAAAAAGTAAACGAAATCCTCTAATGCAGTATATTAATATTATAATTTCTGTTGTTTCCATTACTGATTTCCTAACCTGGATAAACCATAGCTTTCATTTTGTCATGTTGATATATTGTTGAGTGAGCAAAGGGCGGGGGAGTCGTGGAGCCAGGGAGGGGAGGAA